>DAOTYP010000205.1:0-3394 GCA_034434975.1 Anaerolineae bacterium | reverse complement strand
GTGATGGGATAGACCGTGCTGGAGCCATCTACCGTAATGTCCCCCCTCAGCTCCTTGACGCTGCTTGTCGGCGTCGGTTGAACCTTGGTGGGGGTCGGCTGAGGCTGGGTAGGAGTCGGTTGAGGCTGAGTAGGGGGCGGCTGAGGCTGAGTAGGCGTCGGCTGAGCCTTGGTAGGCGTCGGCTGAGCCTGAGGAGTCGGGGTGGCGCAGGCCGAGACCAACAGGCTAGCTACTATCAAGAGGATCAGAAAACCGTTGTACTTGCGAGGCACGCTTGCTTCCCTCCTTACTGATTGTAATATCTTCACCCCCTTACCTTACTCCCCGTTCGTTAATTGGGCGCGAAATAAAGTTTAAGGGTAGAAAAAGAACACGTTAAGTTCTTTTAACGCGCTCCTCGCGGCAGGCCAGGGGTGATCAACAAGATTGAGCTCACCTCCGGCAGGGGCCTACCTCGTGGCCCTGACGCCGCCCCGCTTCTGCGCCCGCTTGACCTCCGCCAGCACCGCCTTCTCATCCACCATGGTGATGTCGCCTGGCGTCTCCTGAACGAGGATGCCGTGCGCGGCGCCCCACTGCACAGCGGTATCCAGGTCTTTCCCCTTGAGTAGCGCGGCGAGCACGCCTGAGGCGAAAGAGTCGCCGCCGCCCGTCCTATCGGCGATAGGCACATCGGTGCGCAATGGCGCGACGTAGAACTTGTCCGCCGCGGTGTCGTACAAGACGCCGCCCCAGCTGATGATGTCGGCGTTGGTCGCGCCTCGCCACTGCGTACCGATGAGGCTGAGGTTAGGGTAATCCTTCGCGACCTGGCGCACCGTCTCCTTGTATGCCTCCAGCCATTCCTCAAACGGCGCGTCCGGATCACCTTTGATGGCGTAACCCAACGCGTCCGAGAGATCGGTATCGTTGCCCACCAGGAAACCTAGGTAAGGCGCGATCTGGCGATTGATCTCACGCGCGCGGTTCTTGTTGGGCTCCACCTTGGAGCGGTAGTTCAAATCGGCGGCTACGAAAGTGCCGTATTCGTTGGCCTTGCGCACCCCCTCTAAGGCCAGGCCGGCCGACGTGGGCGAGATCAAGGTGTAGATGCCGCCGGTGTTGAACACGCGCACCCCCTCCTGGCCGAACAGCTCATCCCAATTGAAATCCCCCTCGCGCAGTTCGCGCACGGCCGTGTGGGCGCGATAATACAGGGTATCGGATGGGATCAGCCCTTTGCCGGCGAAGGTGAAGTTGATGCCGTTCATCAACGTTCCCTTCTGATCCGTGGAGAAGCGAGAGCCGTCGTTTTTGGTGTTGAACCAGATGATCTTGCTGGTATCCACGCCGGCGGCCCGCAACTGGTTCTCTATGTTCCGGCCGATATGGTCATCTACCAAGGCGGTGAGGACGGCGGTGCGCAGACCAAAGGTGTAGGCCAGGCCGCAGGCCACGTTGGTTTCCCCACCTCCCTGAAACACCCGCATCACAGTCGCACGGGCTACCGGCACATCGTAGGGATCAAAGCGCAACATGACCTCGCCGAGCGACACGCCGTCGTATTTGCAACTGGCTGCCGGCTTGATCTCCGTATAGCGGACGATTTTCTCAGCCATTCTTGGTCCTCCGGTATATAGATGCAAGGGTTCTAAGAGCCGCGCACCTCGCGAATCCAGGCGAGGAGCTCGGCCGTCTTGGCCGTGATGGCCTCGTAGTTTCCCGTCTCCACCCATTCCTTGCGGATCAGGTGGGTGCCGATCCCGACCGCGGTTACGCCCGCCTTGAACCAGGCGGTGATGCTTTCCTTTGTCGCCTCCACGCCGCCGGTAGGCATGATCCGCGTCCAAGGGCAGGGCCCCAGGATGGACTTGACGAAGTTAGGCCCGCCTACCGAGTCGCCAGGGAACACCTTTACGATCTCTACTCCCAGCTCCTCAGCCTGCGCGATCTCGGAGGCACTGCCGCAGCCGGGGCAATAGGCGATCTTTCGCCGATTGCACAGCCGCGCGATCTCCGGGTTCAAGATCGGACCGACCACGAAGTTGGCCCCGCTCGCGATGTAGAGGGCAGCGGTCGGCGCGTCCACGATGCTCCCCACGCCCAGGATGACCTTCGGATCGGCTTTGGCGAAGTATTGGGAGAGCTCGGTGAAAACCAAGGGCGCGAAATCGCCGCGATTGGTGAACTCCACCACCCGCGCCCCTCCTGCGACGCAGGCGGCGACGACCTTCTTGGCCACCTCTACATCCTTGTGATAGAAGACGGGAACCAGGCCCGTCTCCACGATGGCATTGAGGACCTCCAACCTGCTGAAGCGCGCCATGTACGACCTCCTCAATAGGTGAAAGGAAACATCCTGTGAAACCTCGCACATTACACCTCAGAGGAGGCATTTTGTCAAGCGCAGGGACAGAGGGGCCTCAGGCCCGCCAGCCGTAAGATAGATTTTCAGCCGGCTTTCGCCCGGGTCACGATGGCCAGTTCTAGACCCATCAGCTGCGCGAGTTTGGCGATCCTGCTGATCTGATGCCCGATCCCCAGCGCACAGTGATGGGTGGGGCCCTCCTCACACCAGCGGTTCATAAACGTGGCTGGCTCCAAGGGGAATTTGAGGCGCGAGTTGGTGTTGCCGATGCGCATGATAGGGCCGGGTATGGATTCGCCCTCGGCAGCGATCATCTTGAGGCGGCCATCGGCGGTCTGCGTCATCCCCAGCAGGGTGATGGGCCCTGTCCTGACGTTGAATTCCACCGAAACGCCGTAACCGCGTTTGCCGTGATAGAGCCCCAGCCCACGCAGGACGGGCTTCGTCTCGCTGATGGCGATGTGCCCTGGCCCGTCATGCCCCATGAGCAGGAAGTTATCCACAAAATCCATCGCATAGAACTCGGTATACGAACCGCCGGCCTCAAAACGATCCATGATCATCATCGCCACGCAGGTTTTCAGATCCCCTTCGCCAGAGGCCGGTGTCCCACGCGCCGTCAGCATAGAGTTGCCCATGATCATGCCGGCACCCAATCGCTCGTATTCGTTTCCGTCCAGCCCACGATAATAATAGGTCAGGCCGTCCAAATCAAAATCGGCGACCAACTTATCTAGCCCGACGGCCACACGCGCCGCCCACTCAAAATCCTCGTCATGAATGGGGCGCGCAATGGGGTCTTTCCCAGGATCAGCGAACTCAAATTGCGCGCGGGCCTCTGCTTTCTTGGCTTCCACTTCTTCTCGCGTGGCCGAGCGCACCCGCTTCTGTAGATCGTCCATCTCCAACAACTCAATGTGTACCCCTAACTGAGCATGATGCATGGTGAAATCGGAGTACATGTCCAGCATGCCGGGATAGGTATGCCCCAAGAAACCGATGCGACCATAATGGAGGCTGCGCATCACACCGGCCGCCTCACACCAT
>DAOTYP010000204.1:0-32196 GCA_034434975.1 Anaerolineae bacterium | reverse complement strand
CCGGGCCTTGGTGGACAACCTGCTGGACCTGGAACGGATAGAGTCCGGGCTGGCCAAGCGCGAGAAGTGCGACCTGGCGCTGCTGGCCAGCAGCGCCTCGGAAGAGGTCAGCCTGCAGGCCGCCCAGAAGAACGTCAAGATCGTCCCCACCTTCACGCCGGGCCTACCGCCGATCCTAGGCGACCCCACCTACCTCCGCCAAGCCATCGTGAACCTCCTCTCCAACGCGGTGAAGTACAGCCCCGAAGGCGGGCGCGTGCGGATCAACGTGGGCTGGGAAGGGAGCGACAGCCTGGTGGTCAGCGTAGCCGACAAAGGGCCGGGCATCCCGCCGGAGGCGTTGCCTCGGCTATTTGAGCGATTTTACCGTGTGCCGGGGCAGGAAAAACAGACAGGCACGGGGCTCGGCCTGGCCATCGTTAAATCGGTGGCCCAGGCCCACGGCGGCCGCGCCTGGGTAGAGAGCCAGCTGGGGAAGGGCTCCGTCTTTTACCTCTCCTTCCCCATACCGCCTGAAACACAGACCGCGGAGCGGCCGGTCAGGCACGCGCCGGAGCCGGCTCTGCCCCCCAACCCCCGCGTGGACCGCCTCCCCCCGGACAAGAAGGTGCATAAGGCCGGCGCGCGCGCCCACCGCAAGCGCACCACGCCAGCAGGCGCGCTCGTGGAGCAGGTATTGGCGTGATAGCGCATAGCCACCCGGGAATCCAAACGGCGACGAGGGGATTCCGCCTTCCGTTGACTACAGCGGCAGCGCGGATAAGATCTCGGCGGGCGACATAGTGGGGTGTAACGCCCGGAGTTGGGCCAGGCCCGCCTGCCCCGGCCGAACCCGATAGCCGATCTTCGTATAGAAGTCGTTGCGCCCACGCCGCGAGGGGAGATGAGCGCGCGCCCATTCGCTCTGGTAGCCAAGCCCCAAGGCCCGCTGCATCACCGTGTGCCCATAGATGAAGTGGGCGCCGTCCAGGAAGGCCTTTCGCACCGGCGCCAACTCCGGCGCGGTGAAGGTATCCACGATCTTCTGCCCGAAACTGTTCATCTCGGTGCCAACGTGCAGCGGCAGGTCCAATTCCTCGGCCAGGTGAACCACGTCGTACAGGTTCTGCACCTTCCTGCGGCGCAGCTCCGGGTCGGCGATGTTCCAATTCCGATCGGGGATGATGTTGAGGGCCGCCAACCCCTTGCCGAGGAGGAGATCTAAAAGCTCGGCGATGGCTTCCTCCCCTTCAGAAGTGCCGTCCAGCCAGGCGAAACAGGGCAAGGCGCCGCACGCCACGATCAAGGTGTGAAACTCCTCCACCGTCGGGAAGGAGGCAGCGTCCGGCTGGATGTATCCCACACCACCCCGCTTCATGAGTTTGGCGCGCACGAGGTTCTGAAACTTAGGAAGGTCGGCGATGCTCGCCGCCACCTGAGCCGCATCCAGGTTCAGTTTCTCGGCCCAGAAGGCCGGCAGGTTATCCACGACCATCTCGGCCTTGCGCAGGTAGGCCGTGAGGATGTGCCGCTCCGTCGCGTTGCCGGCAGGCGTGAGGGGCAACACGTCTTTCTCATAGTCTACGGTCACCGGCGCCATGTACGCGTTGATGCGCGCGATCATCTCGCGGTTGCGTCGGGCCACCCGCTCGCGCAGGCCGGCCAGGATGCCCGCCGCGGGGCCTGTTACCTCGCCGGAGGTGAAGCCGATCCCCATGTGATAGCAAACGCCCGGCTCGCCCGGGGAATTGATCTCCCTGGTCGCGAACTCCGGGATGAAGACGCGCGTCTCCATCCCCGCGCTGCCGCGCACCTCCACCATGTCGCAGGCCGTCAGGAACTCGTCCACCCCGTCCAGCACGTCAAAATCCACGATGCCCATCAGCCGAAAGCCCTTGCGTTTGGCCAACCAGGCCAGCGACGTGGGCGAATGGCCGTAGGCGTTGAACGAGAAGAAGGTGTGGCAGTGCATGTTGGCCACGTCGGCCTCGGGCTCGGGCTGAATGACCCCTTGCCGCACCAGCGCGACCAGTTCGGCCAAGGCCTTGAGGCGCGCCTCGCGGGAAAAGCCGTTCAGTTGGCGTTCCAGGTCGCTTACACGGGGGTTGATGGGACGCCTCCTCCATGGGGAACCCTCCTCACCCTTGACTCCCTCCCCTGGCGGCGAGGAGACAACAAAAAGGAGAGAAGGGGATCCCTCATCGCATCTCCTGCCCGCCGGTCACGTTGATGGCCTGGCCGGTCATGTAAGAAGCCTGGTCGGAAGCGAGGAAGACGACGACGTTGCAGACATCGTCATAGGTGCAGCCTCGCTTCATGGGCACCTGCTCAATGTATTTCCGGCGCACCTCCTCCTCGGTGATGCCCCACTTCTTGGCATACTGCTTGTAGAGCGAGTTCACCCACAGGGGCGAGTCCAGAAGGTTGCCGGGGCAGACCGCGTTGACCCGCACGCCGTACTCCGCCAATTCCAGCGCGATGCTTTGCGTCAGGCCTATGCCGCCAAACTTGCTGGCGGCATAGGCGGAGTTCTTGTAACTCCCCTTCTTGCCCGATTTAGAGTTAATCTGGATGATGGTGCCGCGACGTTGCTCCTTCATGACCCGAGCGGCGTGCTTGGCGACCAGGAAGTAGCCGACCAGGTTGACCTCTATCACCGCCCGCCACTTGTCCGCAGGGAACTCGGTCACCTCCTCCGCGATGAGGATGCCCGCGTTGGCGACCACGATGTCCAACCGTCCGAACTCCTGCACGGTGCGGTCTATCATCGCCGCGACCTGTCCTTCGTTGGTCACGTCCACCTTGAGGGCCATCGCCTTGCGATCCGTGGTGGAGGTGATCTGGGCGGCGGTAGCCTGGGCCGTCTCCTCGTTCAGATCGGCCACCACCACGTGCGCGCCTTCCTTGGCCAGGCGGAAAGCGATGGCCTGGCCAAGCCCTTGCCCTCCGCCGGTTACGACGGCGACGCGATCCTCCAGCAGCCTGCACATCGGGTTCAATCCTCCAGCATGAGCCTGAGAAATTCCTCTTCCGCTTCCACGGTCCACTCGCGACCATCCTTTAGTTTCGCGTAGACGCTCGGCAACTTGTCCTTCAGGTCGGGGAGCGCGGTCAAAGGCATCTCCTTGATGTGGGGGAAGATGACCACCTTGCCGGGATAGGTCGTATCCTTGAGGGCCTGCAGCCCATCGCGCGCGGCGCTGAGGGAGCCGATGGCCGCAAGCGACCGGTTTGGCGAGAGCTGCCCCGATTCGGCTAGGTTCAGCATCAGCCGCAGGTCCTCTATGGCGGAGCCTGACTGGCCGATGACGCGCGCCGATTTCAAATAGGCGTCGCTCAGGTCCAGGTCGGCCATGGTGCCGCGCCCCACACCGGCGAAGATGTTCAAAACCCCCTGGGGAGCCAGGTAGGTTGCCGCGTCGGCGATGACGGCCGCGATGGGAGCCAGGACGACGATGTCGTCAAAGCCCTCCGCTTTGAAGCGGGCCATCGCCTCCTGGTATGCCTCCCGACGGTTGGGGTTGAGACAGATGAACTCAATCCCCTTCGCCTTCGCCTCCTCGCCGAAAGAGGTGCACAGGTCCTCCAGGCGCAGGTCGCTGACGTCGGTGCAAACGATGGTCCGAGGGCCGTTGGCCAGCTGGATCGCGCGCTGCACGTGCATCCGCCCCATCGGCCCTCCCGCGCCGACGAACCAGGCACGCCCGCCCTTCTTCAACTCGGCGCGCACCGGCACCTCGGCGTAGGCAGCCGCCACGTCGGGCTTGGTGCTCCCCACGTAGAGCCAGCGGTTGTAGTGGATGCGCCCCACATCCACGCTGACCTTGCGGGGAAGCGGCCTGTCGGCCAGGAGGGCGAAGACGCCGAAGGGAGCCAGGAAAGGGCTGACCTTCTCAATGAGGTCCGCATCCGCGCCGAGAAGCACGATGTCGTCCACCTCCTTCACCGGCGGCGCGGCCACATCGGCTACCTCTATCACCTCCACCCCCAACTCCGCGGCGCGCGCCCGCAGCCAGCGGGCAAAGGGAGAGGGGACGTTGGTCAGCAGAAGGCGGCTCGGCGCAGAACGCGCGTCAAAGCCCGCGCTGATGGTGTAGGGCCGAGGATCGTCCGCCGCGACGCCGATGACCCAGGCGGTGCCGCCGGGCTTCAATTGCGTGCGGTACCGAAGCCCATACGCGGCGATGACGCAGGCCCACGGCTCGGTCAGGGCGCTCTCCACATAGCCGGTCTCCGGCCGAACGGGGATGAGGTAGTTGCCGTGATCGCCGTTGAGGACCCGCTGATCAATCACGCCGTACTTGGAAAGCCCCCCTTGGATCATGTAGCCGTAGGCGTAGCCCACGCCGTTCTTGAAGATGTCGGCCTGGATGATGAAACGGTCGCCCACCTTGTACTGACCGCGCAGGCTCTCCCCAACGCCGACGACGGTCATGGAGACCTCATGGCCCAACACCACCGGCTCCTTCTGCATGTCGCGAAAGATGCGGGGGTGCTGTGGGCCCAAAGCGATCACCTTGATGTCGGAGAAGCAGAGGCCGCAGGCGTCATGACGGACCAGGAGTTCATCCGGCCCGTATCGCGGCATCGGCACCTCAATCGGGCGTCCGTCGCGACCCAGGTTTTCCATCCCTGCGCCGTAGAGGGGCCAGATCACGTTGGTCTTCGGAAGAGGTTGATCCGCTCGCTTGTATCGCGCTAACTTATCCTCCATCATCACTCCGCTCCTTTCTGGCTTCTAAGCCGTCAACCACAGGTACGGCTCTTCAATCAGGTCCTTGAGATATTGTAGGAAACGGGCCGCAGGCGCCCCGTCCACCAGGCGATGGTCAAAGGCCAGGCTCAAGACCATCATCTGACGCACGACCACCTGGCCCTCACGCACGACGGGCTGCGGCGTGATCTTACCCACGCCCAGGATCGCCGCCTCCGGCAAGTTGATGATGGGCGTGAAGGCCAGCACATCGTACATCCCCAAGTTGGTGATGGTGAAGGTGCCGCCTCTCAGGTCATCCGGCGGCAGGCGCCCTTGGCGCGCCCGCTCCACGAGCGCGCGAAACTCCGCGCCGAACTCGCGCAGGCTCTTCTTGTCCACGTCGCGGATCACCGGCACCAGAAGCCCGCGCTCGGTATCCACCGCCATCCCGATGTTCACATGGGCCAGGTGCTCCACGGCGTCGGCCGCGAGGCGAGCGTTCATGTAAGGGAACTTGCGCAGGGCTGTCGCGACCATCTTCGCCAGGATGTCGTTGTAGCCGGGGGCAAAGCCCCACTCCTCGCTCACCCGCGCCTTCAGCCGCTCGCGCAGGGCGACCAACTCGGTGGCATCGGCTTCCATGAAGAGGGTCACGCGCGCGGTGGTGTGCATGCTGGCCGCCATCCGCTCGGCGATGATGCCCCGGACGCCTTTGAGAGGAACCCGCTCCAAAACCTCCACCGCCGGCAAGGGCGGTGGCGGAGGCGCCGCAGGAGGCGGCGGCACCTGCAAGGCGCGTTCCACATCCTCCTTGGTGATCATGCCGCCGGGGCCGGTGCCGCGAAGGGTGCGCAGGTCTACCCCCGCCTCCGCCGCCATCTTCTGGGCCACGGGCGTCGCCTTCGGCAGTTGGCTCAGGTAGGCGATGACATCCCGCTCCGCGACCCGCACCCCTCCGCCGCCCGTCGGCGTGACCTGGGCCAGGTCCACCCCTTTCTCGGCGGCCAACTTGCGGGCGCGGGGCGAGGCGAAAATGCGCCCCTCGGCGCCTCCCTCCACCTCTCCTTCCTTCCCCGCTTCAGGGAGGGGAGCAGGGGCGGCGGGAGAAGAGACCCCCGCCTTCTCCACACCGCCCTTCACCTCAAACCTCTCGTCCGGCTTGCCGATGGTAGCCACGACGGTGAGGACCGGCACGGTATCATCCACCTTGTACGGGCCGATGTGCAACGTGCCGCTGGCGTTAGCCTGGACGGTGAAGATCGCCTTGTCCGTCTCCACCTCCAGGATGTCCTGCCCCTCCTCCACCGACGCGCCGTCCGCCGCCAGCCAGCGGACCAGTCGCACCTCCTCTACCGTCTGCCCCAGTTTAGGTACGAAGACTTCCTTGGCCATTAGCGCATCACCTTCCGGCAGGCTTCCACGATGCGACCGACGTTGGGGATCGCCAGGTCCTCCAACACCTCGGCCCGCGGCACCGGCACGTTAGCCGCGGCCACCCGCACCATCGGCGCATCCAACCAGTCAAAGGCCAACTCGTTCACCTGCGCCATCACCTCGTTGATGAAAGAGGTGTTCTCGTAGGCTTCCGTCACGCCGACGAAGCGCCCCGTCTTCTTTACCGAGGCGATGACCGTGTCTATGTCCAAGGGCTTCAAGGTGCGGAGGTCAATCACCTCCACGTCAATCCCCTCCTTCGCCAGGATCTCCGCCGCCTCCAGCGCCCTGAGCACCATGCGCGAGTAGGTGACCAGGGTGATGTCCTTCCCCCCCCGCTTCACATCGGCCACACCCAGGGGGATGATGTAATCCTCCTCCGGGACGGGGCCTTTCTCCCGGTAGAGCATCTTGTGCTCAATGAACATGACGGGGTTGTCGTCCCGGATGGCGGCCTTGAGGAGCCCCTTGGCGTCATATGGGGTGGAAGGCATGACCACGTAGATGCCGGGGAAGTGGGTCCAGAGGGATTCCAGGCTTTGCGAGTGGTGGGCGGCGATGGCCCGCCCGGCCCCCCCCTCGGTCCGGAGGACCATCGGCACGCTGGTTTTGCCGCCAAACATGTAGCGATTCTTCGCGCCCTGGTTCGCCAGTTGGTCCATCGCCAGAGGGGTGAAATCTACGTACATGATCTCGGCGATGGGGCGCATCCCAGCCATGGCCGCGCCCACCGCCGCGCCGGCGACGGTCGCTTCGGAGATGGGCGTATCTATCACCCGCCAATCACCGAACTCCTGCCAGAGCCCTCGCGTCGCGCCGTAGGCTCCGCCGTACAGCCCCACGTCCTCGCCGATGATGAAGACGCGCGGATCGCGCAACATCTCCTCCCGCATCGCCTCCGCCAACGCCTGGGCGTAGGAGATGACCCGCATGTTGCCGTCGCGGCGCACCCGTTCCCGCAATTGCCGTTCGTATTCTATGTCCGCCTGGGTCGTCTTGGGAGGGGCGTACACGTCGGTTTCCAGTTCATCGGGGCTCGGCTCCGGCGAGGCCTCGGCGTAGGCCATCGCCTTCTCCAACTTCTCCTTGACCTTCTGATCCAGTTCCTCATACTCGGCGGGGGTCAGCCAGTTGAGGAGCTCCAGGTGCCTGCGGAGGACGATGATCGGGTCGCGCTGCCTCCACTCCGCTTCTTCCTCGCGCGTGCGGTAGGCGCGCGGGTCGGAGTGGGAATGGCCAAACCAGCGGTAGGTCTTGGCCTCAATCAACGTCGGCCCCTCGCCGCGGCGGGCGCGCTCCACCGCCCTGACGGCGGCGTCATACACGGCGAGCGCGTCCATCCCGTCCACCACCTCGCCGGGGATGCCGTAGGCGCAGGCGCGGTCGGCCGCGTTGGCGAGTTTGCTCACCTTCTTCCAAGGGACCGACATCGCGTACTGGTTGTTCTCCACCACGAAGACGACCGGCAGGTCCCAGATGCTGGCCATGTTCAGCGACTCGTGGAAGTTGCCCGTGTTCACCGCGCCGTCGCCGAAGAAACAGAGGACCACCCGGCCGGTCTTCATCAGTTTCTGGGCGAGGGCCGCCCCTACCGCCACCGGGATGTTGCCGCCGACGATGCCCGTGGCGCCCAGGTTGCCGTGGGCCACGTCGGCGATGTGCATGGAGCCGCCCTTGCCTTTGCAATAGCCCCCCGACTTGCCCAGGACCTCGGCCATCATCTTGTTGAAGTGTTCCTGTTGGGCCTCAGGGGTCTTCGCCGCTCGGTCGCCGTGAGCGTGGCAATGGCCGTGGCCGCGGTGGGTGCTCGTGATCAGGTCGTCGTCGCGCAGGGCCGCCACCGCGCCCACCGCCACCGCCTCCTGGCCGGCGTAAAGGTGCGAGGCCCCCTTGAGGACGGCCCTACCCAAGAGGTCCGCGATGTTGTTCTCAAAGGCCCTGATCTCTTTGATCTGGCGCAGCCAAGTCAGGAGTTGCTCCTTCGTCAGCGCGTGCTCCTCAATCAGGGCCGACACCTTCTCCACATCCAGCGCCATCGTTGCTTCCATAAGCAAAGTAGCCTCCGTTCACCGTAAAGGATGCCAAGCGAAGCCTCATCTAAGAAAGGGGATCAAGCGTCCCTTCTTTTCTGCCAATGTGGGCTTTCCTGAAGGACGAGATAGCGACTGCGCACAAGCAGGGAGAGCGACTCGCCGGGGCGGATGCCGCAGACGGCCTGCAAAGTTTGCTCCAGGCCTTCCTGTGCCAGCCGCGCCTGCAGCGCCACGGCGTGCTCGTCATGGGGGTCATCGTAGGCCAGCCCCGCCGCGATCCCCCAGGCCAACCCCTCGGGCACGATCCCATGCTTCTCCGCCAGGCGCGCGGCCCCCACCAGGCGGTCGGCCGGCGCCAGTTTGCGGAGCGGGTCTCGCGCCAGGCGGCTGATGGGATCGGCCAGGGCCTGGTTGGCGAAGCGATGGAGCAGGTCCTGGATGTGCTCTCGCAGCGCGTCCGGCGCAAAGCCGTGTTCGGCGATGAGCGCGCGCCCCGCCTCGTCCAGGGCCTGATCCAACAGGGGCCGCACGCAGGGGTCCGTCAGCGCCTCATAGCCGTACATGTGGCCGCGCCGATAGCCCAGGTAGGCCAGGATGGCATGGCCGGCGTTGTGGATGTACAACTTGCGTTCCGTGTAGGCGATGAAAGGGGTGACGGCCTCCATCCCCACGATGTTGGGTATGGGCCCGACGAAGGCTAGGCGGTCCACCGGCAGCACCTTGTAGGGCTCGGCCACGATGAGGCAGGGGTCGGCCGCGCGCTGCTCCGGCGTCGGCACAGGGGACATGCGGGCGATGACGGCGGGGACGAAGCCGACCCGTTCGCGCACCAGCGGGCGTAGCCCTTCCGGTAGCGCCCCCTCCACGTAGCCCCGCAGGAGATCGGGCGCGTCGTGGAGATTCTCGCAGACGATGATGTTCAGGGGCGCGCTTTCACCGGCCTCCCAGCGTTGGGCGAGGCCGGCCGCGATAGGTTGGGCGATGGCGGGCAACGCGCGCGCGCCGACGGCGGTCGCCATGAGGCTGGCCAGGGCTACGGCGCGAGCAACTTGGCCGGTGTCCGAGCCGTGAAGGGCGCGCACGGGGCCGATGGTCAGGTCTTCCGTCTTTTCCATGCTGGCCAAGCGCAGCGTGTAACCCCCCCGGCGGTTCAGGGCCTCCACCAGCGGCGTGTCCACATCCACGAAGACGACATCGTACCCCGACTCGCTGAAGAGCTGGCCCAGAAACCCCCGCCCGACGCTCCCCGCGCCGAAGATCACGGCCGTTGGGCGTTGTGGCATTGGCATCATCTTCGTTTTTAAAAGCCCGTATCGGTAAGGGACCTTCCTTGCCCATGTTGCCTGGGCAGCATCCATTATACTCAACTTTGCAGATTACACAATAAATCCCCCCTCCCTCTAATAAATGCGTGGAGACGGCCTGACAGGCCGTCTCCCCCGCTGATCCCCATGTCAACCGGCCGGGGTTACGGGGCCGGGCAGCTCCACGGGGTGTAGTTATCTGCCCCGGCCCGCACCCGAAATTCCGGCTCGCCGCGGGCGGTGTTGCCTACCGAGCGGATCAGCACGCCGTTGGCCCACAGCTCAACCCGATAGGGATGACCGCGGCCCCCGTAGCGGGCCACATCTACCGAGAGGCCGTCTATCTTCAGGTAGCCGGAAGGAGAGATCGCGCCCCAGCCTCTGGGGTTCACGTCCACCCACTGGCTGCCGTCCCAACGGTAGATCTTGATCCAGGAGTTGACCGGCCGCACGCAGGTGATCACGTTCCCTTCCCGCACGACCCGCACCATCTCCCAGGATAGTTTAGCCGTAGCGTTGCCGCCGCCCTCATAATATTCCATGCGGAGGCTGTGCACGCCTGCGGTCAGATCCACCTCTACCGAGTGAGCCGTGGGGGCCATGTCCCACCAGCGGTCAATGACCAGCCTGCCGTCTATGTACAGCCGCACGCCGTCATCGGTAACCGTGGTGAAGCGATAGCGGCCCTCCTTGAAGGAGACGGCCCGCGTCCAACGCACCGAGAAGCGATCGGACGGCAGGCGCGGGTCCGGCGAGCCGGGGCCCCACTCAAACCGGATGTCGCGATCCTCGCGCACGAGGGTCGGCGCGCCCGCCAGCCACGGGTTCGCATAGTATTCGCCGCGCCATGCCGCGGTCGGCGTGACCGGCGCATCCACCCGCTCCCAGCGCAGGCGGGCCACGGCCGCGCCGCCGTTCTCATAATACTCCATGCGGAGGGAGTGCTCCCCGGCGCTCAGGTCTCGCTCCGCCGTGTAGGTGCTCAACGACTGGTCACGCCACTGATCAATGAGGAGATGGCCGTCCACGAAGAGACGCACCCCGTCGTCCACCTCCACGATGAAGCGGTAGCGGCCGCCCTCAAAGTAGGCCATGCGGGTCCAACGGGCCGAGAAACGATCGGCCGGCACGCGATAGTCCGGCGAACCCGCGCCCCAATCAAAGTTGACCGCGGGGTCGGTGCGGACCACCGTCGGCGATCCCACCAGCCAGGGGTTGCTGAAATACTCGCCTTGCCACCCTGTATCAGCCGCCTGAGCAGTGCTTGGCCCTATCCACGTCATCCACAAGACTGCCGCGCTCACCAGGGAGGCAAGGGCGCCCTTGAGAAAGAGCCTCTTCCTCATCACTTGCCTCCTGTTTTCACCCGTTACGGGTCATTCCAATCGGTTTCGGCTTGTTTCTGCCTCCCACCCATAAGACGCAGGCCGAGGCCAAAATGTTCCAGCCCCCCAGCGCGGATTTGCTTTCCCGGCGATTTGTGATAGAATTGCGCTCTTCTTGCTCTGCTTCCCAGCCAGAGATGAGAGGGGCCTACACAACCCACCTTAAGGAGAGAGTCATGTCCCCCATGGCTAGCCACCCTGAGCCGACCCTTCGGCGTTCGTTTCCGTTCCTGCTGCTGCCGATCATCCTGCTGATCTTCATGCTGGCAGCCGCTATACGAGCCAGCGGCCCGCCCGCCGCCGCCCAGGAAGAATCGCCGGCAGCCACCGCCGCCAGCCTGACCCTGACCGCCCAGATGGATGCCTGGGTGGACCAGGGGAACCCCAACACCAACTACGGCGGCGACCGCGATCTGCACGTAGGGCGTTGGGGCACCGTGGCCGCCTTTAACCGCCAAACGTTGGCCTGGTTTGATCTATCGCCCTTGCCCCCCGGCTCTACCATCTTGCGGGCCAGCCTGCGCCTCTATCAGATAGATGCCCAGGGCGCGCAACAATACAACATCTGGCCCGACGCGATCCTCCCAGATCCTCCTGCCCTATGGGACGAACTGAAGGTCACCTGGAACAACAAACCGCCGGCTTCTAACCAGGGCGACCCCTTCAGCACCCTGGACATGACCGACGGCTGGAAGTCATGGGATGTGAAGAATATCGTCCAGGCCTGGGCCGATGACAAGATCCCCAACTACGGCATCTTGCTGCGAGGCGATGGCGACACCGTCGGGCTGCGCGTCTTCAGCGCGCGCAACGATGCCCAACTGGCGCCGCGCCTGGTCATTGAGTACAACCCGCCGGGCTGCCAAGAACTCCTCAGCCCCACGCAGATTCCCTCGCCGGGGCTGATCAACTTTGACGACCTGCCCAACGGCGCGGTCATCGGCAACTCGTACCAGAGCCCCTACGGCGTCCGCTTTGAGAACACCGGCACCACCCGCGCCATCATCTACGGCAACGAGCCCGCCGAGGCGCAGTCGCCCCCCAACGTCGCCATCAACGACGCGGTGTTCCCCAACACCAGCACGGGCGTGCCGATGATCATCTTCTTTGACTCGCGCAAATCGCACGTGGGCTTCTGGATCGGCAACGGCGAGACCGTAGGCCCTGTGGCCGTCTTGACCGCGTACGAGGCCTCCGGGGCCGTCATCTGCCAGGTGCGCAACGCGCCGGTGCCGGAGCCGCACACGGAGTTCATCGGCCTCTACGATCCGCTGCAGCGCATCGCTTACGTCTCGCTGGATTACGGTCAGACCGCCCTCTCGGAGTCCATGGACAACCTCTACTTCGCGCCCTACGCGCCGCCCACCCGCACGCCGACGCCCTCTCCCACCGCCACGCCGGCCCCCCCCTACCCAGACGCCCACCGCCACGCCGACCCGCACCCCCACGCGCACGCCGACCATCACACCCACCCGCACCCCGACCCGCACCCCCACGCGCACCCCTACGCGCACGCCGACCCCCAGCACCGACCTCATCGCCCAGAGTATTGAGGTCACCCAGGGCATCCAGGACCTGAACAACAGCGTGCGCCTGGTGCGGAACAAGCGCACCTTCGTCCGCTTCCACGTCCGTTCCACCAGCGGCATCCACCCCACCTTCGCCATGCTGCGGGCGCAACGCAGCGGCAACGTCGCCTGGCTCTACCCCATCAACGGCGCCTGGGGCAACATCAGCGTCCGCCCCTCGCCTGATCGCGGCGTGTTGGATCACGCCTTTCTCTTTGAGTTGCCTGCAGGCTTCAAAGAAGGAACGGTGACGCTCACCGCCTACCTGAACCCGGTGACCTGGTGGCGCAGCCGCAACCCGCAGGAGACCAACTACGGGAACAACGACCTCTCCACTTCCGTTTCCTTTGAATCTGTGCCTACGGTACACCTGGTTGTCTATCGCGTCGGCTACCGTCTATCGGGCACCGATTATTGGCCGCCGGTCTCCCACGTGAATCAGGCAGCCGACTGGCTACGGCGCGCGTATCCCCTGAACGCTTTGAATGTCTGGACCCGCACCCACTTCTGGGGGAATGGCAGCGTGAACGACATCGGCGATCTCACAGATCCCTCGTGCGGCCAGGTGAACAGCATGTTGTGGGGCAAGAAGGTGTGGGACATCATTTGGAGCTTTGGCACGATCCCGATCGGGACCCGCTACTACGGCTTGGTCAGCGACGTGGGCGGCTTCATGCGCGGCTGCTCGCCGGTGCCGGGTCACACCTCTTCGGGGCCCACAGGCACCAACACCTGGGGCTGGGACTTTGACGGCTCCTACGGCGATTGGTACACTGCCCACGAACTGGGGCACGCCTATTCGCGCGGCCACGCCAACTTCTGCGACGCGGCGGGTGGCCCGGCTTACCCATATACCGACGGACGTATCAGCCCCGCCCTCTCCGGCAACTCGGCCATCTACGGCTTTGACATCAGCACGCGCGCCATCTACGGCCCCAACTGGAAGGACGTGATGACCTACTGCGATAACCAGTGGATCAGCGACTTCACCTATGAGGGGATCATGACCTACTTCCAGAGCAACCCCGTTGCCGCCTCCCTCGCCGACCGCCGCCTGGTGGAGCAGGTTGATCGCCTCCTGGTCATGGGTTCTATTGACCCGGTGAAGCAGGAAGTCATCCTCAACCCCCTCTTCGTCATCCCCAACGCGGGCGACGTGGACCCGCGCGTCCCCGGCCCTTACGCTATCGTCCTGCGCAACGCGGCCGGCAGCGTGCTAGCCCGTTACCCCTTCACGCCCGAGGAAACGCACGGCGGGCCGACGCGGCCGGGCGCGCCGCAACAGGAGCGGGAGATTGAACTCTTGGCCATTAGCGAACTGGTCCCCTACGTGGCCGGCACCGTGCGGGTGGACATTGAGGGACCGGGCGGCGCGCTCCTCAAGAGCGTCACCGCGGGCGCGAACCCACCCAGCGTCACCGTCACCTCGCCCAACGGCGGCGAAGTCCTAGCCGGCAACACCATCACCGTGACCTGGACCGCCAGCGACCCCGACGGCGACCCCCTCACCTTCAACGTGCAGTACAGCCCCGACAACGGCGCGTCGTGGGAGATGGTGGCCCAAAACGTGGTCGGCAACAACGCCGCCTTGGACGCCGTCAACGTCATCCGCTCCAACGGCGCGCAGGGGCTCTTCCGGGTCTGGGCCAGCGACGGCATTCACACCGCCAGCGACACTTCTAATCGCCCCTTCACCGTGCCCAACCGCGTGCCCACCGTGCAGATCGTGGCCCCCAGCGGCCCCACGACCATCGCCATCAGCCAGACCCTCAACCTGGAAGGCGCCGCCTACGACATAGATACGGGAACCATGGCCGACGGGCAACTCCGCTGGTCGTCCAACCGGGACGGCGTGCTGGGCAACGGCGCGCAACTGAGCATCGCCAGCCTGAGCGAGGGCGTCCACACCATCACCTTCCGCGCGGACGACGGCGAAGGGAGCGTGGCTACCGCCTCAGTGCAGGTGACGGTCAGCGACCCGACGCGGCTGCCGGCGGTCGCCGACGCGTTGCAGGCCGGCCCGGCGGTGATCTTCCTGGACCCTGTGCGAGGCGAGGCCAGCGCGCCCCTCTCCATAGATAACCGAAACGTCGCCAACCCCATCCCCTGGAACGCCGCCGCCAGCGAGCCATGGGTAAAGTTGAGCGCGACCTCCGGCACGACGCCCGCCCAGATCACCGTTTCCTTCCAAAACGCGGGCCTGGCCGAAGGCGCGTACACGGCCGACATCACCCTCACCAGCCCCGCCTGGCCCGGACAGAGCGTGGTGATCCGGGTGGAGTTGAACCTCACCCGCGCCCGCCTCTACCTGCCGGTGAACCTGAAGCGCTGACCGCAGCCGCCGGCGACCAAGACAGGCCGCCCCTTGGCCAAGGGGCGGCCTGTCGCGTCCCATTTGACAGCCCCTTGACCTCGTGGTAAAATGCCCACACTATTTGAAAAACTTTTTCATCTGCCAAAGGAGAAGAGCCATGTCCCACATCCACATCCCCGACGGCATCCTCCCTGCCTGGCTCATCCTCTTGGGATGGCTGGGCGCGGCCATCGCCCTTGGCTGGGCCCTCTTCACCCTGCGCGGCGGCGACGTGCGCCGCCAAGTTCCCCTGCTCGGCGTGATGGCGGCCCTGATGCTGGTCGGCATGTCCATCGAGTTCGTCCCCATCGGCTATCACGTCAACTTAACGGTCATCGCGGGGATCGTGCTCGGCCCTGCTTTGGGCTTCGTGGCGGCCTTCGTGGTCAACCTGATCCTGGCCCTCTTCGGCCACGGCGGCGTCACCGTGGTCGGCCTCAACACCCTGGTCATCGGCGCCGAATGCGCGGTCGGTTATCTCCTCTTCCGCGCCTTTTACCGGGTGCTCAGCGGGCAGAAGCCTCAACCCGGCCTCCTGGCAGGGGGCGCAACGGTGCTCACCCTCTTTCTGACCACCCTCCTCCTCATCGGCATCGTCGCCTTGGGGAACGCCGACCCGGGCGAACAATGGCATCCTGCCCCGTTGGCCGAAGGGGGGCTGGGCCAGGCTTTCTCGGAAGGCATCTTGGGCAACGTCCTTCTAGGCGGCGGTGAAGAGCACGCCCACGCTGAGGAACACGAGCATGCCCATGCCGAAGGCCCAGAGATGAACCTGGGCCGCTTCGCTGGGCTCACCCTCTCTTTGGGCGCCATCGGCTGGCTCATTGAAGCCCTGATCACCGGCGTCATCGTACAGTTCGTGTGGCGCGTGCAGCCCCGCCTGATCCTCCCGCGACCACAGGCGAACGCGCCAAGCCTCGGGTAGCGCCCATGGACATCGCCGCGCTGGACCGCTGGGCGGTGCAAGGGGAAAGCCCCTGGCACCGTGCCTCGCCTGCCGCCAAGATCGGCGCGGCCGCGCTGGGGGTCGCCGCCGTGGTGATCAGCCGCGACGTGGCCACGCTCCTGACCCTCTACCTCCTGCTGGCCACGGGCATGACCTTGGCGCGGCTCCCATTGCGCCGCGTCCTTTTGATCGCCTCCTATCCGGCCCTCTTTGCCGCTCTCTTCGCCGTCAGCCGCTGGGACGGCACCTGGCAGACGCCCGCGGCCATCCTCCTCAAGGCGGTAGGGGCCGCGATGGCGATGGTCCTCCTGATCACCACGACGCCCTATCCCGCCCTCTTCGCCGTCCTCTCGCGCGTCCTGCCTCGCCTCGTGGCCGACGCCCTCTTCATGACCTACCGCTCCTTCTTCATCCTGCTGGAAGGGATGGATCATCTGATCACCGCCCTGCGCTTGCGGGGCGGCCTGCAACGGCGAAAGCCGATCCGCACGATCCGCAACCTGGCGTTGGCTTTGGGGGTGCTCCTGATCCGTGCCGTAGACCTGAGCCAGCGCCTATACGACGTCCTGATCCTGCGGGGTTACCGAGGGCGATTCCCGACGGGGCCGCGCGGGCAAGCGCGCGACCTCAGGCGCGACGCGCTCCCGCTCCTCGCAGGGGCGGCGCTTCTGGCCGTCGCCTGGGCCGCGCGCAGCACGCCCTGGCCCGCGCGCGCCCCCTGGGCCGGGCCGGGGCTGGCCCTGACCATCCTCCTGGCCGCGACCTTTCTGAGAGGGAAAGGAGGCCCTTCCCCCGCAGCGGCGAAGCGGACAGACCGTTCACTCTACGAAGGTCTGCCGCCGGCACGTCCCATTTGGACCAGGGGAAACGGAAACGAGAAGAAGATGAAACCAGAAGGGGAAACCTTTGATCACGCTCACCCAGAGGTGCAAGGCGAGGTCGTGGCCCACGTCTCCTGCGTGGAGCACACCTACAGCGACGCCACGACGGTCTCGCTGTGCGGGCTGGATTTCGTCGTCGTCCGGGGCGAACGCGCGGTGGTGCTAGGCCCCAACGGCAGCGGAAAATCCACCTTGCTCTACCACCTCCTGGGCTTGCTCCGGCCCGACCGCGGCGTGGTCAGGCTCTTTGGCCAGGATCCGGCGCGCGAGTGGTCGCGCCTGGCCCCTCGCGTGGGCGTCGTCCTGCAAAACGTGGACGAGCAAATCCTCGCCCCGACCGTTTTTGACGACATCGCCTTCAGCCCACGCAACTTCGGCTACCCAGAAGCCCAGGTGAAGGAGATGACGGAACAGACGATGGCCTGGCTCGGCATCTCACACCTACGCGACAAGGTGCCCCACTACCTCAGCGGCGGCGAGAAGCGAAGGGTCGCGCTGGCGGGCGCGCTGGTGTTGCAGCCGGAACTCCTCATCCTGGATGAACCCTTTGAGGGACTAGACCCCCGCGCGCGCGACGAACTGATCGGCCTCCTCAACCGCCTGCACCAAGAGCGGGGAACGACGATGATCGTCACCACCCACGACATCAACCCGGTTCCCCGCTTTGCCGACTCGGTGCACATCATGGTGGCCGGGGCAGGGATCGTGGAGCGCGGCACGCCGCAACGCATCTTCAGCCGGGCTGCCCTCCTCCACCGCTCCCACATTGAGCCACCGATCCTGGCGCAACTCTTCCAGAGCCTGCGCGAGTGCGGCCTGGACCTGGGCCACCCCTTGACCATAGAGGAGGCGACGGAAGCGCTCCTCCGTTGGCTGCGGCAACCCCTCACGCCCCCGGAGTCGCCGGAAGAGACCTTGGCCTCCTGGGGCACGCGCTTGGATTAAGGCCAAGGCTAGCCTGCCGCCGACCTCACACCAGCCGGATGGGCGCCCGCAGGAAAGGGGCTTGGGTAACCTCGCCCCCCGGCGGGATCACGATGAAGTCGTCGCCCAAACCGTTAGGGTTATGGGCCGCCGCCACCAGCCGCTCAATGAAATGGTTGCTGCCGATCCTTTCCTCATAGGTCATCCCCCAACGGGAGCGGCAGAACTCGGCCACCTCGCGCGCTTGCGGCGCATACTTCTTGTGATCCTCCTCGTCGCTGGCCACGAAGATTAGGCGCTTGTAATGCTGGTATTGCTCGTTCATCAGCCAGTCGGCCGTCTCCTCGCCGTAGCGGGCCACGTACTCTTTGTACTTGGCCAGGGGATTGTCGCCCGATTCCAA
This sequence comes from Anaerolineae bacterium, assembly GCA_034434975.1. Lineage (GTDB taxonomy): Bacteria > Chloroflexota > Anaerolineae > JADYZS01 > JADYZS01 > JADYZS01. The sequence continues at coordinate 14,290 of DAOTYP010000204.1, read as the reverse complement.
CCATCCCTTGCAGAGATAGTAGGTCGCAGGCTGCGCTTCAAACTCACGCCGATAAGCCTCGTACGAACCCAACAGGAGCGCGATGCAATCATCGGTGCGCGGGATGATCAAGGTGTGAGGCCCCGCCTTGAGCCCCACCAGGCCGTTGCCGCAGAGGCCGTAGCCGATGAGGACCAGGGATGGCTCGGGCAGGCGATCCAGTTCGGCCTGCAAGGCCGCAGCCATCGTCTTGGGCTGGCGATGCAGGCCGTAGTCCATGTAGGTCGTGTGCACCGGCTGCGAATCCAACAGGGGAGAGAGCATCCCCTCCAACACTTTGCAAGAAAGGACAACGACCGGCGGCATTCCACACCCCCTTACGCCAACTTGGTCGCACAGTCTACCATAAGAACGAGCAGTTGACAAATGCCGCACGCACCGAGAGTTTGGGCAAACGTCCATCGCCAACTCGCGCGTTTCTATGGTATAATAAGTCCTAGGTAGATCTTCCCCCCAGGAGAAAAACCGATGCCGCCCCTCGTTGACCTCCCTCTGGACGAGTTACGCGCCTATCGTCCACCGCTGACCAAGGAGCCTGACTTTGACGCCTTCTGGACAGAGACGTTGGCCGCCGCCGCCCAGGTCCCCCTGGATCCCGCCGTGGAGCCGACCGCCTATCCCGCCCGCGGCGTGCGAGTCTATCGGGCCTTCTACAACGGCTGGGACGGCGCGCGCATCACCGGTTGGTATCTGGTGCCGACGCTGCGCGACGGCCCCCTCCCCGCCCTGGTCCACTATCACGGCTACTCCGGTTGGGCCGGCGAGCCTCACAACTACCTCGCTTGGGCCCTGCAGGGCTATGCCGTGTTGGCCGTGGATGTGCGCGGCCAAGCGGGCCGCAGCAACGATCCCACCCCCTATCCCAACGGCCATGTGCGCGGCTGGATGACGATGGGCGCGCGCAGCCCGCACACCTATTACTATCGCGGCGTGTACGTGGACTGCGTCCGCGCCCTGGACTTCCTGCACACGCGAGATGAAGTAGATGGGCAACGGATCGGCGTCATGGGGATCAGCCAGGGGGGCGGCCTCTCCCTAGCCGTCGCCGCGTTGGATGCCAGACCCCAACTGGCCATGCCCGAGGTCCCCTACCTCTGCCACTTCCGACGCGCCTTGGCCATGGCGCAGACAGGCCCCTACCTGGAGTTCGCCGAGTACCTGAAACATGACCCGGCAGAAGAGGACAACCTGTTTCGCACGCTCAGTTATTTTGATGGCATGAACCTGGCCCCGCGCATCCGCTGCCCCGTGCTGATGAGCGTCGGCCTGCAAGACATCATCTGCCCACCGTCCACCGTCTTCGCGACCTTCAACCACCTGGGCAGCGCCGTGAAAGAACTGGCCGTCTACCCCTACCACGGCCACGAGGCAGTAGAGGCCCATTGGCAGGATAAGATCCGTTGGGCCCGCCGTTACCTCTGGGGCGAATGAACGCCGCAAGAATGACAAGCCTCATAGACAGAGGCGAGATGATCTAGTATACTTAGTGCAGACTCCACGGAGGTTCGTCTCCATGCCTACATCCTCGTCGGATCAGGCCCCTGCCGCCTGGCGCCTGCTCGGCTTCCCGCGGGCAGGGGGCACCGTCCCTTCCCTGGCCCTCTCTCCGAACTTCACCCACGATCGCACCGTTTGCGCCGGCAGCACCTTGGCCATCCACCTCTCGCGCGATGGCGGCGAGACCTGGCGAAGCGCCCCCGGCTCACACCTGGCTCTCCCTATCATCGGCATCGCCTTCTCCCCCGACTTCGCCCGCGACCGGACCATCTTCGCCGCGATGATGCATGTGGGGCTTTGGCGTTCCTCTGACGGCGGCGAGTCATGGGATTTCCTGACCGAAGGGACGGCCAAGGCGGTCGCCGCCTCGCCCGATTTCGCCCGAGACGGCATCCTCCTCTTCGCCACCGACCACGGCATCCTGCGCTCACACGACGGCGGTCGCAGTTGGCAATGGGCTAGCCGGGGCCTGACCGACCGCAAGGCCCAGGCAGTCGCCTTTTCGCCCGCGTTTGCCGAGGATAAGGTCGTCTTCGCGCTCGTGGCCGATGCCCTCTACCGTTCCTCCGACGGCGGTTACACCTGGCAACCGATCGGCGGCGAAGGGGTGACCGGCCACGCCCTCGCCTCCGTGGCCCTCTCCCCGGCCTTCGCGTGCGATCAAACCGTCTTCGTCGGCGCGGAGGACGCCGGCCTTCTTCGCTCCACCGACCGCGGCGAAACCTGGCAGGCGGTGGGCCCAACAGCCCTGACCGACATCAACTGCCTCGCCTTCGCCGATGACCGCACCCTGTTCGCCGCCACGGCAGGGGGAAGCATCTGGCGCTCGGCGGACGGGGGCGATACCTGGCAAGAGGTCGCCCAGGGTCTGCCGTCCGTCCTGGCCCTGGCGGGGAGCCAAGAGACCCTCTTCGCCGGCACCTATGGCGAGGGGGTTTTCCGCTCCACAGACGGCGGCCTCTCCTGGTCGCCGGTGAACAAGGGCTTCGCCGCGCGGGGGTTCCTCAGCCTGGCCCTGTCGCCTGCCGTCGCGACCGACGGTCTCCTCTTCATCGCCGGCCCCCAAGAGGGCGTGTATCGCTCGCGCGACGATGGCCGAACCTGGGAGCCCTTGGGCCTGGCTGAGGCGGAGATCACCCGATTGGCCGCCTCGCCCGCCTTCGCCCGTGACCGCACCCTCCTGGCCGCAGGGCAAGGCGGCCTCTTTCGCTCGCGCGACGCGGGCGACTCGTGGTCGCCCTTGACCCTCAATGGCCCCGTCCAACGGATCGCCTTCTCGCCCACCCTGCCCGACGGCTTGCAAATCCTGGCGTCCAGCGGCCCAACGCTTTACCTATCCACCGACGGCGGCGACACGTGGGACATCCTTAGAGTCCCCTGGGGCGCCGATGAGGTCGCCGCGATCGCCTTCTCACCCAACTTCGCCCGCGACGGCGCGCTCTTGGCCGTAACGGGCGCGCCCGGCGGCAAGTTCGGCTACGAGACGGCCGCCATCTGGCGCTCCTTTGACGGCGGGCGCTCCTGGCAACGGGCTGTGCGTCAGAGCGTCTCCTCGCCCTGGCTGACCATGGCCCTCCCGCCCGATTACGACGCCACCATAAGCCCTCACCGCGCCTACATCGGCTGGGGAAACCAGGTGCTGCGCCCCTTCCTCACGGGCCCGAAACATTGGACGGCGGGGATGCTGGGCCCAACCGATCTAAGGGTGTTGAGCCTGGCCCTCTCCCCGGCCTTCCCTCGCGATCGCACGGTGTACGCCGCGACGACCGAGGGCATCTACCGCTCCACCAACGAGGGGCTGACGTGGCACCCTTGGAGCGAAGGGCTGGAGCAGGTGCCGGCAATCGTGGTGGCCGCCTCCGGCCGGCGGGTCTACGCGCTGGCCTTTGGCGGCACGGTTTGGTGCCGAGAAGGGTAGCACTTCAGCGCGCGGCAAAGAGCCGATCCACCGCGTCGGCCAGCTCGGCCAGGTTGCTCACCTGATGCGTCGCGTCGCACAGAGGAAGATACCGGTACATATCGCTGTCGCCCGTGCCCCACAGGGGAAACGGCTCCGGGTTGAACCACAGGAGGCGTTTGGCGCGACGCTTGATGGTCTGCAAGGCATCCAGGCGCGGGTCGTTGTAGTTGTTGCGCCCATCGCCCAGGATGATGACGGTCGTGCGGCGGTCCACGGCCTCCAGGTAATCGTGGCAGAAAGTCGCTAGGCTGAAGCCCAGATCGGTGTTGTAGTGGCCGGGGGGCATCTGCGCCAGGACGCGCCTCACCGCCGCGTCGGGCCGCATCTCCGCGAACGCCTCGCTGACCTCCTCCAGATGGTCAATGAAGACGAAGCTGCGCGCCTTGGCCACCTGGTCTTGCAACTCGTAGATGAGGCGGAGCATGAACTCGGCGCAGTGGCGCACCGAGGTGGAGACGTCGCAGATTAGGACCAGCCGCGGCTTCAGGTGCCGCCGCTTGAAGCGCAGTTCCACCGGCACGCCCGCGTAGCGTAGATTCACCCGGATCGTCGCCTTCGCGTCCAAGACCCCTTCCCGACCGCGCCTCTGCCGCAGCGCGGCGCGGCTGCGCAATTGCGCCGCCAACCGCCGCACCTGATGGCGCAGTTCCGCCGCTTCCGCTTCGCTCAAGGCGTGAAAAGGCCGCTGCATCAGCTCGGGGCCGGGCCGCGGCCGCGGGCGCGCCACCATCTGGCGCACCAGGCTTTCGCCCACGTACTCCCCTACCTGCTCCGCCAGCGCCTCCTGGTTTGCGCTGATCGCCTCCCGCAGCCGCTGCAGGGCCTCGCGCCCCATCCCCATCTTCGCCAGTTGTGCGAAGAGCTCCTCCAGCCACCTTTGCAACTCCTCCCAGCCCATCTCACGCAACATCCGTCGGCTGAGCCAGGGTTGCTGGGCGGGGTGCGTCGCGCGCGGTACGCCGGCGCGCCGGGCTGCCTCCTCCATCTCCTCGCGCGTCGGCCCCTGGCCCGCAAGGAGCATCTGCAAGAGACGCGCCAGTTGCGCCACCTCCTGCGGCGTCAGGCGGCGCGCAGAGGAACGATCGGCCTCGGCGCCGCCCATAGCCGTAAGGAGCATCTGGAGCGCGGCCCGCAGCATCTCTCGCTCCTCGCGCGAAAGCCCCTCTTGCGCGTTCGTGAGGGGCGGGGCCCCGCCACCGAAGTAAAGGGGAAAAAGCCGCTCAAAGGTCGGCACGTCCTGCGCCTCTTTGATGAGGGTCATGCGCAAGGCCAGACGGAAGGTATCCCGATCCATCACCCCCACCTGCTCCACCGCGCGGAACGCGTCGCCGCTCTCGGCCACGGAGACGCGCACGCCCGCGGCCCGCAGCCCCGCAATGAAATCAACGATTCGCTCCTCCATCTCCCTAATTACCTCCAACCCGGCCAGTTCAGCCCGGCCTCCCCAGACGCCGGAAAGGCTCCTCCTCGTCCCCTTCGCGCGGCTCGCGCCCGCCGCCCAGGGCCCGGCGGGCCCGCAGAACGTCGCTCTCGTGCTTCAGGAGCACCGTCAAGGTGTTCTCCAACGTCTCCCGATCCAACGCCCGCGCGTTGAGGGCCACCAGCGCCCGCGCCCAATCCAACGTCTCGCTGACGCTAGGATGCTTCTTCAGGTCCAACTTGCGCAGCCGTTGTACCAGTTCCACCACCTGGCGCGCCAGCTGCGGCGCGAGGTCGGGCACCTTCAACCGCACGATGCGCAGCTCAGCCTCTACGCTGGGGTAATCTATGTAGAGGTAAAGGCAGCGGCGTTTGAGCGCCTCCGACAGCTCCCGCGTGTTGTTGCTGGTGAGGACGACCAGCGGCACCTCCTTGGCCTTCAGCGTCCCCAACTCCGGCACGCTCACCTGGAAGTCACTCAAGACCTCCAAAAGAAAGGCCTCAAACTCCGCATCGGCCCGATCTACCTCATCAATGAGCAAGAGGCTGGGGACCTCGGCCGTGATGGCCCGCAAGAGGGGGCGCGGCAGGAGAAAGCGTTGCGAGAAGAAGACGTCCTCTTCCTGGGCCAAGCGATCCGCCGCCTGGGTCAACGTCTGCGCGTCGGCCAGGAGGGCCTGCAACTTATCTCGCAACAGCTGCGTGTAGAGCATCTGCTTGGCGTATTCCCACTCGTAGAGCGCCTTGGTCTCATCCAACCCCTCGTAGCATTGCAAGCGGATCAGCGGCCGGCCCGTCGCGCCGGCCCACGCCTTACCCAGCTCCGTCTTGCCGACGCCTGCAGGCCCTTCGGCCAGAACCGGCTTGCCCAGCCGCTCCGCCAGAAACAGGACCGTGGCGATCTCGTCGGAGGCGATGTACTGTTGCCGGGAAAGGGCCTCCCGCACCTCTGCGACGTCCTTAAACATGCGATCTCTCATCCTTTCCGTGTAGCATCCCCTTACCTCCCTGCGCGCCAGGGCCGGCGAAATCCTTAAGGAGGCAAGGCCCGACGATCGTGCTCAACTGCTCGCCGAGGCATGGGGCGAAAGCGTGGCAGGGGAGCAACGTATGAGAGGCATCCACCCGAGGCGAGACAGAAAGCCAGAGCGCCATCAGCTCAGGTTGCGCCATTATAGCACGAAGCGCCCCGCAGGAAAAGAGGGCGCCATTCCAGAGTCCATTTTGCCCCGCCTCCCCCTGATGTTGCGGCCGTTTGTGCCGATATACAAAATAACGCAAGCGCGGGGAAACGAACCGTGAAGATCGCTGCCTCCGCCGTCAACCTGGCGAGCCTGCACCGCTACACCGAACTGTACACGAGAAGGGAATCGCTGAGGCTCTGGGTCGGCCAGCGCCCGTCCCCGCCCGGGCCGAACCCGACGGGAGCGCCCGCCTCGTCGCCTTCACCTACGGGCAAGGCGGCGGTGAAAGGCGAGCCGCCCGTCGCCGCCGCCCTCGCCGAGGAACTCGTGAACGACCTCATCCCGCGTTGGCCCTCGCGCAACCTGAGGATGGAAGAGGCGCAAAATCCCCTCCTTGAGAAGATCCTCCGCACCCTGGCGAAAAAGGCCTCCGACGCCGGCATGGACGATCAGGGGGCCGGCCTCACCCCCGAACTGCGCCTCGTCAAACTCCTCCTGGAGAAACTGTTCGGCATCAAGGTCCAACTGATCTCGCTGCCGGAGGAGCAGGGCGCCCCTGCGCCGTCGTCCTCCACCCCACCAAGGCAAGGCTGGGGGCTGGAGTACGACTTGCAAGAGACCTACTACGAAGCCGAGGCCGTCTCCTTCTCGGCCAGCGGGCTCATCAGAACGGCCGACGGCAAGGAGATCCAATTCTCCCTGCACCTGCAGATGAGCCGGGAATTCCTCCAACAACGCCGCCTCAACCTGCGCGCGGGCGACGCGGTGGATCCGCTGATCGTCCATTTTGAGGGGACCGCCGCGCAACTGTCGTCGGCGCGCTTCGCCTTTGATTTGGACATGGACGGCACCCCCGAGGAGATCGCCTCCCCCGGCCCCGGTAGCGCCTTCCTGGCCCTGGACCTCAACGGGGACGACCAGATCAACGACGGGGGAGAGCTCTTCGGGCCGCGCACGGGCGACGGCTTCGCGGAACTGGCCGAGCACGACGAGGACCAGAACGGCTGGATAGATGAGAACGATGCCGTCTATGACCGCTTGCGCCTCTGGCCGGGCGGCCTACAAGGGCGCGCCCCCCTGGCCACGCTTCGGCAGAAGGGCATCGGCGCGATCTACCTGGGCCGCGAGCCAACCCCCTTCGCCATCAAGGACGCGCAAAACAATCCGCAAGGGTACCTGGTGGCCTCGGGTGTCTACCTGAAGGAGGACGGCTCCGCCGGCAGCATCCAGCAAGTGAACTTGCTGGCTTGAAGGTTGTTCTCCCTAACTTTATCGTAGGGGCGGTGCGCGTGCACCGCTTCTACGCGTTGGGCGGATTTGCACAAACGGGCCTTATGACGTAAACTTCCCCTGATCGCCAATGGTCGGAGGGTTTAGAATGAGGAAGAACGTCATCGTGCACGTCATCCCCCACACCCACTGGGATCGGGAATGGTACGGCCCCTTCCAACAGTTTCGCCTGCGCCTGGTGCGCCTGATGGACAAGCTCCTCCCCCTCCTGGAGAACAACCCCCACTATCCCCATTTCAATCTGGATGGCCAGACTATCCCCCTTCTGGACTATTTGGAGATACGCCCGGAGCGCCGCCCGACCCTGGAGCAACTGGTCAGCACCCGCCGCTTGGGGGTGGGGCCCTGGTTCGTGCTACCCGACGAGTTCATCCCCAGCGCTGAGTCTCACGTGCGCAACCTGATGCTCGGCCATCGGATCGCCCGCGCGTTCGGCTACGTGCAGAAGGTGGGCTACATCCCCGACACCTTCGGCCACATCGGGCAACTGCCGCAAATCCTCCTCGGCTTCGGCCTGGACACCGCCGTGAATTGGCGCGGGTTGGATCCCCACCTGAACCGCAGCGAGGCGTGGTGGGAATCGCCCGACGGGAGCCGCGTCCTCCTGGCCGTCCTGCCACCCTACTGCGGCTATTGCAACGCAGGCCCCCTCCCTCGCGACGTGGACGAGGCCGCCAACGACCTCCTCGCCCTGGCGCGGTACGAGACGCAACGCGCGAGCACCCATGTCCTCCTGGCGCTCTCCGGCGTAGACCATCTGGAGCCTCGCCCGGACCTCCCCGACATCCTGCGCCAGGCGAACAGCAAAGGCGATGGCGTGCAATTCATCCACTCCTCGCTAGAAGGCTACTTCAGCGCGCTGAAGGCCGCCATCGCCAACGTGCCCCTGCCGACCATCCGCGGCGAACAGCGCGAGATCTCACGCCGGCCGAGCAGCGGGGCCTACCTCCTGTACAACGTCCTCTCCGCGCGCATCTACAACAAGATCCAAAACGCCCGCGTGCAAACGCTGTTGGAGCGATGGGCCGAACCTTGGAGCGCGCTCCTGGCCCACGAAGGGCTGGATTACCCCGCGGCCTTCCTCTGGCGAGCCTGGCAGTGGCTCCTGGAGAACCATCCCCACGACAGCATCGGCGGGTGCAGCGTAGACGAGGTGCACGCCCAGATGGAAACGCGCTTCGCCTGGGCCGCCGACATCGCCGAGCACATCACCGAGGAGCGCCTGCAATTGGCCGCGCGCGGCCTCAACCTGAGCGATGTCCGGGATCAGGAGGCCGTCATGGTCCTCTTCAACGGCGTCGCCTGGGACCGCGATGAGGTCTTCACCGTAGATATAGACCTTCCCACGCGTTACCTGGACCGCCTGGCCCTGGCCCAGGCGGAGCGAAAGCCTCCGTTGACGAAGGAGACGGATCACCCCACCCTCATCCGTTGGCGAGCCCATGCGGAGTGGGCAGGCGATCCCCCTCTCCTCCCCGCTCCCTTCTTCCGGGGCATCCATGTGCGATCGCTGGGGAGCCAGGAGGAGATCCCCCTGCAACTGGAGAGCATCCAGCCTCTTGTCGTCAGCCGCGATGCCGTGGCCGGGCCCCCCGCGCCGGCCGGCGTGGTGCGCGTGCGCGCTTCCTTCCGGGCGCAACTCCCCGCTTACGGCTATCGCGCCTTCGCCGTCCGGCCCGACAGCAAGCCGGTCAAGTTCTCCTCTCCCTTGCATCCGGACAACGTGCTGGAGAACGAACACCTGCGGGTCGTCATCGCGCCGAACGGCACCCTGACCATCACCGACAAGGCGACCGGGGAAACCTTCCGCGACCTGGCCTACTTTGAGGACGGCGGCGACGCGGGCGACGGCTACACCTACTCCTACCCCATGTTTGACCGGGTGGTGAACACCCTGAGCGCGGCGCCGCGCCTCGCACGCCTGGCCGACGGCCCGGCAGTACAGCGCTACGCCATTGAGTACGATTTGGCGCTTCCCGCCGGGCTGGACGCCGAACGGCGCCGCCGGCGGGAGGAGACGGTCGTCTGCCCGCTGCGCGTGGTCGTCTCGCTGGCCGCAGGAAGCCGACGGGTAGAACTGGATATCACCTTGGACAACCGCGCGCGGGATCACCGCCTGCGCATCCTCTTCCCCAGCGACATCCCCGCCGACTTCTCGCAGAGCGAAGGCCATTTTGACGTGGTGAGCCACCCGGTGCGCTGCGAGCCTGTCCCCCACGAGGTCTGGATAGAGGACCCGCCGACAACCTACCCTCAGCAAACCTGGGTGGATGTGAGCCAGGGCCAGCGCGGCCTGTGCATCGCCAACCTCGGCCTGCCGGAGTACGAGGTCAAAGACACGGAGCGCCGCGAGGTTGCACTGACGCTCCTGCGCGCGGTGGGGTTCCTAGGCGCCGGCCGCGACCCCATGACCATCATCGGCGGCGGCGGCCCCAAGATCCCGACCCCGGGCGGCCAATGCCTGCGCGTGCTCACCTACCGCTTGGCCATCATCCCCCACGCCGGCACATGGGATCAGGCCGAGGTGTGGCGGGAGGCGCACGCCTTCGTCGCGGGCGTGCGCGCGGTAACCTTTGATCGGCAGGACCCCACCCTCTTCGGCCCCGGCGAGCAAGGCCCAGGCGCGGAGGTAGCCCGCTCCCTCCTGCGGGTGGAGGGCAAAAACGCCGTCCTCAGCGCGGTCAAGGGGAGCGATCGGGAGACGGGCGACCGGCGCAGCCTCATCGTCCGCCTCTACAATCCCAGCGAGGCGGCCACCACCGCGCGCCTGACCTTCGCCCACCCGGCCCGAGGCGCGCAACTCACCAACCTGGACGAAGAGCCGCAGGCCGACCTCCCCGTGGCGGCCGACGGGAGCGTGAGCGTCCCCCTGAAGCCCAAGAAGATCGTCACGGTGAAGGTGGCGCTGTAAAAACGAACCCTCCTCTCCCCCATGAAGGGGAGAGGAGGGAGAAGAGGGCTATCTATGCCGCCTCGCTGGGCGGCCCTCCTCGGGAGGGCGATGGCTCAGCCAGGGGTGGCACCGGCTCCGCCCCTCGGCCATCTCGGCCGCCTGCTGCCAATTCCTCCTCCCGCAGGAACTGCTTCATGTAGAGCGCGTAGTAGGCCCCGCGGCGAGCGAGGAGCTCCTCATGCTTGCCGCGCTCTACGATCTTCCCTCCCTCTACCACCAGCACCAGGTCGGCGTTGCGGATGGTGCTGAGGCGATGGGCAATGACGAACGAGGTGCGCCCTTTGAGGAGTTCCTCCAGCGCGCGCTGAATCTGTCGCTCCGTGCGGGTATCCACGCTGGAGGTCGCCTCATCCAGGATCAGGATGCGCGGGTTCGCCAGCACCGCGCGGGCGATGGCGATCAGTTGGCGTTGCCCCTGGCTGAGGCCGACCCCCCGCTCGCCCAAGAGGGTGTCGTAGCCGTTGGGGAGGCGCTGGATCACCTCATCCATGCGGGCCAGGCGGGCCGCTTCCTTCACCTCCTCGTCGGTGGCGTCGGGCCGCCCGAAGCGGATGTTGTTCATCACCGTGTCGCTGAAGAGGAAGGTGTCCTGCAGCACGATGCCGATCTGCCGACGCAGGCTGGCCTGGGTTACCTCGCGCACGTCTACGCCGTCAATGCGCACCGCGCCGCCGACCACGTCGTAGAAGCGCGGGATCAGGTTGGCGATCGTCGTCTTGCCCGCGCCGGTCGGCCCCACGATGGCGATCATCTGGCCCGGCTCCGCCACAAAACTGACATCATCCAGCACCAGCACCCCCGGCTCGTAGGCGGCCTTGACGTGGTCAAACTCCACGCGCCCCACGATGGGCGGCATCGGGCGCGCGCCGGGGCGATCCTGCACGTCCGGCACCGTATCCAGGAGCCCGAAGATCCGCTCCGCGCCGGCGATCGCGCTCTGCAAGTTGGTCCACAGCACCGAGATCTGCTGCACCGGCTGGTTGAAGCGCTGCACGTAACCCAGGAAGGTAACCACCAGGCCCAGGGAGACGCTCGTGCCGAAGAGGGGTTGGTCGCGCAAGAGGGCGAGCCCTCCTGCGACGGTGACGATGGCGATCGCCAGGTAGCCGAGGGCCTCCAGCGTGGGGGCCAGGGCGGCGGTGAAGGCCACCGCGCGGATGTTGGCGTCGCGGTTGGCCGCGTTGGTTAGGCGGAAGCTCTCTATGTTGGCCTCTTCTCGGCCAAAAGCCTGCACCTCGCGCACGCCGGCGATGCTCTCTTGCAGGTCGGCGTTGACCGCGCCGATCGCTACCCGCGTGCGGCGGAACGCCTTGCGCGCCTGGCTGGAGAACCAATGGGTCGCGATCCCCATGAAAGGAAGCACGGCCATGCTGAGGAGCGCATAAGGGAGGTTCTTGCGCAGCATGTTGTACACGATCCAGAGGATCAGAAGGCTCCCGCTGGTCACGTTGACCAGGATGAAGCTGATGGCCTGCTGCAGCGTGTCCATGTCGTTGGTGATGCGGCTCATGATGTTGCCTGCCTCATGCTGCGCGTAGTAGCCGAGGGACAGGCGATGCAGGTGCTTGAACACCTCCACCCGCAGGGCCTTGAGGACGTGCTGTCCGGCCCAGGTCATCAAGAAGAACTGGAGGCCGGTCATCAGCGAGCCGAGGGCGTAGATGCCGACGAGGACGAGGATCAACCCGCCCAGCCCGCGCACGTAGTCGGCGGTGGCAGCGTCCGGCCCCAATTGGGCATACCAGCAGTTGCTCTCCGCGCTGGCCGCGCCTGGCACCCGCACGCCCAGGCGATGGAGCGCGGCCGGCGCCAGGAAGCAGTCTACGCTTTGGCCGGTCAGTTCCGGCGTGATCACCTGGGCCCACGTGCTCCCGATGATCAAGGCCGTGACGGCCACCAGGACTGGCCAGTACGGCTTGAAGTAGAACGCGAGGCGACCTAGGGTGGCGCCCACCCTCTTCGGCTTGCTGACCTCCTGCTGGAAGATGGCTTGCGGTCCACCGCCTCCCCTAAACATGAGACACCCCTCCCATTGCCGCTATTGACTCCTCCCACCGGGCATCCTCTACCAGTTGCGAATGGTAAACCTCGGCGTAGATGGCGCTGTTCTCCAGCAGTTCCTCATGCTTCCCCTGGGCCACGATCCGTCCCCGATCCAACACCAGGATCAAGTCGGCGTTGCGCACGGTGCTGATGCGCTGCGCGATGACGAAACTGGTGCGCCCACGCATGAGCCGCGTGAGGGCCTGCTGAATCTGATATTCGGTCAAGGCGTCCACGCTGCTGGTGGAGTCGTCCAGGATCAGGATGCGCGGATCCAGCAGCAAAGCCCTGGCGATGGCGATGCGCTGCTTCTGCCCACCGCTCAGGGTGACCCCGCGCTCGCCGACCGGCGTGTCGTAGCCCTGCGGGAAACCGATGATGAAATCGTGGGCCGCGGCCGCCTTGGCCGCCGCGACGATCTCCTCCATGCTGGCGTCAGGTCGCCCGAAGGCGATGTTATCGCGGATGGTGCCGCTGAAGAGGGCGGTGTCCTGCAACACGATGCCGATCTGCGAGCGCAGAGAATCGAGCCGCACATCCCGCACGTCATACCCGTCTATCAGGACGCGGCCCTCGCTCACGTCGTAGAAGCGCGGGATCAGGTTGATGATCGTGCTCTTGCCGCTCCCCGTCGCGCCCAGAAGGGCGACGGTCTGCCCCGGCTCCGCGACGAAACTGACGTCGCGCAACACCGGCTCGCTCCCCCCGAAATAACGGAAGGTTACGTGCTCAAACTCCACCCGCCCTCGGATCGGAGGGAGAGGGATCGCATCGGGCTTGTCGGCCACCTCGCTCTGGGCATCCAAGATCTCAAACACCCGCTGGGCCGAGGCGCCGGCCTGGGACATCTGCGAGATGATGAACCCCAACTGGCCCAAGGGGAAGAAGACGAAGGCCAGGTAGAGGCTGAACTTCTGCCACTCGCCGAAGGTCAGGCTCCCGCCGATGATCTGCTGGCCGCCGAAGTAGAGCATGGCGGCCTGGCCCAAGTTAGCGATCAGGAAGACCACGGGGAACAGAAAGGAGAAGGCCTGGGCCACCTGGATCTGCTGGCGCATCAGGTCCTCAGCCGCGCGCTCAAAGCGCGCCTCTTCCTGCGGCTCGCGCACGAAGGCCTTGACCACCTTGATCCCCGCCAGATTCTCCTGCAAGATGGTGTTCAGGCGCGAGAGTTTGACCTGTACCCGCAGGAACATCGGCTGCGTGATGAAGCCGAAGATCACAAACATCAGGAGCGCGACCGGCAACACCGGCAGAATGGCGAGGGTTAGGCTGGCGTTGGTCAGGAAGAGGATCACCAGGGTGGTGCCAAGGAGAACCAACGCCTGCAAGGCCAGCAGAAGCCCTTGGCCGATGAAGAGACGCACCTTCTCTACGTCATCGGTCGCGCGGATCATCAACTGGCCGGTCTGATTGCGATCGTGGTAACTGAAGGATAGGCGCTGCACCTTCGCGTAGATCTCGTTCCGGAAGTCAAAGGCGAGGCTCTGGGAGAGCTTTTCCGACAGGTAACTTTGGGAGAAGGCGAAGAGGCCGCGCGCGACGGCAAAGGCGACGATCAGCAACCCCCCGGAGATCAGGGCCGATTCCGCGCCCGTTTGGTAGCGGGCCAACTGTTCCGGCGTCCAGCCCACGAGGTTCAACGCAGCCTCCCGGAACGCGGCGGGGACTTGGCCGATCTGCCGGGCCGTCACGCCGATGGAGATCGCGTCAATGAGGATTTGCAAAAGTTGCGGCACTACCAACTGGGCCCCCACCGAGATCAAAAGCGACGCATAGGCCACCAGCGCGATCCCACGGTAGCGGCTCACATAGCGAAGCGCGCGGCCCAGGCTGGCAAAACCGAGCCTGCGAGCCTGTGGGGGCATGGCAAACGATGCTTGCAAGGTCTTACCTCCCTTCCGA
>DAOTYP010000203.1:0-3304 GCA_034434975.1 Anaerolineae bacterium | reverse complement strand
TTGGTTACAGGGCTTGGGCGAGGATCGCCTGCATCTCGTCCGGCGTGAGCGGGATCGGGTTTGCCTGCATGCTGCTGGCGACAGCGGCCTTCTCCACCAGGGTTGGGATATCTTCCGCTGTCACCCTGTACGCGGCCAGCGGAGGAATCTGCAAGGCCGCGACCAGTTCCTGTACCCAGGCGATGCCGTCCTCGGCGGTAGCCTGGGGGTTCCCCGTCAGGATGCGAGCGATCTCGTCGTATCGTCGCAGCGCCTCGGCGTGAGGCTGCCGCTCTCGCAAGGCCCGCACGTTGGCGGCCATGACGTAGGGCAGCAGGCGTGCGCAGACCGCCCCGTGCGGCGCGGGAAACATCCCGCCGATGGGCGCGGCGAAACCGTGCACGGCCCCCAGGCCCGCGTTGGCCAAGGCCAGGCCGCCGAAGAGGCTGACGAGCGCCATATCCTCGCGGGCCTGGGCGTCGTGACCCTGCTCGTAGGCGCGGCGGAGCGAACGGGCCGCACGCCTCATTGCCTCGCGGCAAAGCGCATCGGTCAGGGGGTTGGCCCGCTTGGAGACATAAGGCTCCATCACCTGGGTCAGGGCGTCCAAGCCGGTGCTGGCGGTGATCTGAGGCGGCAGATCGTAGGTCAGTGCAGGGTCCACCAGCGCCAGGCGCGGCAGCATGAACGGGCTGCGCAGGCTGGCCTTCACCCGATGCTCCGGCGAGGCGAGGACCGCGTTGCGCGTCACCTCAGCCCCGGTGCCTGCCGTCGTCGGGATGGCGATGCAGGGAGCCGAGGGCTGGGTGATCGGCTTCCCCTTGCCGATGACCTCCAGGTAGTCCAGCGGGTCGCCGCCGTTGGTCAGAAGGATGGCGATCGCCTTGCCGGCGTCCAGCGCGCTCCCTCCGCCAAGCCCGATGATCAGGTCGCATCCCTCAGCCCTTGCGCGCGCGACCCCTTCCCGCACGGCGTCGGTGGTCGGCTCGCCGCGGATGGTAAACTCCGCATGCGCGACCCCGCGCTCATCCAACAGGTCCAAAAGCGGCCGCGTGCCGACGTCGGAAAGGCCCGTTACCACCAGGGCGCGGCTTCCCATCGCCGCGGCCAGCGGCCCCACCTCGCGCAAGGTTCCGGCTCCGAAGATGATGCGCGTGGCCGTCGCAAACTCAAAGCGCATCTCCTACCCCCACCCTTCGTCCGGCGGCCAGACGTTCGCATATTCCACGCGGGTGCGCGGTTCGGCCATCATCTCCGCCACCGCGTCGCGCCAAATCTGGTAATGGCGGGTCTCCCGGTGTCTGGCGGGGTCCTCCCGCGTCCGATAGACTTCCACCAGCACGAAACGGGTAGGATCATCCGCCTGCTGGATCACGTCAAAGCGGGCGATCCCCGGCTCTTGCACGCTGTGGCGGGCGTTCTCCACCGTGGCGGCGCGGAACGCCTCTACGAACTCCGGCTTGACGCGCACGTGGACGTGGACGATGTGCATGGGAAAGACCTCCTAACGTTCTGGCGAAGCTGCCTCAGAGCACCACGACCGCGCTCAGGTGGCGCGGGACATCAGGGTTCAGCCCCTTCGCCATCGCCCGATGATAGGCCAGGAGTTGCAAGATCGGAAGGTAGAGGACCAACCGGTCACCCGTAGGGAGGTTAGAGCCTAACTTGACATGGTAAATGGGCCTACCCAACTCCGGCGAATCGTTTTCGGACAAGACGAGGAGCCTCGCCCCCAGACCTTTCATCTCGGCCAGGACCGCGCTCTCCTGGGCGCGTGCCTCATCGGAGAGGAGGCCGACCACCAGCGATTCTTGATCCACCATAGACTTCGGCCCGTGGCGAAACTCCAGGGTATGGTACGCCTCGCTCTCCGAGAGGGACATCTCTTTCATTTTCAACATCGCTTCGTTCGCCAAACCGTAGCAGGGGCCGTTCCCGAGGAAGAAGAAACGCCGGATGGCCATTTGCCCCCCTATCTCCGCGGCCAGGTCGCCATACGAGTCCAGGAGCCGGTGGCCCATGACGGGCAGGACGCGCAGGCGTTGCACGATGTCGTCATCGCCCGACAGGTGGCCGATGATGACCTGGCAGGCGAGGAGCATGCTGGCGAAGGAGCGGGTCTGGGCTATGCTCCGCTCCTGGGCGCTAGGAAGCGCCAGGGTTAGTTCCGACCGGCGGGCGACGGGGGAACCGGGATGGCAGGTTACCGCGATCACCGCCTTGCCGCCCGTTTGCCGAAAAGCATCTATCGCGCGCACGGTCTCCGAGGTCTCGCCGGAGCGGGAAACGGCCACCAGCAAGGTGCGCCCCATGAGGCCCGCGCCCAGGCGCGGGAAAAGCCAGATCTCCGAGGCAGGAGCGGCGCGGGCCGGCAGGCCGGCCTGGCGAGCAAGGGCCGCAGCGGCCAGGCTCAGGTAGTAGGTAGAGCCGCAGCCCGTGAAGAGAAGCCCGGTGGCCTGCGACCTTTGCCAGATCGCCTTCAGCCTGTCAGCGTTGGCCTGCACGACGGCCAAGGCCTCAGTCCATGCCTCCGGCTGACTCGTGATCTCATGATAGGTGTATCGTCCTCTGTTGTTGTTCATCCTTATCATCTCACCGGTCAAAGGATACCACAGCAGCAAGGTGCTGTCAACGTTGCCGGCGGGATGCTCCACCGCGCTTGACCAAGGTCGTGTTTACGGTTATACTTTTGCTTGTCTCCCCTAGGCCTGACCGCCTTCCGCCCTCATCTGCCGACCTTGGTGATCGGGGCCCGATGACCTTCGTAGCCGAAAGAGAGGAGTCTGCCATGGCTCGTTCTCGCCTCATCGCCCTCTTCGTCGCTGTCATCGCCTTGTCGCTGCTGATCTTCACAAGGCCCCCCGCGGGCCACGCTGCACCGGCCCGCGCCGCCGTCGTTGAGCCTGAACTGTGGCAAGAACTGGCCCAGAGGGAACAGACCACCTTTCTGGTCTACCTGCGGGAGCAAGCCGATCTGAAAAGCCCCCTCATCGTTCAGGCCGTAGGGAAGTTGGCCCGTCGCCAAGCCGTGGTGGACACGCTGCGCGCCACCGCGGAGCGGAGCCAGCGAGAGATCCGCGCCTATCTGGATAAGGAGCGGGCCGCCGGCCACGTCTCGGCGGTCACGCCCTTCTGGATCGTCAACGCGCTGGCGGTCACGGGCGACAAGGAGACCGTGCGCGCGCTGGCCGCGCGCCCCGATGTAGCCCGCATCACCGTCAACCATGTGCGTCCGCTGGAGCCGCCGCAACGGGTAGAGGCAGCGGCGACCGCCATGTGGAACATCCAGCGGGTGCGCGCGCCGCGCGTCTGGCAGGAACTGGGC
>DAOTYP010000202.1:0-3697 GCA_034434975.1 Anaerolineae bacterium | reverse complement strand
GCGCGCGCTTCGCCGACGCAGTTTACTTCTACCGGACGGACACCCGCAAGAAATTAGAGGAATACCTTCCCCGCCTGGAGACCCTCACCTTTCAGGAGCGGTTGGGCTCCATGCTGGAAAAGACGCGGCGCATTGAGCGGCTGACCGCCTGGCTGGGACGGCAGCTGGGCTGGCACGAATCCGGTCCTGAGATGCAAACCGCGCTGCGCATCGCCCACCTCTGCAAGGCCGATTTGGCGACCCAAATGGTGATTGAATTCACCTCGTTGCAGGGAGTCATGGGGCGGGAATATGCCCTGAGGTCGGGGGAGAGCGAGGAGGTGGCGCAGGGCATCTACGAGCACTACCTGCCGCGCTTCGCGGGCGACGCGCTCCCGACCCGGCGCGCGGCCATCGTGGTCGGCATCGCCGATCGGCTGGACAGCCTGGCCGGCCTTTTCGCCGTAGGGCTGACCCCCACGGGCTCCGCCGATCCCTTCGGCCTGCGTCGCGCCGCCTCGGGCCTCGTGCAGTTGCTCGCCCATGACCTCCTCTTCCGCTCGCCCGCCGATTCGGCGCCGCCGGCCTTGCTAGAACTGCTGCGGCAGGCCGCGGAAGGCCTCCCCGTCCCCGCGTCGGACGAGAGCGTGCGGGAGGCGTGGGGGTTCGTGGTGGACCGGCTGCGACAGAGCCTCCTGAGCGAGGGCATCCGCTACGACGTGGCCGACGCAGTGTTGGCAGAGCGGGCCGATTTCCCCCGCCCAGCCTTAGAGGCCGCGCGCGCGCTCAACGAGTGGGTGGCGCGCCCCGACTGGCCTGCCATCCTCATAGCCTACGCCCGCTGCAAGCGCATCGTGCGCCCCCTGCGCGAAGAGCATCCCCTATCGCCTGAACGGCTGACCGAGCCCGCCGCGGTCGCCCTCCTGCGCGCGTACCAGGAGCAGAGGGAGCATGTCGGGCGCGGCTTGCGGCAGGGGAACCTAGAAGCGCTCTACGAGGCGCTGCGGGCGCTGACCGACCCTATCAACGTCTTCTTCACCGACATCCTTGTGATGGCCGAGGAGCCGTCCGTGCGGGCCGCGCGCCTGGGCCTGGTGCAGGCCATCGCGCGCCTGCCGGACGGCGTGGCCGATCTGAGCCGCTTGCAAGGATTTTAACCCTTTCGCCTCTTCTCCCGCCAGGGCGGAGGAAGAGGTTGAGCTCGGCGACGCCGGCAAACCGTCGTTCGGAGGATAGCGGATGATCCCGTTGGTGTTGCGTCTCTACAACTTCATGTGCTATCGCGAGGCCCTGGTAGATTTCAACGGGATTCACCTGGCCTGCCTGGTCGGCGACAACGGCGCCGGCAAATCCACGCTGTTGGATGCGATCACCTGGGCCTTGTGGGGCAAGGCCCGCGCCAAACACGAGGAGGAACTGATCCGCCTGGGCCAGTCGGAGATGAGGGTGGAGTTGGAGTTCGCGCTAGGAGGGATCAGATACCGGGTGCAGCGCACCCGCACCAAGGGGCCAGGCGTCAAGAGCGCCCTCTATTTTGAAGTCTGGTCCGAGCGAGAGCAGACCTGGCGCGCGATCGGCGAGTCGGCCCTCACCGCGACCGAACGGCGGATCGTGCGCGAGTTGCGCCTGGACTACGAGACCTTCATCAACTCCGCGTTCCTCGTCCAAGGCCGGGCCGACGAGTTCACCACCAAGCAGCCCGCCGAGCGCAAGCAGGTGTTGAGCAACATCTTGGGCCTGGGCATCTACGACAAGTACGAGGAAAGGGCCAAGGAGAAGGCGAAGGAAAAAGCGGAGGAGGCGCGCTGGCTCCTCACGGAGATAGAGCAGATAGATCGGGAATTGGCCCGCAAGCCGGAATACGAAGAAAAGGCGCGTCAGGCTGAGGTGAAGGCCGCGCGCGCCGAGGAGGCCCTCCGCCAAGCCAGAGACCTACAGCAAGCCCTTCACGGCGAGCAGCAGGCGCTCCTATCTCAGAAGGCCGTGCTAGAAGATTTGGATCGCCGCTTGCAACGGGCCGAGGCCGACGAGCGTCAACTGAACGAGGAGATCGGAAAGCGGAGCGTGATCCTGACAAACTACGAGGATTTGCTGCGGCGGCGCCGGGAGATAGAGGAAGGGTACGAGCGCCTGAGAGCGGCTCGCGAGGCGAACGAGGCGCTCAACCGTCGGCTGAGCCGCCACGCAGAATTGACCAACGCGCTTAACCACTGGAAGCAGGTCATCACCGAGGCGGAGCATAGGCTGAAGGAGGCCCAGCGGGAGGTGCATGGGCAGCAAGAGTCCTTGCGCAAACAGGCGGACCAGCGCCCCATGTGGGAAAGGTTGCTGGCCGAGGCGCGGGAGAAACTGGCGCAACTGGATCAGGTAGAGCAGGAGCGCGAAGCCCTGCGCGCCCAGGTGCAAAGCCTGGTGGAGCAGCGCGCACGGCTGGAAGGAGAGAAGCACTCGGCCAAGGAACGGCAGGAAACCTTGGGGAAGGTCTTGGCCGGGCGCCCGCTACAGGAGAGGTTGCTGGCCGAGGCGCGGGAGAAACTGGCGCAACTGGATCAGGTGGCGCAGGAGCGCGAGGCCCTGCGCGCCCAGGTGCAAAGCCTGGCGGAGGAGCGCGCACGGCTGGAGTCGGAGAACCAACGTTTACACGCGGAAGGCACAGCCATCAAGGAGAAAAAAGCGCTGCTGGAGCAGGAGGGCGATGCCCGTTGCCCCGTTTGCGGGCAGCCCCTCACCGCCGCCGAGCGGCTGCGCCTGGCGGCGGATTTCAGCGCGCAACTGGAGCAGATGCGCGCCCAATACCAAGAGAACCGGGAACGCCTGAGAAAGATCGCCCAGGAGGAGTCCGACTTAAAGCGACAAGCCGAGGAATGCGACAAGGCCTTGAACGAGCGGGACCGTTGGCAGCAGCAGGCAGGCCGGGCCGAGGAAAGCCTGAGGCAGGCCGAAGAGGCAGAAAACGAGTCGCGCCATTGGCGACGGCGGGCCGAAGAGGCGGAGCAGGCCCTGGCGGAGGTCGTCCGACAGGAAAAGGCGCTCAAGGAGCAGATGGCCCCGCTGGAGAAGGCGCTGGCGGAGCGAAGCCGTTGGCAGCAGCAGGCAGGCCAGGCCGAAGGGGGCATGAAGGCAGCGGAAGCCGCCGAGGCGGAGCTCCAAGACCTGGAACGCAAGGCCAAGGAACTGTCGCGCATCCTGCAAGAGGAAGCGTACGCGCCCGAGGCCCGCCAACAGCAGCGACAGGTGGAGACGGAACTGGCGCGATTGGGCTATGACCCCCAGGCCCATGAGCAGGTTCGCCAGGATATGGAAGCGCTGTCGCCTTGGGAGGATCAGCACCGCAAACTGCAAATGGCGCTGCAAGGGGTGGAGTTAGTGCGCCGCGCCCTGGAAGACGACCGCGCGCGCCTGGAGCGCCTGCAGGAGTCCATCGCCGCCGACCGGGCGCAGCAAAGCAAACTGGCTCAGGCGGTCGCGCGTTTGCCGGAGGTAAGCCGCCGCCTGGCCGCGCAGGAAAGGGAGGTAGAGGAGTTGGATGGCCAAGAGCGCCGCGCGCGCGAGGAACTGGCCGCGGCCCGCCAGCAGTTGGCAACCTGCGAACGCCTGGCCCAAATGCGGGTAGAGAAGGCCGAGGCTCATCTCCGCGTCACCCACGAACAAAAACTCTACGAGGAACTGCAGGCCGCCTTCGGCAAGAAAGGAATCCAGGCGATGATCATTGAGACGG
>DAOTYP010000201.1:0-3972 GCA_034434975.1 Anaerolineae bacterium | reverse complement strand
GAAGGCACCGCGCGGTGCCTTCTTGCGTTCTCGGCCCCGATCAACAAGGGCGGGCTAGGAAGGTCCGGATGGTCGGGGCTTCAGTGGGCGTGGCTACCACAACTGCTACAAGCGTGGCTTGTGCAGGAAGAGCATCCTCCGTTTCCGCCTGCCACCATGCGGCTGGTCCCGCTCTCGCCGCGGCTGACCGCAGCGAAAAGGGAAATGACGCGATGGGTTTGCAGGCCGTTGCATTCCGGGCACGAGATCGGGTCGTCGGCTTGGCTCATGCTGCGCAAGACATCAAACGTAGTATCACAGTCAGGGCAATAGTACTCGTAAAGAGGCATAGATACTCCCTACTCATCAGGTTGCTGGCTCATATTCTAATGCGTCGTACGCGTTTCGTCAAACTCTGGCTCCTGATCGCGACCGCGCTGCTGAACGTGGCGGCGATGCCGCCTCTCCTTGTGTCCGGCACAACTCCCCAGTGGCGCCTTTACCCCTCTCAGGTCAGGCAGGTGGCCCTCCTCGGTCAGCGGCCTCGGATCACCGCGCAGGCTGCCCTCCTGGTAGATGTGGATTCGCAGACGATCCTCTATGAACGAGAGGCCAGACGTCGTCTCCCGCAAGCCAGCACCACCAAGATCATGACCGCGGTGATCGCATTGGAGCAAGGAAAGTTAGACGAGCGTGTAACCGTGCCTATGGATTTGCAGGTGGATGGTTCGCTGATGGGGCTGCGGCCGGGCGAGACGTTGACGCTGGCAGATCTCCTCTATGGTCTGTTGTTGCCTTCGGGCAACGATGCGGCCTTGGTCATCGCCCAGCATGTAGGCGGCTCGGTGGAGGCGTTCGTCGCGGCCATGAATGCCAAAGCTCAGGCGCTCGGTTTGACCGATACGCACTTTGAGAACCCTCATGGGCACGACAGCCCCAATCACTACTCTAGCGCGCGGGATTTATGGCTTTTGGCGTCGTATGCTCTACGCAACCCGCTTTTCGCCAAGATCGTGAGCACGCGCGCGGCCGCCATAGCCGGGCGGGAACTGGTGAACCGCAACGAGTTGCTCGGTAGTTATCCAGGGGCGGACGGCGTCAAAACTGGGACGACGGACCTGGCGGGAGAATGCCTGGTCGCTTCGGTGCAGCGGGATGGGCATCGCGTCATGGCGGTTATCCTGGGGAGCCAGGATCGGTATGCGGATGTGCGAGCGCTCCTGGACTACTATTTTGCCAACTACGGTTGGCTGGCGTTACAGTTGCCGAGAAACGCCTTTTCCCGCGTGCGGGATGGCCAGGGCCAGGTTTATGATTTACGCCTCGTGGGCGAGCGCGAGGCGTTCCTGCCACGCTGGGAGTGGCCCTTCGTGCGCTCCATCATCATGCTCGTTCCTGAGCGAGGGGCTACACCGGCCGGCGTAGCCCGCTTTTGGGCTGGGCCGACGGTTTTGGACGAGGTGCCGGTGCGGGGGGAATTGCCGTGAAGGGACGTTACCGTGGAAGGCGGGAGAAGCCTGCCCATCCTCGTGCTCAAGGCAAACGCCTGGCAATCCTCAAGGGTGGAGGTAAGGATAGCGATGCCGCGCGGCCGGTCCGGCTGGAGCCGGGGGAGTATCGGCTACAAAAGGTCCTGGCGGCGGCGGGCGTCGCCTCTCGGCGCGCGGCCGAGGCGATGATATTGGCGGGGCGCGTCTCCGTGAACGGCCGGATCGTAACCGTGTTGGGCACGAAGGTGGATCCCGGCCGCGATCGCGTTGCCGTGGATGGGAAGCCCCTTCCCTTGCAGGGCGAACCGTTGCGGTACATCATCTTTCACAAGCCTTACGGTTGCCTTTCCACTTTCACCGACCCGGAGGGGCGGCCTACCTTGGCCCGCTTCATCCAGGTACCGGAGCGGGTGTACAGCGTGGGACGTTTGGATTTCAACAGCGAGGGGTTGCTCCTTTTGACCAACGACGGCGCTCTAACGCATCGCTTGACGCACCCTCGCTACGAGCATCCTAAGGAGTACCTTGTGCAGGTGGAAGGGATACCTACGGAAGAGGCGTTGGCCGCTTTGCGCCAGGGCGTGCGGATCAAGGGCAGGCTGACCGCACCTGCCGAGGTGGAACGACTGGCCGGCTATCCGGAGGGGTTGGTGATGCGGCCTGTACGGTCGGGCGTGCCGACCACGTGGCTTCGCATCGTCATCCACGAAGGGCGCAAACGTCAGATCCGGCACATGACTGCGGCGGTGGGGTATCCTACCCTGCGGCTGGTAAGGGCTGGCCTGGGGCCGCTCCGCCTAGGCGATTTGCCCCCAGGGCAATGGCGAGATCTGACGGCTGAGGAACTGGCAGCGTTGAAGCGTTTTGCCTTCCGGGAGGGAACAACGATGCCAGACAGGAGGGCGGCGATCCGGAAGGGGCGCGTCGGCAAGGCCGGGCATCCTCTCCCCGGCGGGACGGAGGACAAGTCCTGATGAGCAAGATCCCAACGACCATCGCGATAGATGGCCCTGCCGCCTCCGGCAAGAGCACGCTGGGAGGGTTGCTGGCGGAACGGTTAGGGTATCTGTACTTTGATACCGGCGTCATGTACCGAGCCGTTACCTGGCTTGCTTTGCAGCGGGGGATACCCATTACCGATGAAGCGGCGTTGACCGCCCTGGCTGAGCGAACGGTCATTGAGGTGCTACGACCCAAGGTGGACGACGGCCGTCAGTACACGGTTCTGGCCGATGGCGCCGATGTGACATGGGAGATCCGCAGGCCGGAGGTGGACCAGAACGTGTCGCCCGTATCGGCGTATCCGGGCGTGCGGGCAGCCTTGACGGCGCAACAACGGCGCATCGCCTCGGCCGGACGCATCGTCATGGTCGGACGGGACATCGGCACGGTTGTCTTGCCTGAGGCCGAGCTCAAGATTTACCTGGATGCGGCCGTGGAGGAGCGCGCGCGCCGCCGTTACCGGGAATTGCAGGCGCGCGGCGTGCCGGCGGTGGATTACGGTGAGATCTTGGCCACCATGCGCCGCAGAGACCACATAGATTCCACCCGCGCTGCCGCTCCCCTCCGCGCGGCCCCTGATGCTTACCTTCTGGATAGCACGAACCTGACCATTGAGCAAGTGTTGGAACGGATGCTGGCGTTGGTTTACGGTAAGCCGTTGCCGGAAGATGGAACGGTGCGGCGCGCAGCGTCTCAGCCGGCATCGTAGGATATTTGACAGTGCCTCTGAAGCGTGGTAGGATGCCGGTGGTCTTCTCTGGCACAAGGGCATGGGCTTGTGAGGAGGCCGATTCCACCAAGGGGGTACATATGTTCGTAAGATCGCGCTCGCGTTGGTTGGTGGGTCTCTTCATCGTAGCAGCCATTGCCTTCTCGGCCTGTGGAGGTGGCCAACAGCAGGTTCCGCCGACGTCGACGGCACAACCCACGAAGGTCGCGGAGGTCACGAAGGAAGCGCAGCCTACTCCAACCATGAAGGTCGCCGAGACTCCCACCGTGGCACCTACGGCAACTCCGGTCCCCACGAAGGCCACGATTGCTAAGCCGACCAACACGCCAGCTCCGACGGCTACTCAGGCTGGGGCAACGCCGGTGAGCAGCGAAGAGGAGATATTGGAAGATGTGAGTGAGGCCGTCTCCGGCCTTGAGAAGCTGAAATCCTATCGTTCCAAGATGAGCCTTTCGGTGGACGGATTGAAGGCCGGGAAAGTGTACACCAGCACGATGGATTTGCTGGGCGAGTACAACCGTGAGCAGCAGGCGTCTCGCTTGGTGGTCGAGTTCTCTAGTTCTGCGCCTATGGAGGGCATAAAAACACCAGGGGGCACCACCGCTTTTGAGGTGGTGCGCATCGGCCAGGATACATGGGTGCGGTTTGGCGAGCAATGGATCCATTCTCAGGGCGAATCGGCTACCCCGACCGAGGGATTCGCTCTGGAGCCAGGGGAGGTGGTGGGAGGTCTGAAAGGCTTGCAGCGTGTGCGGCCTGACCAGCAGGTGA
>DAOTYP010000200.1:0-10644 GCA_034434975.1 Anaerolineae bacterium | reverse complement strand
TGCAGCAATTGGTTCACGAAGACGCGAATATCGTCGCCCATGATGAGGAGTATAGCCAGAACCACGATGGCCACCAGGATGATCATCAGCGCGAACTCAACGAAGCTTTGGCCTTCCTCACACCCTACAACCGTGGCTCCCTTGTCGTCGGGAAAGAAGCGCATGCTCTGGCTGCCATCCTTTCCGATCAGGTGTGGAGGTTAAGAGGATGAGCCCGGGCCCGCCGTATCTTGTAGGCGGATCCAGCCGCGGCGCAGGGCCAAGACTGCTGCCTGGGTGCGGTCGTTCACCGCGAGCTTGCGCAGGATCGCGCTCATGTGATTTTTCACCGTCTGGCGGCTGATCCCCAAGGCGCGGGCAATCTCCTTGTTGCTGGAGCCGCGCGTGATGTATTGGAGGATCTCCATCTCCCGCGGTGAAAGGGGCATAAACATCTCGTCGGGCGATTCGCCGAAGACCGCCAGTTCCTCAAAGCGCTTAAGCATCCACGAGGCGACCTGGGGCTTGCCCATGACGGCATCGCCGATGACGAAATTGCCGCGCGCGACCTGACGGATGGCCCGCAACAAATCCGACGCGTTGACATCCTTGGAGAAATAGGCCGCGGCGCCGGCGCGCAAGGCGTGGAACAACTGCTCATCCTCGTGGTACGCGGTGAGGATGATGATCCCTATCTCATCGCGCTCCGCCTTGATCTCCCGCGTGGCCTGCAGCCCGTTCATCCCCGGCAGGTTCACGTCCATCAGGATCACCTGGGGGTTCAGTTCCAGGGCCTGGCGGACCGCCTCGCGCCCGTCTCGCACCTCTGCCACCAGCTCCATGTCGGGCTCGTTCTCAATCACCCGCCGCAGGCCGTGCCCGAACAGCGGATGATCCTCTACGATCATGACCCGGATTTTGCCCTCCATAGGCCCCTCTCCCTCATGGGTGTCTGCAGGGGATCCGTTTGCGCCCCGCTTATAGTATATCACGCCTAAACCAGACACGCAATAGGCCATTGGCCAGGCGATGCCATCGCTGACGCGCCCGGTCTATCGCCAGCCGCAGAACCGTGCCGCCCGCCTTGAAGATCTCCTGGCGAGAGATCTTGGAGGCCCCCCGCCGCCGATCGGTGAAGATGATGGGAACCTCGGCGATCTGAAACCCTTTTCGTTGGCAGCGGTAGAGGAGCTCAATCAGGTAGGAGTACCCATCGGCGAAGATCGCGTCCAGGTCAAGGGCGAGGAGCACCTCGCGCCGATAACAGCGGTAGCCGGCCGTGCAATCGTGGGCTCTCAACCCCAACAGCAGGCGGGCGATGGCGTTGGCCCCCCAACTGAGGAGCCTCCGCCCGAGGCCCCAATGGCGCACGCCGCCGCCAGGCACGTAGCGTGAGCCGATGACGAGGCCGTGGGTGCGGCTCGCCTCTAGGAGCAGAGGGATGTAAGACGGCAAGTGGGAGAAGTCGGCGTCCATCGTCAGGATGCGTTCCGCGCCCAGGGCCAGCGCGCGCCGAAAGCCGGCGGTGTAGGCCGTGCCCAACCCCATCTTGGCGCGACGGTGGATGACCTGGACCTCAGGGTGCTCTGCAGCGAGCCGATCGGCCAATTCCCCCGTGCCATCGGGGGAGTTGTCATCCACCACGATGATCCAGAGGGGCGGCGTCAGGGGCAAAGCCAGGAGCGCCTCGGTGAGTTCCTGCAGGTTCTCGCGCTCGTTGTAGGTGGGGATGATCACGGCAACGCTCAAAGGCGCCCCCGACTGCAACACGATGGTGGAATCACGAAGAAACCTTTCACGAACTCATTATACTCCAGATGGCAACTACACAAAAGTCGGTCACAGCCCGTGCCGGCCGTCGGCTTGACAAATAGAACATCTTTTCTTATAATAGGGTGAGGAAGGTCGGACATGGCGGCGGAACTGCGAGAACGGCTGGCGCTCTTGGGGCAGGCCGCCCAATATGACGTCTGTAGCGCAACGGAACGGCCGGTGGAGGGAAGCGCGCCAACTCCTCGCGCGGCGCGCTACGTGACCTATGTGATCGCCCGGGGCGGCCGACGCATGCCGGTCATGAAGGTCCTGCAGACGAGCGCGTGTGAGAAGAATTGCTTCTACTGCCCCTTCCGGGCCGGGCGCGATCTCCGGCGCGAGACGCTGGCGCCGGAGGAGTTGGCCCGCGCCTTTGACGAGATGTGGCGCCGCGGACTGGTGGAGGGGCTCTTCCTCAGTTCTGGTATCGTTGGCACGCGGCGCACGCAAGACCGCATGATCGCTACGGTGGAACTGGTGCGACGCAAATACGGCTTCCCCGGCTACATCCACCTGAAGTTGCTCCCCAACGCCGAGCCCGCGCACATTGAGCGCGCGGTGCAACTGGCCGACAGGGTGTCAGTCAACCTGGAAGCCCCTAGCCCGGAGCGCCTTGCCCTCCTCGCGCCGAAGAAAGACTTCGGGGCCGGCCTTGTGCAGACCCTGCGCCAGGCGGCCGCCTGTATTCGGGCAGGCGAGGGACGCTACGCGCGCGCCGGGCAGACAACCCAATTCGTCGTCGGCGCAGCGGGGGAAACCGATCGCGAGCTCCTGAGCACCAGCCAGATGCTCTACGAGGAGCTCGGCTTGGCCCGCGCGTACTACAGCGCCTTCAGCCCCGTCCCGGACACGCCGCTGGCGTCACAGCCGCCGACTCCCCCTTTGCGGGAGCACCGCCTCTACCAGGGCGATTTCCTTTTGCGGCGCTACGGCTTCCGCGCGGAGGAGTTGATCTTTGACGCCCAAGGGCACTTGCCGCTTCACACCGACCCCAAAACGGCCTGGGCCGAGGCCCACCGCGAGCTCTTCCCCTTGGAACTCAACCGTGCGCCCCGCGAGCTCCTCCTACGCATACCCGGCATTGGGCCCGTCGCCGCGCGACGCGTGTTGGACGCGCGCCGCCGAGGAACCCTTCGCTCGTTGGGCGATCTGGAGAAGCTCGGCATCGCCGCGGAGAAGGCCGCGCCCTACATCCTCCTGGCCGGACGGCGGCCCCTCGTCCAGCTCTCCCTGTGGTGAGCGACCGCCGATCCCTTCCTTCCCCCCAGACATGAAGGGAGTTTGACGAAGATGGACGACCTGCGCACGCGCATCAACGAGTTCCTTGCCCGCCACACCACCCTGACGCTGGCGACCATCGGGCCGGAAGGGCCACAGGCCGCAGCCCTCTTCTATGCCCACGACGCCGCGCTCAACCTCTATTTCCTTTCGGAGCCCTCCTCCCGCCACGCCCGCAACCTGGCTGCCGACCCGCGCTGCGCCGTGACCATCCAAGCCGACGGGCAGGATTGGCAGTTGATCACCGGCCTGCAAATGGAAGGATCGGCCCAAATGATCGCCTCG
Source organism: Anaerolineae bacterium (assembly GCA_034434975.1). Taxonomy (GTDB): domain Bacteria; phylum Chloroflexota; class Anaerolineae; order JADYZS01; family JADYZS01; genus JADYZS01. Next base: position 7,290 of record DAOTYP010000200.1, on the reverse strand, counting down.
CCGGCGGAGTGGGCCATCGCCTATGAGGTCTATCGCGCCAAGTTCCCCTTCGTAGGGGAGGCCTGGCAAGGCAAGGGGATGGCCGCGCCGACGCTCTCCGGCCCTTTGGCCCGCAGCCGTTTCTACCGGCTGACGCCTCGCTGGCTTCGGCTGATTGACAACGCGCGCGGATTTGGGCACAAGGACGAGTTGCGTCTATAATCCTCCCCATGGACGATGAGCGGGCACGCCGCGGAGAACCTAGTTACGTCTGGCGCGCCGGCCAGGCGCGACGCCTGGAGATGATCCTTCGCTGGGGTAGGCCGGAGGCGGCGCGGGTGTTGGAGGACGGCTGCGGCGTAGGCGTGTACCTGCGCGCGCTGCGCGCCTTCACCCCTCACGTGCATGGGTTGGATATAGAGGCTGACCGCGTGGCCGAGGCCGCCGCGCGCGTGCCGGATGCTCACTTGATCGTCGCCGCGGCGGAGGCGCTTCCTTATCCAGAGGGAAGTTTTGACCTTGTCCTCTCCCACGAGGTTCTGGAGCACGTGGCCGATGATCGCCAGGCGATGCGGGAGATGGCGCGCGTGTTGCGCCCTGGTGGACGCCTGATCGTCTTCTGTCCCAACCGTCTCTACCCCTTTGAGACGCATGGTCACTACTGGCGTGGGCGCTATCATTTCGGCAACACCCCGCTGATCAACTGGCTTCCGGATGGCCTGCGCCGACGCCTTGTCCCGCACGTGCGCACTTACACGGCGCGCGACCTGCGGGCGCTCCTGCGTGGGCTTCCTTTGCGCGTCATCCTGCACACCCAGGTTTACCCCGGCTACGACAACCTTGTGGCGCGGTGGCCTCGGCTGGGCCGCGCCCTGCGCGCGCTCACCTATGCCGCCGAGGGCACGCCGCTGCGCATCTTCGGCCTTTCGCACTTCCTGGTAGCGGAGAAGACGGCGGAATGACGGGCCGCACCCCGGCGGTAGATCGCCTCCTCCTCATTCTGTTCCTAGGCGCGGGCGCGCTATGCGCCTCTTATGCGGGCTGGCGCGACCTGTCAGACGTTGCCCAAGGAGGGACGGCCCCGTCGGCCCTTCCGCTCGGCCTGCTGGAGGGCCCGGCGCGCCTATGGTACGTGGGCCTCAGCGCCTTGGTCGTTCGCTCCCTTGCCCGGGAGCGCACGGAACCCGACCTGCCGGTGCGTCGCCCTGGGCCAGAATTGGCTCTCGTCGGCCTCTACGTCTTCTGGCTGGGACTGGTCTTCACCTCACAGGTACGGCGACTGGATTTCTCTCGTTTTGCCCTGGGCTATCCCTGGCTTGTGATGCATGTGCGACAAGACGTCGTAGGGCCGCTGGCCTCTTGGCTGGGCTGGGAGGGATGGGCCGTCGCGCGGCTCAACACCTTCGCCGTCCATCTCGTCACGCAGATCGCGCTTCCGCTTCTCGTCTTCCTGATGCTTGGTTACCGGCCGCGCGAGCTCGGCCTTCGGCTAAAGGGCTGGTGGCTGGCCCTTCCCCTGGCCATCCTGGCCTTCTTGATGCGCTGGCTAGCAGATGGCTCTCCCATCCCTCCGGCTCGCTTTCTCCCGGCTTTCCTCTTCAACCTGGGCATCGGCGGCCTGCCGGAGGAATTCTGGGCCCGAGGGCTGATGCAGACGCGCCTGGAGCGCGTCCTGAAGGGCGCGTGGCGCGGCGCGCTGGTCGCCGCCGCCCTCTACGGCTTGATGCACGCCCCAGCCTACGTGCGGGCCTACGGCAGCGATTGGCCTCGCGTTCTGGCCGCGTGCCTAGGCCGTCAAGGGTTGATGGGTGTCGCCTTCGGGTACTTGTGGCTCCGGACCCGCAGCCTCGCGCCGGGCGCGCTTTGGCGCGCGTTCGCCGACGCCATCGGCTCAGGATAGAACGCTATGCATTGGCTCGCCTTCATCTTCTTCAGCCTCCTCTCTTGGGGGCCGTTGCAGCCGCCTGCTCATCTGCCGCGCTACGTCTTCCACGTGCAATTGGATTACGCGCAGCACCGTCTCACTACCCAGGCCGAGGTAGAGTTGACCAACCGCTGGCGTCAACCCTTGAGCGAGTTGGTCTTTCATGTGCCGCCCGCGCGCCTCCCTGGCGCGTTTCGCCTGGACGCGCTGACGATAGACGACGAGAGCCAGCCCCCTCCCCATCAACTGCGCGACGGCTTCCTGACCATCTACCTTCCCAAGCCGTTATCCCCCGGCGAGCGCGTCGCGGTCTTCATGGCCTTTGCCTTGGACCTCCCCCCCGTGCAGACGGGCGCGGGCTTCGTGGCAAGCAGCCTGGGGTGGTCCGAGGTCGCGCTCAACGCGGGCCACTGGCATCCAGTCCTCGCGCCTTACGACCCCGCGCGCGGCGGCTGGCAAACCTGGGCCTCCTCCCCGATCGGCGACCCCTACGTCACGGAGTCGGCGGACTACGAGGTGGACATCGTCGCGCCGCCAGGCGTGGTCGTGGCCGGAGGAGGTGAGGGCCTGCAAGAGGGAAACGCGTGGCGTTACCGGCTTCCCGCCGGGCGGGAGTTCGCGTTCGTCGCCAGCGATCGTTGGGAGGAGGAGAAAACCGAATTAGGCGGCGTGCGGGTGCATTCCCACTTCCTGCCGGAGCACCGCGAGGCAGGATTGGCCGCCCTGCGAGCCGCCGCGGAGGCGCTGCAATTCTACTCTGACACCTTCGGCCCTTATCCCTATCGCGATTTCCGCATCGTGGAGACCCGCGCCGACGGCGGCATGGAGTTCCCCGGCTTCTCTTACCTCACCGATGTCTTCTACGCCTTGTGGCCGGGAAGCGCGCGCAGCCACTTGGTTTACACGGTGGTGCACGAGGTCGCGCACCAGTGGTGGTACAACATCGTGGGCAACGACCAGGTGCAGGAGCCGTGGTTAGATGAGGCGCTGGCCGAGTACTGCGCCTGGCTCTTCTATCGGGAACGGCTCCCCGACGACGCGGAATGGTGGTGGAATTTCTACGTAGAGGAGCGTTCGTTACCGGATCGGCCCGTGAACGCGAGCATCCACCAATTCAACGACAACACCGTCTACCTTCTCACGGTCTACCGTCGCGGCGCCCTCCTTCTTGCGGATATGGAGCGACAGATGGGGCAGCGCCGTCTCGTCGCCGCCTTGCGAACCTATCTGCATCGTCAGGCCTATCGTTTGACCACAGGTGCCGACCTGTTGGCAGCCCTCCTTCGTGGCACCGACCGCGACCTCGCGTCACTGTGGAGCGCTTACCTGACGCCTGTCCCCTGGGTTCCTGCCTGCGCCGATCGTGGTGAGCGTTGCTTGCGCAGCGTTGCCCTGCAGCCCCGCTGAACTAAGAAGCGATCCCCTGGCCGGGTAGAAGCCAGGGGATCATCACCGTAACGGCGAAGGGGGGCCTTGCTACGTCCTGCGCGCGGCGACCCAACTCGCCGTCAACAAGAGAACGATGAGCACGGCCAGCGAGACCTCGGCGATCCGCAGCGGCGTCTCCCACGCGAAGCGCGGCCCGGGTTCTGCCCCTGCTCGCTTGGGTTGCGGAGCGAGGAGCGTCGTCGTCGGCTCCGGCGGAGGGGTGGGGGTCTCTCCGACCGCCTGAGCGACCTCGGTGGTCTTCTCCAAGGGGAGAGAGGGGGGCGTCGCCGTGGGAGCGCCGAGCACCTTTCTCGCCTCCTCTGCGCCGGGCGTTGCTGCCGTCTCGGCGGGCGGCGCGGCGGTTGACGTCGGCGTATGGGCGACGGTAGGTTCAGGCGAAGGCGCCACGACGGCTGCTGACCTCATGTCCGGCTTCACCGTCTTGGCGGCCGCCTCCTCCGTCAGGGCTACAGCGGTCTCTTCCGGTTGGGGTGGCGCCTCCGTCGGGACAGGCTCCACACCGGGACCGAGGTCCGATCCGCCTCCGCCGCCTTCCATGCCGCCGCCCTCAGCTCCGCCTCCTCCCGCGCCGCCGGCGCCTCGCGGCCACCCGGCAGCAGGTGCAGGCGGAGGGGGCGACGGGCGCTGCGTAGGTTGTGGTGTGGCGGTCGCTTCTTCCCCAGCGACCCTCTTCGTGCCCTCTTCTTGCTCAGGTCTGGTCGCCTCGGGGGCAAACGCGAGTGCGGCTGCGGCCTCTCGCGTCTCCTGAGCGGCGTCGGTCGGGACGATCGCGGCCTTCTCCACCGTCCTGGTGGGCTGCTCACCCGGCTGAGCCTCCACAGGCCACTGCACGGCGACCGTCTGCGGCGCAGGTTGGCCCGACCGCAGGAAGAGATCACCCCCTAGCAGAACGATGAGCAGGAGCGCGGCCACCGCGGACATGCCGCGCAGGTAGACCGCGATCCAAGGCGTGCGCGCCCTGGCCGGCCGTAACCCTACCATCTCCTCCGTTAGCGTGAAGGCGCGCGGCGCGGGCATACGCGGTAGCGCTTTTACCAACGTTACCGTGTCGCGCAGCGATTGCAGGCTCTCCCGACAAGACGCGCAGGTGGCCAGGTGCGAGGCAACCCGCGCCCGCTCTTGGGCCGTTACTTCACCGTCCAGATAGGCCGAGAGAAGTTCATCGGGGAGATGAGATGGTTTGTTGCTGTCGCGGCGAGGCCATCCGAACATGGCGCATTCTGCCTCTCATGAATTGGCCGACGGGCTACCAGGCGAGCAGCCTCCGATCATGGAAAAGGATTTTGATAGCCTACCTACCCGATCTGCTACTGTTGAGACGATAACGCGCCGGTAAAAGTTCCGGGCGAGCCTGCAGGTAATCGCGCAGTTTGGCCCGCGCGCGGCTCAAGCGCGATTTAACCGTCCCCAATTCCGAGTTGGTGACCTCGGCGATCTCTTGGTAACTCATCCCTTCTACGTCCGATAGGATGAGGGTGATGCGCTGGTCTGCAGGCAGCGACGCAATCCCTGCCTGGATGGTTGCGTTCAGTTCCGCCCGCATGAGGTGCTCTTCCGGCCCCTCGCCGCGCTGGGTAAGTTCCCCTGCCCGCTCCGGGTCTTCGGCTAGGTCGTCCAGAGAGGAGGTGGGACGCCGCTGTTGGGAACGCAACAGGTCGTAGCAGGAATTGGTGAAGATGCGCAGGATCCAGGCCTTGAAGGAGCCGCCCCGGTACTGCCGCAGAGATTTGTAAGCCTTTATAAACGAGTCTTGGGTGACGTCCGCGGCCGCGTCGGGATCGCCCAGGATGCGGTAGGCCAGGTTGTAGGCCAGCCCCTGGTATTGAAGCACCAGTTGGTTGAAGGCGCGCAGCTCGCCTCTTTGGGCAGCCGCGATCAAGGCCATTTCATCCATGGCAGATCCCCGGCGCAGCATCGGGCATGCTCGGGTCAATCATACCACAAACTGGGGCGGTTGTTAAAAGCGCCGCTAGGTAGGCTTCTGCCAGCCCCTTGACAAGAAAACGATTTCATGGTATAAGGGGAATACCCCTGATCTATCAAGCGGACGGCGAGCGATGAAGGGCAAGTTGACCATTCGCGACGTCGCGCGGGCCGCCGGCGCCTCCCCCAGCACCGTCTCCCGCGTGTTGACGGGGAGGGCTTACGTCAGCCCCGAGAAGCGGGAAGCGGTTTTGCAGGCGATGAGGACGCTCAACTACCGGCCTAACCTGATCGCCCGTAGCCTCAAGACCGCGCTGACCTTCAACGTCGGCCTCATCATCACCGAGATTCAAAGCCCCTTCTACAGCGCCGCGGCGAAAGGCGTGCAGGATCGCCTGTTGGCAGACGGTTACTCCGTCTTCTTGTGCGATACGTTGGAGGACCCCGATCGGGAACTGCACTACCTGCGCAACCTGCAGGATAAAGGGGTGGACGGGATCATCTTCGCCCCGACGGGGGGAAACGCCGCCTACATCGCCTCGTTGGCGGCCTCCGGCTTGCCCTTGGTGCAAATTGATCGGCAAGTGGTGCCCCAGGCCAGCGCGGTCCTCACCGACCACTTCGGGGCTACTTATGAGGCGATCGCCCATCTGATCGCGCGAGGGCATCGCAGGATCGGCCTGGTCGCCTTTCAAAGGCAGGTAACGCCGGCCATAGAGCGCTTCCGAGGATACCAGCGTGCCTTGGCGGAGGCCGGCATCCCCTACGACGCCCGCTACGTGCGCTGGGGCGACCCCAACAGCGACGCAGGATACGCGATGGCCAAAGAGATGTTGCAGTTGCCGACGCCGCCCACGGCCCTCTTCGCCATGAACAGTCGCTTGGGCATCGGGGTGCTGCGCGCCGTGCGCGACATGGGCCTCGCCATCCCCGAAGATGTGGCCATCGTCGCGTTTGACGACGTGGAAGCCTTTTCACTCATGACCCCGCCGATCTCCGCGGTGGATCACCCGGCCTACGACATCGGTTACCAGGCCGCCTCGCTCCTGTTGGAGGCCATGCGGGAGAGGGAACGGCCTCCGGCGCCGAGGACCGTGGTCGTGCCGGCGCGGCTGATCGTGCGGGCTTCCTCATGAAGGCCTCACGGAAAGGAGGTGAGCGCGCCCTTCGGGATATGCCCTGTCGTAGAGTACAGGTATAGGGTTGCCACGATCCAGCCAAGTTGAAAGGAGGTTACAAAGAGCGAGCGCGATCCGACCGTGCAGGTGAGGCCTTCTTTTGGCCCCTTTCACATCAACCTTTCTTGGAAGGAGAGACATGACTATGAAAGAGAAACGCTGGCTGTTCGGCTTCCTTTTGGTCGCGACAATCGTCATCGCCGGTTGTGCGCGCGCCACGCCGACACCTACTCCCACCTCTGCTCCTAAGGCGGAGCCGACTCCTGCTCCTGCCACAAAGAGCATCAAGGACTTGAGGATCGGCTACATCTATTTGACCCTGGCCCATCCTTATTATCAGGCCCACTCTCGGCATGTGCAGGAGTATGCGAAAGAGCTGGGGTTCACCCTCATTGAGCGAGACGGCAAGGGGGATGCGGCCGTTCAGGCCTCGGCGATGGAAGATCTCATCGCTCAGAAGGTAGACGGCATCGTCTTCTGCCTCATTGACGAGGCCGCTTCCGTTCCCCTCATCAACGAGGCTCAGAAGGCCGGCATCCCCGTCGTAACTTTTGCCATTCATCATGGGAAGGGCGCCAAGGCCCCCTTCGTCGGTATCCCTGAGAAGGAAGCCACTTCCGCCGCCGGTAAGGAGGCAGCCAAGCGCTTTCATGAGAGGTTCGGCAAGGATGCCAAGGCTAAGCTGGCTACCGTGGAATGCCCTGCCATCCAGCAGGCGGTGGATCGCGCCGATGGTTTCATTGAGGGCTTCAAGTCGGTGGATCCCAACGTGGAGGTGGTGGCCCGGGCGGACGGCAAGTGTTTCCGGGAGAAGGCTTTGGCTGCCACGGAGGATCT
>DAOTYP010000199.1:0-14169 GCA_034434975.1 Anaerolineae bacterium | reverse complement strand
AACGAGGCCGATCTTGATGAAGAGTTCGGTGCGGAAGGCGCTGCTCAGTTTCTCTTTGACGCCGAGGGCGCTGGCGATGAGGTTGGCCGCGAGGCCCGCTACCGCCGCCCAGAGGGGATACTCCAGCGCCTTGGGGCTCCAGGCGGCCAGACGGTTGGTCAGGATCGCCAGCGCAAGCAGGATGATGGCCGAAACGACGAAGTTCGGCACTTCACCCCAACGCACCGGCTTGGCCAGAGTTTCTGCTCGTTCCATCGTGGGATGGCTCCTTTCACCAGGGTACGTGGGGTAAGACGCCCAGATAGGCGAGGGCGATGAGGGTCAGGCCCACGATCACCGCCCACCAATCCTCGCCGATGTGAGAGAGAGGGTTTCTGTTCACGGTTCGGCTCCTTGGCATTGGATTTGCTCATAAAGGGCCAACGTCTGTCGCGCGATGGCGGGCCAGGCGTGCCGCTCCTCCGCCAACCGCCGCGCGCGCTGGCCCATCTCGCGGGCACGGGCGCGATCGGCCAGAAGGATCGCCAAGGCCTCGGCCAGCGCGGGCGCGTCGCCAGGGGGGACTACGAAGCCGGTCTCCCCTTCCTCTACCGCTTCCGGCAGGCCCCCCACCGCCGTTACGACCACTGGCCGCGCGTAATCGTAGGCGGTGAGGAGGACGGCGCTGAGGGAAGAATCCAGGTAGGGCAAAACCACGACGTCGGCCGCGCAGAAATAGGCCGCCACCAGGTCGCTGGGGATGTAGCGCGGATGCAAGGTCACGCGCCCTTCCAGGCCCAGCGCGGCGATGAGGCGACGGTAAGGGGCCAGCGGCTCCATCGGCTCGCCCGCGACGAGGAGGCGCGCTGCAGGTACGCGTCTGAGCGCCATCGGCCAACTGCGCAAAAGGAAGCCCAGCCCCTTGTAGGGTTTGATGAGGCCGAAGAAGAGGGCGACCGGCTGCTGAGGGTCAAGGCCGAGGCGTGCCCGCGCCTCCTCCATCGGGAGGGGCGGGACGGCGAAGAGGCCGAGGTCTCCCATCGGCACCCTATGCGCCCGCGTCGGCGCTACGCCGAGGGAGAGGAGCGCCTGACGGTTTGCCTCGCTGTGGACGATGACCGCGTCGGCGGAGCGGTAGAGCCAGCGGCGCAGAGCCTTTTCCCAGCCGCGCAGCCAGCCGCGCCACCCCGGCGGCGCGTTCGGCAGGACGTCGTGGGCCGTGTAGACGACGCGCCAGCCGCGCCGGCGCCAGCGGCGATAGAGGGAGCCATCCAGCCAGGGGATGAGGGACCATTGCACGTGGATCAGGCCGGGTGGGCGGCTCCGCAACTCGGCGGTGAGGCGCTGCATCTCCCAAGGGTAGGAAAGCCCTTTTAGCGCGCGGCGAAGCCGGGGAGCCGAGCGAGCCCACGCGGCGACGCGGGGATGATTCAGCAAGGTGAAGAAGAAGTAGCGCACGCGGACGCCCTCAGGCACGGGGACGGGCTCAAAGAGGTAGGCCGAGGTGATCCATTCCACCTGCGCGCCCAGCCTCGCCAATGCCCAGCCCAGGTTGGCATCGTAGTAAGGCGTGAAGTTGCCAGGGTCTAGCAACAAGATGGGAAAATCCGGCATGGTCACGGTCTCACCGCCACTGCCCGTAGACAATCCCCCGCTCCCAGCCCCAGGAGCGCTTGGCTCACCAGCCAGGCCCCGCAGCGCACCAGCGGGTTCTCGCGCCACCCCCGTCCGCCCACGCGGCCGCGCTTCTCATCCCAGATGAGTTGGAGGCTGCCTGCGAGCCCCAGAGCATTGGCCACCGGCCACACCTGCACGGCCGTGAAGCCGAGTTGAGCAAGGAGCCTCCGCAAGGTATCGGGAGTGAAGGCGTAAAGGTGACGCGGCGCGTCCAGGTGGAACCAACGTTCGCCGAAGAGCCTGGCTCCCGGCCCCGCGCAGTTGGGCGTCTCCAGCATGATCAGCCCCCCGGGCCGCAGGAGACGGCGGCACTCGGCCAGGGCGCGCCGGGGGGAGGGGAGATGCTCCAACGTGTGCCAGAAGGTGATCACATCAAATTCGCTGCCGGGAAGGCCGGCCTCCTCCAGCGTCCCCTGCCGCACGTCCAACCCCCAGCGCTCTCGCGCCTGCCGCGCGGCTTCCGCGTTGACCTCCACGCCGCAGACCTCCCATCCCAGGTCGCGCATCGCCCGCAGGTATGTGCCACTGCCGCAGCCCACGTCTAACAGCCGCCCCCTGGCCCGATAAGGCGGCACCGCCTCAAGCCGCGTCCGCCAAGGGAGAAAGAGGATGGTGACGAGGCGAAGCCACCTTGCCCTCGGCCTAGCCTTCTCCTTCCCTTGGGGGAAGGGATAACCCCGCAGCGCAGCCAACGCCAGGCGCTTCCAAGCCCTTCGCCAGCGAGCGGCCGGCCCCCACCTCGCGGCCGGAGAGCGATAGGGGTCGTAACCCTGGAGAGGGTAGTAACGAAGGAGCCTCTCCCATGTCGGTCGCGGGCACAGGTAGACCAGCCCGCAGGCAGCGCAGCGCACCAGCCGGAATGCGCCCGGTAGGCCGAAGAGGCGAGCGCGCGCCAGCATCAGCGATAGCGGCGCGTCGGCACCGCACAGGTCGCAAACGACGTGTTCCTCTCCCCAAGCAGCGTTCATGCTCGCCCTCCTCCGCCCCTCTTTCCGTCAGGCCGGAGAGGCCAGCACCCGTTGGTAAACTTGGGCGAAGCCCGCGACCATCGCAGAGATCTGGAAACGCTCTCGCGCTCGCCGGGCGCCCGCCTCGCCGCGTCGGGCGGCCTCCTCAGGCCGCGCCAGGGCGTCGGCGACGGCCTCGGCCAGCGCCTCCGGGTTGGCAGGAGGGACCAGCCAGGCGGTCTCGCCTTCTACCGCGACCTCCGGGATGCCGCCGACGCGGGCGGCGACAACGGGCCGCCCCAGCGCCATCGCCTCCAACAGCGCCAGGCAAAAGGATTCCTCCAGGGAAGGCACCACCAACAGATCGCAGGCGGCCAAAAGCGACGGCACATCGGCGCGATAGCCCAGGAAGTCCACCGCGTCCGCCAGGCCCAGCCTGGCCGCCTCCCGTCGCAGGGCCTCACACAATGAGCCTTCGCCTGCGAGCCAAAGGCGCAGGCGAGGATGAGCGGCCAGCAACCTCGGCAACGCGCGCAACAAATAACGATGCCCCTTCTCCGGCTCCAGCCGCCCTGCGGTCAGGAGAACCGGCGTCCCGTCCGCTACGCCCAAGGCCCGGCGCGTGGCCCGGCGATCGGCTGCGTGGCTGCAGAGGGAGGCAACATCCACGCCGTGAGGGATGACCGTGATGCGCTCCTTTGGCATCCCCTCGCGCAGGAGCCTCCGCTTCTGAAACTCGGAAGGGACGATGACGCATTCAGCCCGGCGGAGCGCCATCACCTCCAACGTCCGGTAAAGGCGTTTGCGCAGCGAATCGGCGGTGAAAAGGGCGTGATCGGTGGCAAGCCAGTGCACGCCCCGGGCCCGACGCGCGGCGATGCCGCCCAGCAGGGTGGTCTTGTACTCGTTGGTATGTAGGACGGCATAGCGCCCTGTGCGCAACTGCCGGGCGAGGTTGCGCACGAGGCCCGGCATGGCCCGCCAGGCGGCATCCCACTCCTCAGCCTTGCAACCCTTCTCTCGCATCTGCACCACCAAAGGATGGGCGCCGAACGGGGGGGCGCCATAGCCGGCGACGCGGCGGCGCAGGACGACGACCTCCACGAGGAACCCGTAGGCAGGCAGATGCTCGGCGAGTTGCAGGATCCCCCGCTCTGGCCCCCAGATGTGGGTGCCCTGCCGCAGATGCAAGATCGTCTCTAAGCCCATCGGCTTGGTGCTGGCATGCCCTTGCGCTCTCTCAGGTTGATTTTACCCTGCCAGCGCCCAACGCGCCAGCAGCACATGGGCGCGCGCCTCCCGCCACCGCCGCTGACGACGATCGGCGACGGGGTCGGCCAGGCCGGCGCCGGCGAACAGCAGCGCCTTCGTTCCCGCGATGAGAAGGATGAGAGCCCGGTTGAGGAGCACTGCGCCGAGGCCGTAGTGCTTGCGGAAGAACCGTTCTATGCCGCGCTGCATCAGGAGCGTCGCCTCGGCCCTGATCTGAGCGCTGGACTGGCCTCCCCAATGGATGATCTCCGCCTCGGCGCAGTACCACCGTTCCCAACCCGCCCGCGCCAAGCGGAAACAGAGGTCTACATCCTCGGCGTACAGAAAATAGGCGGGGTCCAAAAGGCCCACCTCGGCCAACGCCTCACGGCGCAGAAGAAGCGCCGCGCCGGAAAGGCACTCTACGGCCCGGCTCGTGCGATGATCCCAGGTAGGCATCAGGTGGGGGGCCAGGCGCGGCCAACGGCGCGTGATGCCGGCCCAATCCAGCGCCTGGCTCCAAGGCGTCGGGAAGCGCCTCCCTCCCAGGTGATCCACGTCGCCGGAGGGCTGGCGCAAGAGCGGCCCTATTGCCCCCGCTCGCGGATGGGCCTCCAAGCAAGCGATGAGGCGCGTCAGCGCGCCCGGTCGCACCTCGGTATCGGGGTTGAGCAGGAGGAGATGGCGGCCCTGCGCCTGCAACAAGCCCAAGTTGCAGGCCCGGGCGAAGCCGACGTTCTCCCGCTGGGCAATGAGTTGTGCCCTAGGGAATTCGCTTTCCAACATCTCGGCAGGGCTTTCGGCGGAGGTGTTATCTATCACGATGACCTCCAGCCGGGGCGCGCCCTCCGCTGCCGCCTCACGGAAGATGGAGGCCAGGCACGCGCGCAGACGTTCCCGCACGTTCCAGTTGACGATGATGATGGAAAGGTCTGGGGTATCTTCATCCTGGCTCTGCCGGGGAAACATGGGAGGAGCAACCTCCTCTGCCGGCGACGAGAAAGAGGGACGGTTCGGCGCTGCAGCCTGCAAAGCCCGTCGGCACAGCCCGCGCAGGCGGTCGCGCTCTTCCCCCGATAGCGGCCCCCAGGCAAGAACGACGAGGGCGTAGAGGAGGACATATCCTCCCCCAGCCAAGACGACCAGCCAGAGCGACGGCGCGGGGCTTCGGGAGATGACGGCGCTAAAGAGCGCCAGGAGGCAAAGCGGCCCGAGGAGGGTTCGCGCCAGAGAAGGCGCCGCCGGTGAGGACGCGCGCCAAGCGGATGGTTGGAGCGCCAGCGCCCGCCAGCAGAGCCAGGTCATCAGGGCAGAACTCGCGACGGAGGAGACCAGGTTGGCCAAGGCGACGCCTATGAAGCCCAGGAGACGGGCCAGGATTAGGCTGAGGCAGGTGTTCACCACTCCGTTGACCAGGACGGCCCGGAAAGTGTGCCCTGGTCGCCCGACGGCCTGCAAGGTCACGGCGGAGGGGGCGGCCAAGGCGTTCGCCGTCCAGCCCAGAGTGACCAGGTACAAGGCATGGGTGACCTGGGGGACGTGCACGCCCAGCCAGGCCCGCAGGAGGGGATCGGCTATGACCATGAGGCCGGCGCTTGCAGGAAGAGCCACCATCGCCCCCCAACGCAGCGCCCGCGCGTAGAGCCATCGCACGCGCTCGCGTTCACCGCGCGTCCAGGCTTGGGTCGTGGCCGGGAAGGCGGCCATCGCCAGCACCCAGGCCAGGAGAAAAACCTGGGTGGCAAAGGTGGAGATCACCTCGTAGTAGCCGACCATCGCCACCGGCGTCGTTCTGGCCAGGACGAGTTTGCTCCAGGGGATGTAGGTCAGGCTCAACAGCGCGGACGCGAAGATGGGAAGGGCGTAAACGAGAAGGGGGCGCGCCACGGCCCACGCGGGCCACCGCAGGCGAACGGCCGGGTAAACGGAGCGGAGGCCGAGCGCGGCGACGGCCATCTGACAGGTTTGCGAGAGGAGCAAGGCCAGCGCCAGCCCGCGCACGCCGCCCCCGCGCGTGGCGGCCTCGACGGCGCCCAGGGCGAAGATCGTGCGGCCGGTGACCAACGCCAGGCTCGTCCACTCCATGCGCTGGAGACCGTCCAGCGTAGCGCCCAAGGCCGCGATGCCCAGGGCGGGAAAAAGGCAGAGGGAGACCCAAAAGAGCGCGGCCCGTGCCTCGGCCTGCCAAGGCGCGGGGACGGCAAGGCCGTAGGCGACGAGGAGCCCACGCCCGGCCATCAGCGCCAGGGCGCCGACCGTCCCGACGAGAAGGTAGAGGGCCAGGGTGGCGCTGAGGGAAGCACACAGAGCCGCGTCGTCCCGCTGGGCGCGCGCGGCCGCCACCGCGCGGCTCAAAGCCCGCGGCAGGCCCAGGTCGGCCAATTGCAAAGAGGTTACCACGACACCCACCAGCGCCCAGACGCCGAACGCGCTGGCACCCAGACGGCGCAAGAGGTAAGGCGTGAGGAGCAGGGCAATGGCCGTGGTGGCCGCAAAGCCCAGCACGTTCGCCACGCCGCCGACGGCCACGCGCTCGGTTGGGCCGTCTGCGGATACGTTCATGACCCCTCCGGGCCCCAGGAGTACATCCGATTATACACGGTGGCCGCGGTCTTCGCAAATGATCCCGCCGCACGCAGGGTTGACGGCTGACGCGCTTGTGGTACAATAGGAATGTGCTCGCTCGGTACGCTGGCGCTGGCGGGCCACGGAGGCAAACATGGGCGACCGGCGCATCGCCGTGCTCGTGGGCGCGGCCTTGGCGAGCCTTTTCCTGATCGCGGCCCCAATGGGGGAGCCCGGCCCGGCCCGCGCTGCGGGTTGCATAGAGTTGGTGCAGAACGGCGGCTTTGAGGCCGACACGGCCTGGCTCATCGGCAGCAACGCCTATACCGCCGCTTATTCTTCCGTGCGGGCCCACAGCGGCGCCCGCGCCATGCGCCTCGGCCTGGATGGCGCGCCGAATCGGGTCTCCTACTCCTCCATCCGGCAGCCAATCTCCATCCCCGCCACCGCTGCCGCCGCTTACCTCACCTTTTGGGCTTATCCCATCTCCGAGGCGTCGGGCGAAGGCGACCGTCAGGAGGCTATCCTTCTCTATCCCGACGGCAGCACCGCCGCGATCATCTGGCGCACCCTCTCCAACAGCCAGACCTGGACGCCTTTCAGTTTCAACCTGGCGGCTTTTGCGGGCCAAACCTTCATCCTCTACTTCAACGTCTACAACGACGGCGTCGGCGGACGGGCCGCCCTCTACCTGGACGATGTCTCGCTACAGGTCTGCGAAGGCGTGACGCCCACGCCTACCGCCATCGTGGTGACGGCCACGCCGACCCCTGGCCCTCCCACCATCGTCGTAACCAATACCCCGACGCCGATCATCGTGACGGCTACGCCGACGCCCAGCCCCCCGATCATCGTCGTCACGAACACGCCGACCCCTGTCGTCGTCACCGCGACGCCGACGCCAGCGGGCGCTTGCACCGAGCTTCTGACCGACGGTGGCTTTGAATCGTTCGGTACAGGTTGGATGCGCGGCAAGACGCCGCAGTACGCTGCCTTGGTCGGCCCCCCTCTGACCCACAGCGGCAACGTCGCCGTGCGCTTGGGAAACGTGGGCCAGCCCGATAAGTTCTCGTACTCCTCCATCCGCCAGACGGTCTCCCTCCCTTACGGCGTTCAGGCCATCCGCCTTTCCTTCTGGCATTACTTGCAGTCGGAAGATGTCGGCACGGAGCGCGACCGCCAAGAGGCCCTTCTATTAGACCCGGTTACCTCCATCCCGTTGAGCATCTTGTGGCGCGTCACGCGCGATGATCGCGCCTGGCTACAGGAGACGTTAGACCTGACCCCGTTCCAGGGCCAAATCGTCGTCCTCTACTTCAACGTGCGCAATGACGGCGACGGGCGTCGCTCCGCCATGTATCTAGACGACGTCTCACTGTTGGCCTGTTATGCTCCCACGCCGCCCTCCTTTTCCGCCGCGCCGACGCTTCCTCCGGAGGGTACCCCCGAGGCGGTAGCCGTGTTGCCCGAGGAGACGACGCCGACGCCTACCCCCTCTCCGACTCCCTTCGTCACCCCCATCGCCGCCGCGCCGGCTTCGCCTGCGTGGAATGCGCCCTCGCCTCTGGATGAGGCGCTGAACAACCTGCCCATGGTAGGGGCCGGTGCGCTCTTCGTGGGCGCGACGGCAGCCCTGGCAGCCTTCATGCTGTTGAGCCGACGCGAGAGCCGGGAGTGAGCGCGCGTCGGCGCCTGGGCGTGCTCGCCAGGCGGCCGGCCGCGCCGCTTTTTGACATTTCGCCCCCTTGGGGGTATAATGGGATGGTAGCCGCCAGGGCGCAAGCCCTGGCGCATCGCGCAGGAGGAAAGCAGATGTACGCCTTGGTTGAAACCGGCGGCAAGCAATATCGGGTGAGCGCGGGCGATACGTTGGTGGTGGAGAAACTCCCTGCCGCGGTGGGCGAGCAGGTTACTTTGGAGCGGGTGCTCCTCGTGGCCGACGGGGAGAAGGTGCGGATAGGCCATCCCTTGGTGCAGGGCGCGCGCGTGCAGGCGACGGTGCTGGATCACCACCTGGGCCACAAGATCGTCATCTTCAAGTACATGCCGAAGGAGCGCTACCGACGCAAAGGCGGCCACCGTCAGGAACTCACCCGCCTGCGCGTGGATCAAATCCTGCTGGACTGATTTGATCGCTTGAGCCTGGGGGCGTTTACGGAAGGAGATAGCGAGATGGCGCACAAGAAAGGGGGCGGCAGCAGCCGCAACGGACGTGACAGCCGGTCGCAGCGGCTCGGCGTCAAGCGGTTTGACGGCCAGGCCGTGCGCGCCGGCACGATCATCGTCCGACAACGGGGAACCAAGTTCAAGCCGGGCCACAACGTCATGCTTGGCAAAGATTACACCCTCTTCGCCACCATAGATGGGTTTGTGAAGTTTGAGCCCTATTCCAAAAATCAGAAGCAGGTGAGCGTTTACCCTGAACTCGCCGCCGCTTAGCCCTGCGGCGCGGCGACGCTTTCCGGCCCTGCGCACCCCGGCGAGGCCCGGCCCGCAGACGACGCCGGAGAAAGGCATGAATCGCATCCATGAAGCCGAAAATCCATCCTACCTACTACCCGAATGCCAAGGTCATCTGTGCCTGCGGCAACACCTGGACCACAGGATCCACCAAACAGGTCATCCACACCGACCTCTGCTCCAAATGCCACCCCTTCTTCACCGGCGAACAGCGCATCGTGGACACGGCCGGTCAGGTGGACCGCTTCATCAAGCGTCTGGAGCGGAAGGATGAGATGGTCGCTGAGGTGGAAGCGCAGCGCCAGGCGGCCCTTGCCGCCGCTGAGGAGAAACGGCTGAGCATACGCCGAGGCGACAGGAAGCCCCCTACCAAGAAGGCCGAACCGACGGCCTCCGACCAGGCGTAGAAGGAGCCGAAGGAGAGGGGCAGGTCTCATCCGCCCCTCTTTTCTTTGCCGTCAGCACACCCTCAGGAGGTAGCCTATTATGGAGCGGCGGGGAGCAGGCGGCTGGATTGAGTTGATCTGCGGCAGCATGTTCAGCGGTAAGACGGAGGAGTTGCTGCGTCGGGTGCGCCGCGCGGAGATCGCTCGCCAGCGGGTGCAGGTGTTCAAGCCCAGCATTGACGACCGCTACGGGGCCTCACGCGTCGCCTCGCACGATGGGATGGGCCGTGAGGGGATCAGCGTCCACTCTGCCTCCGAGATCCTGGCCCTGGTCGCGCCGGAAACCGAAGTGGTCGCCATTGACGAGGCCCAGTTCTTTGACGATACCATCGTGGCCGTGTGCAACGCCCTGGCCGACCGGGGCAAGCGCGTCATCGTCGCCGGCTTGGAACTGGACTTCCGGGGCGAGCCTTTTGGTCCCATGCCGCTGCTCATGGCCCAGGCCGAGCGCTTGGACAAACTCCACGCCATCTGCGTCGTCTGCGGCGGCGAGGCCAGCCGCACGCAGCGCCTGGTCAACGGCAAGCCCGCCCATTACGACGATCCCATCATCGTCGTAGGCGCGCAAGAGATGTACGAGGCGCGCTGCCGACGCTGCCACGAGGTGCCGGGGAAGCCACGGTAAGGCCTCAGGATGACAAGCGGGCCAGGACCGCCGTCAGATCGGGCGGCAGGGGCGACTCAAACTCCACGTAAGCGCCGCTGGCAGGGAGCCGGAAGCCGAGGCGATGGGCGTGGAGGAACTGGCGCGGGCATATGAGGGCCGACGCGCGGTGGCCGTACACCCTGTCGCCCACTACAGGGTGGCCCAGCCAGGCGAAATGCACGCGAATCTGATGGGTGCGGCCCGTCTTCGGCTCCGCGGCGACCAGGGTGTAGCCCGGATAGCGATTCAGGACGCGGTACTCTGTCACCGCCTCGCGCCCGTTCGGCACGACGGCCATCCGCTGGCGGCGATGGGGGTCTCGCCCGATGGGGGCTTCCACACGCCCTCGCGCGGCGGCAGGATAGCCTTCCACCAACGCCAGGTAGACCTTGCGGACGGAGCGGCTCTTGAACTGAGCCTGCAAATGGCGGTGGGCCAGGTCGTTCTTGGCTATCAGGATCAGGCCGGAAGTGTCTTTATCCAGCCGATGGACGATGCCGGGACGCCGCGCGCCGCCGATGCCCGCCAGGTCGGGCGCGTGAGCCAGGACCGCTGCCACGAGGGTGCCCGCCGCATGGCCGGGGGCTGGATGGACCACCATGCCCGCGGGCTTGTCCACCACCAACAGGTCGCCATCCTCGTAGACGATGCGCAGGGGGATCGGCTCCGGCTGCACGTCGCTCGGCGCCGGCGGGGGAAGCCTCACCTGCAGATGATCCCCCGCCTTCACCCGATAACTGGCCTTGACGGCGACGCCGTTCACCGTGATGAAACCGTCTGCGAGAAGCCTCTGCACCTGCGCGCGGGAGAGATCAGGCCGCCGCGCGGCGATGAACTTGTCCAGCCGTTCGCCCGCCTCGGATGCCACGATCTCCCACTGATCCATCGCCTTTCTGCGTTCCCCTCCGGTAGACTGGGCTCCCTCACGATTTCGCTTCTTCAGGCGCCCGATCCCGCTCCAGCAGCATGAGGACGGCCAGGATGATCACTCCGGTTACGATGCAGACGTCGGCCAGGTTGGATGTGAACCAGCGATAGCGACCTATCCCCAGGTCAATGAAGTCTATCACGTGCCCCAGGCGAACCCGATCCGCCAGGTTGCCCGCGGCGCCCCCCAACTGCAAGCCCAGGCTCAGGCGCACCAGGCCGCGGTGCAGCGGCAGGTAGCGGGCATACATGATGATGGCGATCACCACGACGAAAGCGAGGAGGACCAGCACGATGCTCTGATCGCGCAAGAGGCCGAAGACCACGCCCGTGTTCGTGATGTAGGTGAACGCCAACAGGTCTCCCAGGAACGGCAGCGGATACCAGGGCCGCATGGGCGTCAGGTGTTGCATCACCCAGGCCTTGCTCCACTGATCGGCCAGCAAAACGGCCAACGCGACCGCCGGCACGACGAGCCAATTCCGGTTCCAGCGCAACCTTTTCACGCAATCCCTGTCCTTCCTCACGATTCTTTCATCTCCAGCCGCCACAGACGCTCGGCCGGCCCTGCGCCAGCGCCGACCTTCTCGGCGTAGGCCCGCACGCGCTGCGGATACGAAGTGGCGTCGCCGAAGAGGCCGACCAGTTGCGAGACGTAGCAGCCGACCGCCGCGACGCGCGCGGCCAGCGCCCCCTCATCCAGCCGATAGACCTCGCCGACCCAAAGCGCCCCGGCAGGCTCGGACAATGCCGCCGCCAGCCGACCGGCTTCCTCTGAGTACGGGAGTTCCTCGTAGAAACGCACCGCAAGCCCCCGCCGCCAGAGGAGGAGGGAGGCGTATCGCACCAGTTGATGATCCACGTGGCAGCCTACAGCCAGCGGGGCGTACACGATCCCGTCGCGCTCAGGCCCCAGGTAGGCCAGGATGTCGTCGGCCAGCCGCTCTGCGAGGGGCCTCTCCGACGGATGGAGCGGGGCGAAGAGGGTATCGTTGGAGGTGTACAACCAGGCGCCGCGCCGTCCCCCCTCTTTGCGGTAGATCGCGTCCGGCCAGTCCAGGTAGTCGCCCTGGACGCCAAGGGCAGCCAGGGCGCAGGCATCCTCGGCCAGCCGCAGTTGGCGCGCGGCCACCATATCGCCCGGACGCCCCCAACGGCTATGATGCGCACGGGCGAAAGGGGAGAGGTCGTCGTCGGGCGCGAGCCCCGACATCACCGTCAGCACGCGCACCCTCTCGCCCGCGACGGCCAGTTGGCTGGCGCGGCCCCCACAGGAAAGGGCCACATCGTCACAATGAGGCGATAGGAAAAGGTGCACCCATCTTCCCTCAGAAGAGGGCCATCGCCAGTTGCGAGCGATATTCGCGCGTCAAGGGGTGTTCGTCCCCCAGGATGCGGAAGATGGCCAACATCGCCACGCGGGCCCGCTCGCGCAGTTTCCCGCGATCTTGGCGCGCGACCTCTAGCAGGGAAGCCAAGGCCGACTCGTACTCCTCGCGCGCGGCGAGGACGCTCCCCAGCCCCAGGCGCGCCTCCAGGTCTTGCGGGTTGGCCGCCAGGCGCGACCGGTAGGCCGCCTCGTCCATGCCGTCGGCGCTCTGACGCAACTGCCAGCGCGCCAGGAGCCGCTCCGCCTCCGCGCGCTCAGGCCGTCCGTACGGCACCTGCTCCAGCCAGCGCGCCGCCTCGGCCCCGTCGCCTTGGGCGAGAAGGGTCCGTCCCAGGCCCAAGAGCGCGCCGGCGTGGCTGGAATCGCTGGCCAGCACCTGACGGTAACGCTCGACGGCCTCTTGCAGCCTTCCTTGTTGTTCTAGGCGCAGCGCCTCGTTCACCAGCCCGTCGTTCGGATTGGGCAACAGGGGGCGCAGGAACTCGCGCACCGCCGATTCCGGCTGCGCGCCCACAAACTCGTTCACGACCCGCCCATGACGAAAGGCCATGACCGTCGGAATGCCTTGCACCCCGTATTGGGCAGCGACACGCGGGTTTTGATCCACGTTGATCTTAGCCAGGATGAACGCGCCGTTCGCCTCGCGCGCCAGCCTCTCTAAAACGGGCCCCAGCACGCGGCACGGCCCGCACCAGGGAGCCCAGAAATCCACCACCACCGGCACCTGGGCCGAGCGCTGGATCACGGCGGTCTGAAAGGTGCTGTCGCTCACCTCTACGATCACGTCAGCCCGAATCTGTTCCACAGGACCACTCCCATCAGATAGTTTTGGCGGCCATAGGATACGCGAAATCGGCCAGAGATGCAAATCCGAGCGTGCCCTCTACAGGGGCGGCGCGTGCGAGAAAAGTCGCAGACGCGCGCCGGAGAAATTGTATGAAATAGGTGCGATATATCCTACAAACTCCAGGAGGGTCCTATGAAGGCAACCGACGTGCTGAAGGAAGAACATCGGGGGATTGAACGCATGCTGAACATAGTAGAGGCGGCGGCCCGTCGCCTAGAGGCGGGGGAAGAGGTCCCGGCGAGGGTCTTTGAGGGCGCGGTGGATTTCTTCCGCGGTTTCGCCGACCGTTGCCACCATGCGAAGGAGGAAGAGGAACTCTTTCCCGCGCTAGAAAGGCAAGGGATTCCACGCGGGAACGGCCCCATCGGCGTCATGCTGCTAGAGCATGAGCAGGGCCGCCAGTTCGTTCGGAACTTGGCAGGGGCGACGGAGCGCTATGCCCACGGCGATCGCGCCGCCCAACCGCTCCTGGTGCAAAGCGCCTTGGGCTACGTTGACCTCCTACGCCAGCACATCGCCAAGGAGGACGGCGTCCTCTTCGTCATGGCCGATCAGGTGCTTACCCCTCAGATGCAGCAAACGCTGGTGGCAGCCTTTGATGAGATTGAAGAGAGGCGAACGGGCAAACAGGCGCACGAGCGCTACCACCGGCTCATTGCAGAATTGGAACAGGTAGTAGCCGGCTGGAAGGGCTAAGGAGGCGCTCCTCGGCTGGCCAACGGC
This sequence comes from Anaerolineae bacterium, assembly GCA_034434975.1. Taxonomy (GTDB): domain Bacteria; phylum Chloroflexota; class Anaerolineae; order JADYZS01; family JADYZS01; genus JADYZS01. The sequence continues at coordinate 311 of DAOTYP010000199.1, read as the reverse complement.
TCGCAGTCCCACGCGTCGGCGGCTTCATCGTAGGAGAGGCGGAACCGCCGTCCATCCGCCACGCGCACTTGGAAGAAAGGGCCGCTTGGCCGCCGCCCGGATCGCTCAACCGCCTCCACGATGAGCCGCGCGCCCTGCCAGACGAAGGCGCGCGGCTCCTGCGCGTAGGTGTAGCCGGAATAGCACTCAACCGTTGTTCTCACGCCCTCCACCGTTGAAGGTCTCGCTGAAATCCACCTGCGACGAATCGCCAACGTTCAACTTCAGATAGCGTCCTCTCACCAGCGCCGCCTTGCCGATGAGGGACTTGT
>DAOTYP010000198.1:0-4630 GCA_034434975.1 Anaerolineae bacterium | reverse complement strand
CCCAGCGTCGTCATCTGGCTCATCTGGATCTTCATGTACGTCCCCCAAGGAGGAGTGAACTCACTCCTCACAGCCCTGGGGCTGAGGTCGTTGACGCTGACACCTGAGGGTCTCCCGCGCGCCTGGCTCGGAGATCCTCGGACGGCCCTTTTGGCCATCATGTTCATGGGGTTTCCATGGGTGCACAGCATCAACATGCTTCTGTACCTGGCAGGTTTTGAGGCGATCCCGACGGAGATCGTAGATGCGGCAACGGTGGACGGGGCGCGAGGGCTATCCTTGTTCCGCTGGATTGAGTTGCCGCTCATCATGGGGCAGGTAAGACTGATCGTGGTGCTGACAACCATTGGCGTCATCCAAGGTTTCCAGAGCATCCTGGTGATGACGCAAGGGGGGCCAGGTTACGCCACGATGGTGCCCGGTTTACGCCTTTATCAAGCCGCCGCCTTTGCCCAGATCTCGGCTCCCCAGATGGGCTATGCCTCGGCCATCGGCGTGGTCCTCTTTGCGGTCATCATGGCCGTCACGGTTCTAAACATGCGGGTTTTGCGCTCCGGCACGGAGTACCAAATGTTCTAGAAAGGGGAGGGCGCGGTGGTTGGACGCAGCCGGCTCAGCGTGATGGGCGCACATCTGATCCTGGGAGTCCTCCTCTTCCTGACCATGATTCCTTACATGGTCATGGTGATCCGATCCTTCAAGAGCCTGAACCAGACCGGCATCTCACAGGTTTTCCCCACGCTCCCGCTTCATTACGGGAACTACATCCGGGCCTGGAACAGCATCTCCCAGTTCGTGTTGAACAGCGTCATCGTGGTGGTGCTCACCTTGGTCGGTGTGCTGGTTCTCTCCTCCATCACCGCCTACGTCTTTGCGCGCTACAATTTTCCGGGCCGTGAGGCCCTCTTCTGGCTGGTCATGGCCCTCTTGATGATCCCTTGGATCATCTCGCTGATCCCGCTTTTCGTACTCGTTGTGCGGGACCTGGGGCTGAAAGACAACTACCTAGGCCTCTTGCTTCCTTATTGGGCCGGCGGACAGGTCTTCGCCATCTTCGTCCTGCGCACCTTCTTCGCCTCTCTGCCCGAGGAATTGTACGAGTCCGCGCGCTTGGATGGCGCGGGGCACCTGCGTCTATACTGGAACATCACCCTTCCCCTCTCCGGCCCCATCCTCAGCGTGATCGCCATCTTGAACATCTTGGGAACCTGGAACGACTACCTCTGGCCCCTTTTGGTCCTGACCAAAGTCAAGATGCGCACGGTGACCATCGGGCTGACCTTCCTTCGCGATGTGACCTTCCCACAGCCCGGCGTGGAGATGGCGGCTTACGTCATCGCCTCTATTCCCATGTTTCTCCTCTTCCTGGCCACCATGCGCACCTTCATCCGGGGCATCACCGCCGGCGCGCTGAAACTTTAGCGCAGCAGGGTCAATACCTGCACGGGTTTCCCGTGGTGCCCTCTGAAAAATACTTCCCTGAGGAGGTTTTAGCGTGAGGCGGTATGCGTTGGCTGGGGCGAGCCTGCGGGGCTTGACCATGTACGCCAAGCCCCTCGCGGAGCGCTTTCGCGAGAGCGCCCGCTTGGTGGGCGTCTTTGATCCCAACCCCGTGCGCGCCGAGTTCGAGAGCCGCGAGAGCGGCGCGCCCGCGTTCGGCGATTTTGACGAGATGATCCGCCGGGCCAAGCCCGACTGCGTCATCGTCACCACGGTGGATCGCTACCATCACGAGTACATCATCCGCGCGCTGGAGGCGGGTTGCGACGCCATCACGGAGAAGCCGCTGACCATAGACGACGAGAAGTGTCGGGCCATCCTCGCGGCAGCCAGGCGCACGGGGCGTAAGGTGACCGTCACCTTCAACTACCGTTTCGCGCCGTATGCGACCAGGGTCAAAGAGCTCCTGCGTGCAGGGGTGATCGGGCCGGTATGGAGCGTAGATTTCGAGTGGCTCCTGGATACCCGCCATGGGGCGGACTACTTTCGCCGCTGGCATCGCCGCAAGGAGAACTCGGGCGGGCTGTTGGTGCACAAGGCGACGCACCATTTTGACCTGGTCAACTGGTGGCTGGAGGACGAACCGCAGAGGGTGTTCGCCTTTGGGGCGCGTCGGTTGTACGGGCCTGGGCGGCGGGAGCGGGGTGAGCGATGTCTCACCTGTCCTCACACGGCCACCTGCGAGTTCTACGTGGATTACGCCTCTGACCCTCTCCTGCGGGCCCTCTACTTTGAGGCGGAGGAGGTGGACGGCTACTTTCGTGACGGCTGCGTTTTCGCGGAGGAGATAGACATTGAGGACACGATGAGCGTGACGGTGAGGTACCGTGGGGGGGCGCTCCTCACCTACTCTCTGATTGCGCACAGCCCCTATGAGGGGTGGCGGGCTGCGCTCAACGGGGGGGAGGGACGGTTGGAGTTGGAGGAGTTTCACAGCGGCCGTTTCGCGGGGGAGCCGACCCAGGCTATCCGCTGGTTCAACCGTCGGGGCGAGGTGGTGACCTATGAGATCTCCAAGGCGGAAGGGGGGCATGGGGGCGGTGATGAGCGGCTTCTGGAGAGGCTTTTCGGGGGGAAAGAGAGGCCTGATCCCCTGGGACACATGGCGGATGCTTGGGCTGGGGCCATGTCGGTCCTCATCGGGGTTGCGGCTAACCGCTCCATCGCCACGGGGGAGGCGGTTGCCATCGGCGATTTACTGAAAGGGTGACCGCCGATGGCTCACACATCATGGGACGAGGGCGAAGGTTTATCCAACAGGGAGGTGGGGCGGGTGAATCCGAGAGAGAGGTTCCGAGCGGCTCTCCTGTTCGGCAAGCCGGACAAGGTGCCGCTGATGCCCGGTTTCCCTCGGGAATCCACCTTGGCTGCTTGGCGACAGCAAGGCCTGCCAGAGGGCGCCGACTATTACCAGACCCTCCTGGCTACCTTGGGGATTGAGCCGGAGAGGACGAAGCCCCCGGTAGACCTTGGCGTCTCCTTTCGCATGATCCCCACCTTTGAGGAGAAGGTCCTAGAGCATCGGGATGGGCACTACATCGTACAGGACTGGATGGGGAACATCACTGAGATCTCCGATCGCTACGATTACACCTACATCCGCGAGGCTAAAGATTTCGTAACTCGCAAGTGGCATAGCGCGCCGGTGCGAAATCGCCGCGATTGGGAGGAGAAGATCAAATGGCGTTACGACCCCCATCACCCTGAGCGCTTCCCCAAGGACTTTGAGGCGCGCTGCCAGGCCGCCCGTGAGCGAGACACCGTGTTGCAAATCGGGATCCCCGGGCCTTGGTGGCAAATGCGGGAATGGTGTGGCTTTGAGGGGCTTTGTTTCCTCATGATCGAACAGCCCGAGTTCGTTGAGGAGATGACCACCTTTTGGGCCGAATTCGTGTTGCAGACGTTGAAGCCGATCCTGGCAAGGGGCGAGCTAGATAAGGTGACCGTCGCGGAAGACATAGCCTACAAGCTTCACAGCATGATCTCGCCAAAGATGGTGCGCCGTTTCCTCACCCCAGTGTACAAGGCCTGGGTCTCGGCGATTCGCAAGAGCGGCTGCCCCATCATCTCGGTGGATTCGGATGGTTTCATCGCCGAGCTCATCCCCCTTTGGATTGAGGCCGGTTTTAATTGCTGCGAACCGATAGAGGTGGCCGCTGGGAACGACATCGTGTCATATCGTCGTCGCTTCGGCAAGGAGATGGCCTACGTGGGGGGGATAGACAAACGGGCGATGGCAAAGGGAGGGGACGTCATGCGGCAAGAGGTGATGCGGGTGGTCCCGCCTTTGCTAGAGGAGGGCGGCTTCATCCCCAGCTGCGATCACGCTGTCCCTCCTGATGTATCCTGGCCGGATTTCGTTGAATACGCCCGACTATTAGCCGAGCTGACCGGCTGGCTATGAACAGCACCGGAGGAGAGGCCCGCGCATGACCGTTCAACGAGATTATACTTCTCTCCCTTCCCTGTGGAAGCGCGATGAATCAGCGCCACGGCAGTTGGCCTTCCGAGCCCGCACACGCGACGAATGGGCTTATTGGCGCGAGGCGTTGTACAACAGGCTGACGGAGCTCGTGGGCGGCTTTCCGGTTGATCGCCCCCCGTTGGAAGCAAGCGTGTTGGAAACCGAAGACACTCCCGATTTTCGCTTGGAGAAAGTGGCTTTTCAGAGTGAACCGGGGTTGTACGTGCCTTGCTACGTGCTGAAGCCAAGGCACGCGCAGCCACCCTATCGCCCGGTGATCGCGCTCCACGGTCACGGCAGCGGAGGGGTCTCCCATTTGATCGGCCGCATCCAGAACGAGGCCCTTCGGGATGAGGAAGAGGCCAGCATCCGTGCCTACAACTACGACTACGCCGCTCAACTCGCGCGTCATGGCTTCCTCGTTTTTGCACCCGAATTGCGGGGCTTTGGCGAACGTTTGGAGACGTGGCCCAACATGGTGACGCGCATGGCCGGTGATCCCGTATGGTATGCCAATTCCTGTCGCGCGCTCTTCTTCAACGCGGTGCTTCTGGGCAAGACTGTAGTAGGCCTACGGGTATGGGATGTGATGCGCACGATAGACTACGTTCGCTGCCGTGCAGAGCCCATGGTGCAAGGCTTGGGCTGCATGGGGCTTTCCGGCGG
>DAOTYP010000197.1:0-15210 GCA_034434975.1 Anaerolineae bacterium | reverse complement strand
CGCTCAGGCCCAGGTCGGCCAGGGCACGCTTTTCGTACCACGGCGTCCAACGCACCTGGATGCGCGCCTGCAGGTCCACGATGCCCAGATCGTAGGCCAACTTCACCTCGTCAAAGTCGGCGAAGACCTTGCCCTCGCCTTTGGCCCCTGGCCTCTCCACCGTCAGGTAATAGCAGCCGAGCACCATGTCCTTGGAAGGCCCCACGATGGGCTCGCCGCTGGCCGGCTTCAACAGGTTCTTGGTGCTGATCATGAAGCGGCGCGCTTCTTCCACCGCCTTATCCGACAGCGGCACGTGCACGGCCATCTGGTCGCCGTCAAAGTCGGCGTTGAAGGCGGCGCAGACCAGCGGATGAATCTGGATCGCGTTGCCTTCAATCAGGACCACCTCAAAGGCCTGGATGCCGAGCCGGTGCAAGGTGGGCGCGCGGTTGAGGAGCACCAGGCGCTCCTTGGTGATCTCCTCCAACACGTCCCACACCTCAGGGCTGAGACGCTCCACCAGGCGCTTGGCCATCTTAATGTTGTTCGCGTAGTTGTACTCCACCAGGCGGCGCATGACGAAGGGCTTGAACAGCTCCAGCGCCATCCGCTTGGGCAGGCCGCATTGATTCAGCTTCAGGTCAGGGCCGACGACGATGACGGAGCGGCCGGAGTAATCCACGCGCTTGCCGAGGAGGTTGCGGCGGAAGCGCCCTTGCTTCCCCTTGAGCATGTCGGACAGGCTCTTGAGCTTGCGCTTGCCCGAGCGGGAAACCGCTCGCCCGCGCCGACCGTTGTCTATCAGCGAATCCACCGCCTCCTGCAACATCCGCTTCTCGTAGCGCACGATGTCATCGGGGGCGCCCAAATCCAGCAGGCGCTTCAGGCGGTTGTTGCGATTGATGACCCGGCGGTAAAGGTCGTTCAGGTCCGAGGCCGCGAAGCGGCCGCCGTCCAGCTGCACCATCGGACGCAGGTCCGGCGGGATCACCGGCAACACTGTCAGGATCATCCATTCGGGCCGGTTTCCGGATTTGCGGAACGCCTCCACGACGCGCAACTGCTTGGCGGCCTTCTTGCGTCGCTGCTTGCTGCGCGAGGAGCGGATCTCCAGCCGCAACTCTTTGGACATCTTGTCCAGGTCAATGTTGGCGACGATCTCGCGGATCGCCTCCGCGCCCATGCCTGCGGAGAAGACGTTACCCCAACGTTCAGAAAGCTCGCGATAGCGGCTCTCGGTGAGGAGCTGCTTGGGCTCCAGTAGGCGTAGTTCGGCGATGGCCCTCTCATGCTCCTCCCGCATCCGCTCCTTCTGCTGCTCCAGTTCCTCCCGCAGCCTGTCTATCTCTGCATCGGGAGCGTGCCGCGCGTGCTCACGACGCGCGTTGTAGCGCAGGCGCAGATCCATCTCCTCGTCGCGGGCCTCGGCCTCAATCTCGTTCAGGCGCGCCTGGGTGGCTTCATTCAGCTCGGACAGGTGCTCACGCCCGATCGTCTCGCCGGACCCCACCAGCGGCTCTTCACGCCAGGGAAGGAAAACGGGCTCCGGCGCCGCCTTGCCCATGTTCTTCTCCAGGTAGTCCTGTACCTTCTGCGCCGTGGCCGTGATCTCGTCCGCGCGGGCGTCGCGCCGATCCTCCAGCTCCCTGAGGGCCGCCTGCTCCTCTTGATCCAGGCGCTCTACCTCGGCCTCGGCTTCGGCTTCCAGCCTGCTGATCTTCTCCTGGTACTCCGCCTCCACACGACCGATGCGCCGCGTCAGGTCCCCCTCTTGGCGGGCGATGATGCGGTTGCGTTGCTCCTCGTCCACGCGGGTGATAATGTATTGGGCGAAGTACAGGACGCGCTCCAGGTTGCGCGGCGAGATGTTGAGGAGCAAACCTAGCCGGCTGGGCACGCCCTTCACATACCAGATGTGGCTGACGGGCGAGGCCAGCTCAATGTGCCCCATGCGCTCGCGACGCACACGCGAAGGGAGGACATCCACCCCGCACTTCTCGCAGGTGATGCCCTTGTAGCGCACTTTCTTATACTTACCGCAATAGCACTCCCAGTCCTTCGTGGGGCCAAAGATCCGTTCGCAGAACAGCCCGTCCCGCTCCGGCCGCAGCGTCCGGTAGTTGATGGTCTCAGGCTTCGTGACCTCGCCACGAGACCAGGAACGGATCTGTTCCGGTGAGGCTAAAGAAATGCGAATGGCTTTGAAATCGTTGACTTCCAACGCCGTCCTCCATCATCCGTAGCGTGAAACGCTTGCTCAGGCGGGCCCGGGCCGAAGAAGCTCACCCATCACGGGGCAGCCAGCGCCTCCCCCTCGGCCCAGGCTCATGGCCAACCTCACTCGCTCAACGGCCCACGCAGGCTCAGGCTGAAGCCCAGGTTGGGCAACTTCTCCTCGGCTTCCTCTTTGCCGAACTGCACGGGCTCGTCCTTCTCGTTGAAGACCTCCACCGCCAGGCCCAGACTTTGCAGCTCTTTCACCAGCACCTGGAACGATTCGGGCACGCCCGGCGGCATGATCTCCTCGCCCTTCACGATCGCCTCATAGGTCTTCACGCGGCCGGTTACATCGTCCGATTTGACAGTGAGCATCTCCTGCAAAGTGTAAGCGGCGCCGTAGGCCTCCAAGGCCCACACCTCCATTTCGCCGAAGCGCTGGCCGCCGAATTGGGCCTTGCCGCCTAGCGGCTGCTGCGTCACCAGCGAGTAAGGGCCGGTAGAGCGGGCATGGACCTTGTCCTCAACCAGGTGCGCCAGTTTCATCATCTGGATCACGCCGACGGTCACCGGCTGGTCAAACGGCTGGCCCGTTTTGCCGTCGTACAAGATCTGCTTACCCGAGGTCGGCAGCGGCCAACCGCTGCGGCGGCTCTCCTCTTCGGCCAACTCCCTGAGCGCCCGGTCATCCAAGCCGGAGAGTTCGGCCCGGTCCCTGCCCCGCCATACCAGCCACTCTCGCAGGCAGACGTGGCGGGCGCGCGCATCCGCCTTCTCGCGCGCCTCACGGGGACGACGGTCATCCTCGTAGGATGTCACGAAATCGGGGTCTTCCCCGCGCTCCCTCAGCCATTCCGCCAGGACGGCGCGGCGAGCATACGTCCGGTCGTGCATGAGCCGTTCTTCGTCGTAGCCCAAACCTTTGAACTGCGCGATCAAGTAAAGGCCGCGCGCCTCGTCGTCATCCCGCAGCTGATCTTCCGGGATCTGCTGCGCGTTCACCCACTCCCACGCCTTCTCCGAGGCTTCGCGCCAAGCCATGTCGGCCATCCAGGCGCGGGCCAGTTCTGCTTCAATCTCTTCCTCGCGAGCCCCGTCAAAGACGGGCGAGATGGCGCGGAAGCCCAGCCGGTCTGCCGCCCAACCCAGGTGGGCCTCCAAGATCTGCCCAATGTTCATGCGAGCAGGCACCCCCAAAGGGTTGAGGATGATGTCCACCGGCGTACCGTCCTCCAGGAAGGGCATGTCCTCAATGGGGACCACTTTGGAGATAACCCCTTTGTTGCCGTGGCGGCCGGCCATCTTGTCGCCCTCGGTGATCTTGCGTCGCTGGGCGACGCTCACCCGCACCATCCGCTCCACCCCGGCGGGCATGTCCGGATGTTCCTCGCGCCCGAAGATCTTGACATCCACCACCTTGCCGTGCTCGCCGTGAGGCAGGCGCAGGGAACTGTCCTTGACCTCGCGCGCCTTCTCGCCGAAGATGGCCCGCAAGAGCTTCTCCTCCGGCGTCAACTCCGTCTCCCCCTTCGGGGTGATCTTGCCTACCAGGATGTCGCCGGGGCCGACCTCCGCGCCGATGCGCACGATGCCGTCCTCGTCCAGATCCCTCAGCGCCTCTTCCCCTACGTTGGGGATGTCGCGCGTGATCTCCTCAGGGCCCAAGCGGGTGTCGCGGGCCTCTACCTCGTGTTTCTCAATGTGTATGGAGGTGAAGATGTCCTCACGCACCAGCCGCTCCGAGATGAGCACCGCGTCCTCAAAATTGCCCCCTTCCCACGAGAGGAAGGCGACAAGGACGTTCTGCCCCAAGGCCATCTCGCCGCGATCGGTGGAGCTGGAATCGGCCAACACGTCGCCGGCCTGCACCCGATCGCCCTTGAAGACGATGGGGCGCTGGTCAATGCAGGTAGATTGGTTGGAACGGTTGTATTTGCGCAGCGGATAGACGCGCCGGTTGCCGTCGTCCTCCAGGACGACGATCTCCTCCCCCGTCACCGATATCACCTCGCCCGCGGCCTTGGCGATGACCACCTGCCCCGAATCCAACGCGGCCTGGAACTCCACGCCGGTGCCGACGATGGGCGCCTCAGGTCGGATCAAGGGCACGGCCTGACGCTGCATGTTGGAGCCCATCAAGGCACGGTTGGCGTCATCGTGCTCCAGGAAAGGAATGAGCGCGGCGGAGACGGAGACGATCTGCTTGGGCGATACGTCCATGTACTCCACATTGCCGGGCGACTGAAACAGGAACTTCTGGCTCTTGCGGACCGAGACGCGCGGGTTCACGAACTCCCGCCTCTCGTTCAGCGCGGCCGAAGCCTGGGCGATGTGGTACCGGTCCTCTTCGTCAGCAGACAGGTAGCGGATCTCATCGGTAGCGAAGGAGCGCACGGCGACGCCCTTGGCCACCTCATCGTCAGGGAGGCGAGAAGCCAGGGCTGCAATGCGCTCGGCCAAGGCGTCGTCCACCACAGTGTTGGCTTCGGCGATCACCTCGCCAGTGTCGGGGTCTACCACGCGCCGGGCCAAGGTGCGGCCGCGCAGCGCCTCGGCCTGGTACGGCACCGAGTTGACCACCCGCCGATATGGCGTCTCTATGAAGCCAAACTCGTTGACGCGAGCATAGGTGGCCAGGCTCCCGATCAAGCCGATGTTGGGGCCTTCCGGCGTCTCTATGGGGCAGATGCGCCCATAGTGGCTGTGATGCACATCGCGGACATCAAAGCCCGCCCGCTCGCGGCGCAGGCCCCCCGGCCCTAGCGCGCTCAAGCGCCGCTTGTGGGTCAACTCGGCCAGAGGGTTCGTCTGGTCCATGAACTGCGAGAGTTGCGACCCGCCGAAGAACTCGCGTATCGCGGCCGTGACAGGCCGGATGTTGACGAGGGAAACCGGGCTGGCCTGTTCCGGCTCGCGAATGCTCATGCGCTCACGCACCACCCGCTCCATCCGCAGCAGGCCGATGCGCAGTTGGGTCTGGATCAACTCCCCGACCGTCCTCACCCGCCGGTTGCCCAAGTGGTCAATGTCGTCGCCGTCCTCCAGGCCGTTGTTGATCTCAATCATCTTGCGCACAACGGCGACCAGGTCTTCCGGCGTCAGGGTGCGCTGCGTCAGAGGGATGTCCAACCCAAGGCGCTTGTTCAACTTGTAGCGCCCTACCTTGCCCAGGTCGTAGCGGCGCGGTGAGAAGAGGAGATTCTCCAGAAAATTCTTGGCGTTTTCCAGGGTGGGCGGGTCGCCGGGCCGCAGTTTCTTGTAGAACTCCAGGCAGGCCTCGTCCACGCCCTTGGTACCGTCGCGCTCAAGGGTCGCCCTGATGTAGGAGTGGTCGGGCATGGTATCAACGTCCTCAAACAACTTGAGAAGCGTCTCATCATCCCCATAACCCACCGCGCGCAGGAGGACCGTGACGGGGAGTTTGCGCTTGCGATCCACCTTCACCGAGATCACGTCGCGCTTGCCGGTATCAAACTCTAACCACGCGCCTCGGTTCGGGAGCACTAGAGCGGCACAGAGCTCGCGGCCGGTCACCCGATCTTCTTCCTTTTTGAAATAGACGCCCGGCGAACGCATCAACTGGCTCACGACGACGCGCTCGGCCCCGTTGATGACGAAGGTGCCATGTTCCGTCATCAAGGGAAAATCGCCCATGAAGACGACTTGGTCGTTGATCTCGCCTGTCTCGTGGTTGATGAGACGGACCCGCACGTTAAGGGGCGCTGCATAGGTCATGTCGCGGTCGCGACACTCACGCTCCGAATACTTGGGCTCGCCAAACCAGAAGCAGAGCTCCTTATCCGGGTCTTCGCATTCCTCCCGGGGCTTGCTGCCGAAGATCAGTTCCAGGTTCTTGTTGAAGCTAACGATGGGCGAGATCTCCTCAAAGAGTTCTTTGAGGCCCTCCGTTTGAAACCAACGAAAGGAAGCGAGTTGTACTTCAATGAGATTGGGTAGGGGTAGGATATCCAGCAGACGGGCATAAGACTTGCGAGGAGCCAGACTAGCCATCCAAGTTCACTCCTTTGGTAAATAGAAAAACCCACTCACGAGGAGATGGGTTACGCCAAAGCACGGGGCGTAAGAAGCCGTCCAGCGTTAACGACAATTTGATAGAATAACATGAAAAGCGATTTTTGTCAAATCAGGCCGCCGATTCTTCGGCGGGGCGCCGTGTCCGCGCCTCTCGCGCCAGCCGATAGACCTCTACCACGCGCGCCGCCTGCGCCTCTATAGAGAAAGAGCGGCCTATCCGACGCGAGGCTTCCGACATCCGCAGGCGCAGATCTTCCGCGCGCAAAAGCCGCTCCACCTTCACCGCGAAATCCTCCTCGTCGGCGGCGAAGTAGCCGTTCACCCCATGGGCCACCGCGCCTTCCAACGCCTCATCGGGCGCGGCGACGATGGGCAGGCCTGCGGCCAGGGCCTCAATCACAACCATGGGATGCACCTCGGAAGTAGAGGTGGAGATGAAGACGTCCGCATCGGCGTAAACGCCTGGCATCTCCCCATAAGGGACGTTGCCCAAGAAATAGGTGCTGGCAGCAATGCCGAGGTCGGCAGCCATCGCCTCCAATGCCTGGCGCGCGTAGCCGTCGCCAGCCAGGACTAGGCGCGCCTCCGGCGCCCTCTGCCGCAGGCGGGCAAAGGAGCGCAACGCCAGATCGGGACGCTTCTCCGCGCCCAGACGCCCTACGAAAAGGACGATCCGCTCCTCCGGCCGCAAACCCAGCCGCCTGCGCAGGTAGCCCTTCTCCGCTGCAGCAAAGCCCTCCAGGCGCAACCCGTTGGGGATGACGGTGATCGGGCGAAAGACGCCATACCCGAGCAGCACCCGCCGCACTTTCTCCGAAGGGGCGATGACGTGATCGCACAGGTTGCAGGCGTTGCGCGCAAACCACAGGGCCGCGCGCAAGGCGAAAGCGGTCTTCCCGACAGGCCCGAAATAGTGCAGATACTCGGGGATCATGGTATGGTAGGTCTGCACCAGGGGCAGGTTGTACAGGCGAGAGACCTGTAAGGCCATGGCACCGAGGGTGGCCGGGGTGTGAAAATGCACGACGTCCAACTTCAGGCGTGGGATCTTAGCGAAGAGCGAGGGCGAGATGGGAGTAGCCACCCAATAAGGGGGCTGTTTGATGTAGCGAACGGAGGGGAAGCGATAAACCCGGGGCCGCTGATCTACGTAATCGCCCATCTTGGGCGCGAAGATGTGCACCTCATGTCCCAATGACTCCAAGGCCGGCACCAGCATGTTGAGCGCCGTCGCCACGCCATGCACCTGAGGCGTGTAAGAGTCGGTAAAGAAACCGATCCGCATAGGCCCTCCCCTCTCGCTCCCTCCGGCAGGATGAAGTATAGCGCAAAACGGGCGAAGATGCAACCGCTCTGGAAAAGAACGAACGCCCCCTCTAAGGGTACCCAGCGGTCACGGGCAAGAAGCGATCATGAGGCCTCCTCCCCCGGCGGCGGTCGGCCGATGCCGTCCACCAGAAGGCCGAAGGCCGCTTCCAGGCGCTCGGCCAAGGGATACGGCTCGGAGGCAGAGGCCCACAGATAGAGTTGTTGAAAGCAGAGCGCCTCCAGGGCAGAGGCGATGACCTCCGCCGACGGCGAGGCGCGGAACTCGCCTGCACGCTGGCCCTGCGCGATCAGGATGGCGAGGATGCTGTGCAGGCTGAAACGCCCCCTCTCCGGCGAGAGGAGATCGGGCACACGCATCGCCTCGCAAAAGGCCTGACGCACCAACTCCCGGTCCGCCTCCAGGCCCTCGGCCAATGCCCGCAACAAAATCGTGATGCGCTCGGCCGCCGTAAACCCAGACCGGTTGGCCCCTGCCTGCCGGTCCCCCGTCGGCCTCGCGCCCCAAACGGACGCAGCCTGCAAACGCCCCCACTGCCGCTCGCCTAGGTCAAAGAGGACGGCTTCCTTCGTGGGGAAGTAGTTGAAGAACGTGCCCTTGGCCACGGAAGCCGCGGTCGTGATCTCCTCTACTGTGGTCGCAGCAAAGCCCTTGCGCCGGAAAAGCTCCAACGCGGCCTGACGGATGCGCTCCCGATTCTCTCGCTTCTTGCGCTCGCGCTGGGCGGCGCGCTCGGCCCCTTTGTTCGTCTCAGGCATCGCGACAAAACCTCACCGACCGGAAACGAAATCTCTACGCGGCCATCGCATGGTGAGCGGCACTTTCCCGGTCACCCTCCCAACAGGTCGCCGATGGCAACCGCCTCCCCCGTGGCGATGGAGCAGGCCGCGACCGCGCGGGCCCTCCCTGCCTCAACCCTCCAGTTCGGGAAACTCGGTGACGCGCAGGTTGGTGCTGCCATAGGGGATCAGCGTCAACTCCTCCACCGGCTCTGCGGAGCGCACGGGGCTTTCCGGCAGGGGCCCTGCCACGTGATCTACCAGCGTCCACTCCGGCACGCGTCGCCCTTGGACCTTGAGAAGCACCGGCGCGCCGTCGGGCGAGAAGGGTTTCTCCCCGACAGGTCGGGTGATCACCTGGACCGACCGCTCCGGCGCCTCGCGGTCAACGATGAGGCCGTAGTTCCAGGGCGTCGTCGGCAGCACCTCCCAATCGTCATGCGGGGCCTCGCCACGCAGGTATCGCCACTCCTCCCCCATCTTGAGCGAGAAGACCAGCGGCCCCCGTTCCAGGGCCACCGCGCCGCGATAGCGCCTCAGGGCCTTTACCTTCATCGGCAAGTGCAAGGTATAGGTCTCGCCCGGCTCCCAAAGCCGCTCAAAGGTGTGAAACTCACCGGCAGATAAGATGCGGGAGCAACCCGCCTCCAGGATCACCTCCTCGCACCAGGCCGGCGCGCGGAAGGTCAAAGGGAAGACCGCCGCCCGCGGCATCTCCAACCGGAAGCGCACCGTCTCTGTGAAGGGGTAGTCGGTCTCCTCAACGATGGTGATCCGCTGCCCGCCGCGGACGGTCGCCGTCACCTGACAAGGCGCGTAGGCGATGGCCGCCAGGCCACCCTCCGGCGTCGCCATCCATAGGCTGTGGGCGAATTTGGGCCACCCTTGATGCATGTTGGCCGTGCAGCAGCCGTAGTTCGGCTCCAGCCCGAAGATGTTCGCGTCCGGCCCGTTGCTCCAGTTGCGCTTCGCCACCGTGCACAAGACCTGGTTCACCTGCTGATCGTACTGGTGAGCCCACATGTCGGGCGAGAAGGTGGCGGGCAGCGCGTTGTAGGCGATCCGCTCCAGGCGGTCGGCGAAGGCCGCATCGCCCAAGATGGCGATCAGGTTCTCCAACGAGAAGAGATACTCCACCACCGTGCAGAGTTCCGTCCCCTGGGAAGGGTTGAGGCCAGCCAGGTGCTCATCGCAGGTGAAGACGCCCGTTACCTGGCCGTGGTAGCGATCCAGGTTGGCCAAGGCCTCGTAAACCGCCCGGCGATCCGCCTCCGCCCGCGAGAATTGGAACCAGACGCCCGGCGCCTTGATGCCCATGGCGTTGTTGACCCCGTGGTTCATGAGGTCGTAGTGCCCCTCCGTCACCCGCTCCGGATAGCGAAAATGGGTGAAGTGATCCGTCCAATCATACCCCTGGCGATGCACCTCTTCGGCTACCCCCAGGAGCCAGCGCTCGCCGGTGCGGTTGTAGAGCCAGACGATGCTCAACACCAGGTCGGCCCAGCGATAATGCGCCCATTCATGCAGGGGATATTGGGCCAGACGGTCGCGCAAAAAGGCGCAGAAGCGCAACAGGGCGGGGATGACGCGCCCATCGCCCGTCGCCTCCTGATGTTGGGTCAGCGCCTTGAGCATGACGGTGACCGGCCAGGCGTCATAGGCGCGATGACGCGGGTCGCGGATCGGCCCCAGCCAGCCGTCCTCGTGCTGGTGGTCCAGCACCCAATCCATCCACCGGCGGGCCTTGGCGATCAGGCGGGGGTCCTCCAGAAGGTGCGCGAGGGGCACGAGCCCATCCACGTAGTAAGGGCCGCGCTCCCACGCCTCGCCCGCGCCGCCCAGCCAGCCGCTGTGGACCAGGTCGGGCCAAAACTCGTCCAGGTGGCCGCTGAGGCCTTCGGCCTGGATGCGCAACTGCCGCTGCAGCCAGCCTCGCGGCTTGACCGCCCCGAGGGGCAGGAACGAGAAGGCAAGCGGAGCCAACGGTTCACGGTTAGGGATGTAAGAACTTTCCATAAGCAATGACCATACCTCCTTGCCAACGTTCGGCGCTGTCCACGCGCCCTTCCCTCAACGCTCCCCACCCCGAGTTGGATTTCATCCCCCCTCGGGGTATAATCCTGCCATGAGACGCGCGCTAGGGTCGTTGGACGCCTTGCTCCTCTTCATCCTGGTGATCGCGCGGGCCCGCATAGACACGTTGGCCGATCTGGTGCTCCCGACCCGCTTGCAAGACTTCCCGCGCGCGCCGCTCATCGGCACGCTCCTACCGCCCCGCAGCCAGGAACTCCTCAAGGACTGGCTCACGGACCCCTTAGGGCTCCTCCTCCTTACCGCGGGGTTCGGGGCGCTGACCGCCTACCTGATCCTGGATGCGCTACGAGGGCGCATCCCAACGCCCCCCCTCTACCGGGCCAAGTTGGGCCTGATCTGGCTGATCGTCCTGGCCTTGGTGATCATGCCGTCGCTCAAGCTCGTCCTTCTGCGGCGGGTAGGCGGCCCGGCCAGTTACACCCACGACGGCGGCGTGATCCAAACGGAAGAGGTGATCAAACTCTTCCTGGCCGGGAAAAACCCCTACGTGGAAGACTACGTTCATACGCCGTTGGCCGAGTGGGGCCTGGACCTGCGCAGCGCGGTCTATCACTTCCCGTACCTCCCCTGGACCTTCATCTTCTCCACGCCTTTCTACCTCTTGAGCCACGCCCTCCTCGGCTGGTACGACCAGCGGTTCGTCTACCTCCTCCTGTTCGTGCTGACGCTGGCCCTGGCGCCAGGCCTGGCGCGAGGCCCTACCGCCCGCCTCGGCCTGGTGATGACCTTAGGGCTGAACCCCATCATGGGGAGCGACATCATCTTCGGGCAGAACGACTCCTTCGTCCTGTTCTGGATCGTCCTTTCCCTTCGGCTTCTGGCCCAGGAGCGCTGGTCGCTTTCGGCCCTGGCCTTCGGCCTGGCCTGTGCCAGCAAACCGACCGCCTGGTTCCTGGCCCCCTTCTACGCGCTTCTCCTCCTGCGAGGCGAGTCGTTGCGCCATCTCGGCGCCTGGATTCGGCGCGGCTGGCCCGGAGCCCTGGCCTGGGGCGCGCTGGTCATCCCCTACGCGGCCTGGAACTGGGAGGCCCTGCTGGATGACATATGGCGCTGGTCGGCGGGCACGGCAGCCGTTCCCTACCAGATTCGGGGTTGGGGCTTCGCCAACCTGGTCCTCGCCTGGGGCTGGGTGCGCTCCCGCCTGGACTACTGGCCCTTCTGGGTGCCGCAGGCCTTGCTCTGCGCGCCCTTGCTCATCTTCCTCCTGCGACGACAGCGGCAGCACAACGACATCGCCACTGCCGCCTGGGCCTACGCGCTCCTCCTGTTCGTCTTCTTCTACTTCTCCCGTTTCCTCAACGAGAACTACCTGGGCTACCTCCTAGCCTTCCTGGCGGTGGGCTACTTCGCCGGGGAAGGGGATGGCGAGGCGGTCTGGCGCGTAGCGTGATGCCCGTCGGCCGGCGCCGTCGCCCTGACGGATAGTACTTTTTTCCTATTGCTTGCAGTTATGTATTGTTATAAAATGGGGGCGAGGGTGAGGTGGTGGGCCTGGGTTGCCAACGCCGGGCCCCCGACATCACAGCCCATCCAGTCCGACGTTGCCAGCGCGGGGAGTGGATGGTCTGTAGATGCCCTGACGAGGACCAGGGGGCGGTCCTCGTTTCTTTTGTCCCTCGCGAGAGGCCCCTCATCCCTGATCGCCCGGCTGCGCCTCGCGGCCGGCGTATTGGCGTCGGTAGTACTCCAGATACTCCCCCGTCTTCAACTTGCGCCACCACCACTCGTTGTCCACGTACCAGCGCACCGTCTCGGCCATCGCCTCCTCAAAATCGGGCCGCGGCCGCCAACCCAGGGCCCGTATCTTACGGTTGTCCAGCGCGTAGCGCCGATCGTGGCCCGGACGGTCGCGCACCCGCTGGATCAGGCTCTCCGGCTTGCCCAGGAGACGCAGGATCAGGCGCGTGACCTCTATGTTGCGTCGCTCGCATTCGCCGCCCACGTTGTACACCTCGCCGGGCGCGCCCTGGTGCAGAACCAGGTCAATGGCCGCGCAATGATCCAACACGTAGAGCCAATCGCGCACCTGGTGGCCGTCGCCGTAGAGGGGGAGGGGGAGGTCGTCTATGGCGTTGGTGATGAAGAGGGGCGCCAACTTCTCCGGATATTGGTACGGGCCGAAGGTGTTGGAGCCGCGCGTGACCGTTACCGGCAGCCCGTAGGTCACGTGATAAGCCCTGATCATCAGTTCCGCGCCCGCCTTGCTCGCGGCGTAAGGGCTGTTGGGCGCCAGGGGATCGCCCTCTGTAGAATACCCCTCCGGGACCGAGCCGTAGACCTCGTCCGTAGAAACCTGGTGGAGCCGCTCCAGCCCCAGCCGGCGCGTCACTTCCAGGAGGACGTAAACCCCGTACACGTCGGTCTTGATGAAGGCGTCGGGGTCCATGATGGAGCGATCCACGTGCGACTCGGCGGCGAAGTTGACGATCGCATCAATCCGGTGCTCGCGGACGACCCGTTCCACGTGCGCCAGGTCGCAGATGTCGCCGCGCACGAAGGCGTAGCGCGGGTCGTCGTCCACGTCCAACAGGTTGTCCAGGTTGCCCGCGTAGGTCAGTTTGTCATAGACGACGACGCGGTACTCCGGATACTTGGCCAGCACGTAGCGCACGAAATGGGAGCCGATGAAGCCGGCCCCACCCGTGACCAGGATGTTACGCAAAGCGACCTCCCACAGTCTCGCGAGGCTACGTCAGCAACCTGGCAAACTCTTGCATCAACACCGACTCGGGCACGGCGCCTTCAACGTGGATCGTCTCGTTGATCACCGTGCGCGGCACCCCCATGACCTGGTACTTCATCGCCAGGTGGGGGAACTCAGTCACCTCCACCATGTCCGCGCGGATCAAGTCGCTCTCTACGGCCAACTGGTGCGCGAGCATCACGGCCCGCGGGCAATACGGGCAGGTTGGGGTGACGAAGACTTGAATGTGCACCGGCTTGGTGAGCCGTTGCACCAGCGCGCGGGTGGCAGGCGAGAGCCGCGTCTCCCCTCGGGAGACCAGTTTGACCCCTTCCACGAGGCTGCCGAACTCGTAGCCGGAAGGGATGCCGAAGAAGCGCACACCGTAGTCCTTCGCGCCCACGAGGGCGATGGCCGGGATCTTGTCCACACCATACTGGTCGGCCAAGGGCTTATCTTTCTCAAAGTCGTAGACCTCAACCGACAGCTTATCCGACAGGGCAGCAACCTCCTCCACCAGCTCGCGCGTCTCCTTGCAGTACTCGCACTCAAAGGGCTGGGTGAACACCTTGAAGGTCACAGGGTGCAGCAGCCCGGCCCACTGGGCCTGCACCTCCTTGCGGATTCGCTCACTCAAGAGCGCCATAGATCCCTCCTCACGTGAGAAGTGTGTCGGCGAACGGGGCTATGACTTCACCCGTAACCGCTGCGCCGCGCCCCTCGCAGCCGTTGCCTGAGGAGCGCGCGGCGGCGGGTGGCCGGTCTGAGCGGCGGCCGGAAAGAACGCGCCAAAGTCAAGGTTGGTACGTCCTGCAACTCGGCCAGCGCCTCCGCGCCGGCGCCGTTGCAGCGCGCGGCTGCCGCGAGCCGCTCCTCTACGGCGGCATGGCTGAACAGGAAGTTCAAATCGCCGGACTCGTACAGGAGCCGCATGGCCTCGGCGATGATCCGGCGCGCCTCGGCCAGGCGATGTTGCAAGGCGGCTTCGGCCTGCATCCAATCAGCCAAGGGGGGCGCCTGCCCATCCCCCGCGCCCTGCGCGACGCGCGTCAGGCTCGCCGCCAGGAGGTTGCGATGCCTCCAGGCCAGGATCGCCGCGCGGAAAGCGGGAACCAACAGGTCGGGATAAAGGATTACGTGCACCCATTCCCCTTCCTCTTGCACGCGACACAGGGAAACCGCCTGCGGAGGATAGAGGTCAAAGTAGGGGCCCGCTTCAAAGCGCTCCCAAGCAGGGTAGGCGTCGTCCAGGCGCACCAGGCGCTCGGCGAGGACGGCGACCGCGCGCGCGGCCTGCTCGGCCTGGACGTGACAAGGCTCTTCCCCCGCGATCTGATAGGCCGGCACGAAGGGCGGGAAGGGCGCGGACGCCACCTCCTCCGCGCGGAAGACGGAGGGGTGCTTTTGGGCGATCAGCAGGGCGGGCAAAGAGCGAATCACGATCACCTCACGCAGCCGCTACCGGCCCCCTAGGCTGAAGGGCCGGCAAGAGCAACCGTTTGCCCCTGCCTTGGGAGCAGGGCAATCATAACATGCGGGAGAGCCTGCGCGCAAATCGCCCTGCCCCCAAGCAGGTCGCGTGGGATCGCTCAGGATGGGGCCGCCGTCGCGGCCCGCAGCGGGGCTATGACCTCCTCGGCAAAGAGGCGGAGGCAACGCAGCACATCCTCATGGCGGAGGCCGGGCGGCTGGAAGCGCAGGATGAGAGTCTCTACGCCCATCGCCGCGTACTGTTGCACGGCGCGGCGGCAAGCCTCCGGATCGCCGAAGACTAAGCGGTGCTCAAAGGCCGAGAAGGTGAGGTTGGCATACTTGTAGGCGTCGGGCGAGTCCCGCTTCCAGTCGGCGTAACTGCGGTAGAGGTTCAAGATCGGTTCCTCAAAGAGGCGGCGCGCCTCCGCATACGATTCCGCCACGAAGCCGTCGCGCATGAGGACGATCTCGCCCCTGGTGCCATGCTCCTGCGCCGCCTCGCGAAAGACCGCGATCTTGTGGGCCAGTTCGTCTACGCTGGCGTTGTACGAGGCGATCCAACCATCGGCCAGGCGCGCGGCGCGGCGGATGGCCTCCTCCGCATGGGCGCCGATCCAGAT
>DAOTYP010000196.1:0-4886 GCA_034434975.1 Anaerolineae bacterium | reverse complement strand
GTTGTCCTACCTGTCGCCACAGAGGCTCGCCCATCTTCAGCGTGATGCGCATCTATCCCTTCACCTCGGGCCGATTCTAGCACAAGGGCGTCGGCGCGGCAACACGAAGCCGCGCTGACGATTCTCTTATCTCTTAGATGAGAAGGATCGCGCCCTTAAAGGCTTGTGGCGAACGAGTTCTCCTTCCCCGGGGCCGACCTGGGCTGCCCATCTGCCCGACGGTGGCTCTGGCGGGGACCGGGGTCGGCCTGCACCGGCAGGTAGAACCAGAACCTGCTCCCCCTCCCCGGCTGACTTTCCACGCCGATCCGACCGCCGTGGGCCTCTACGATCGCCTTCGCCACATATAGGCCGAGGCCGGTTCCGGGGATGGCCCGCCGTTGCGCTTCCGCCGCGCGATGGAAACGGGAGAAAATGTGCGGCAGGTCCTCAGGGGCGATGCCGATGCCCGTGTCGGCCACGCGGACGACCAGCCATTCCCCCTCCGGCGGGACGGGCTCGCGACCGCCCTTCGTCGCCGAGGCTTCCACCCTGATTTGCCCACCTGCGGGCGTGAACTTGATGGCGTTCGTCAGGAGGTTGTTCATCACCTGGGCCAGGCGCGGGCCATCCGCGGTGATCGGGGGCAGGTCATCGGGGAGGTAGGCCTCCAGGGTCAGCCCTTTCTTCTCGGCCATGAGGCGCACCTCTGCCACCAACTGGCGCAAAAGGGGCGCAGGGGCCAAGGGGGCGGGGTTGATGGCGAACCTGCCTGCCTCCAGGCGGCTTGCATCCAACAGGTCGTTCACCAAGTTCAAAAGGCGGCGCGCGTTGTTGTGCACCGTGCGCAGGCCCTCGGCCTGGAAGGAAGTCAAGGTGTCGCCAGAAGGCGAATCTAGCAGGAGTTCGGTGTAGCCGAGAATGTTGGTCAGAGGGGTGCGCAACTCATGGGAGACGTTGGAGATGAACTCGGATTTGAGGCGATCTGCCTCTTGCAACGCTGCATTGGCCCGCTGTAGGCGCTCGTTGAGGGACGCTGCCTCCCACACACGCGCGGCCAGTTCCTCGTTCAGACGGTTGTTTTCCTGAATCGTCAACACCTGGCGGGCGATGACGAGGAGGATCGTCGTCGCGCCGCCCAGAAGGAGGCCGCCCTCACGCAGCGCCAGCGGAAGGTGAGATATGTCCTCCACCATCAGCGCGGAGACGGGGACCAGCATCAGGTAGGGAAGCAACTGGCGGCTTGGGCTTCTGAGGGGGCTTGCCGGAGACGGCGACGGGCCCGCCTGCGGTTCGGGGAAACGGAGGGCGCGGTACTGCGCCAGGGCGCCGCCGCCCGCCGCCAGCGAACCGAGAACCCAGAGGGCGTCCACGAAGTGGCCGGAGTAGTAGAGGTCGCGTTGGGTCAGGAAAACGTACCAGGCATCGGCGATCACGTTGAGGCCCATGCTGGTTACGAGCATCAGGAGGGCCCTGGACATCGCCCTGCCCGGCACGACGTAATAGAGGCGGACCAGGGCCCAGATCAGGAGGAGGTCGCCCAGGGGATAGGCTAAGTTGACGAGTAAGGCGGGCGCCTCCTCGGCTTCCGTGGCCAGGATGGGCGCGATCAGGTAGTACCAACCGAAGACGGACAGGGCGGTCGCCACGGCGAGGACATCTAAGAGCAACCTGGCGCGACGGAGGCCGTCTTCGCGAGGGGTAGGGTAAATCAACAAGGCCAGGAAGAACAAGGGATACAGGGCCAGGTAGAAGATGTCGGTCACGTGGGGAGAGGCCGGCGGGAAGCCCAGGGCCAACTCCCACCAGGCCCAGAGGGAGTCGGCCACGGCCCAAGACAGGAACCCCAGCCCGATGAGCGCCCAGGCCCAACGCAGGCGACGATCGGGCGCCGCGCGCACCACCAGGAACGCGAGGAGGCCCGCGGCCAGGCTGGAAGGGATGTAAACCAGGTCGCTCACGATCAGGCGTGCGGCCTCACCGAAGGGCTGCAAGACGGTATATAGTGTGAAGAGGAGGCCGTAGCCTAGCAAGCCCAAGCCTAGCCGACGGATCCGTGTGGCCTCATCCGCAGTGGGGGTCCTGGTTGTTCTCATGGGAAGGCCCTCTTGCCCTTAACTGGCGCTGAATCTCGGTCAGGAGGTCACGCAACTCAAAGGGTTTGACGAAGTAGCCGTTGGCTCCCGCCTCCAGGGCGCGCTGCACGGCGGTAACCTCCCCTTTGGCGGAGATGATCAGCACCGGGAGGTCACGGTGATCGGGGCTGCTGCGGATCGCCGCGATGGTCTCGTAGCCGTCCAGGTTCGGCATCAGGATATCGCACAGGACCAAATCGGGGGGGTCCTCTGCGATGCGCCGCAGGGCTTGATCGCCGTCTTCGGCGAGGCTTACCTGAAACCCCGCCATGGCCAGGGTCAAACGCAGCAGTTTGCGGATGTCCGCGTCGTCATCTACTACGAGGATCTTGGCCGTGATGTTTGCCTCCGTGAGGGTCAGAATGCGCTATCTGCCATAGGCCCTATCGTTCATTATCGGCTGATTCTCGGCCCGCGTCAATGGGAAATCGGTCAGCAAGAGGGAGACCATCGCTTAGCACGGCGATAGTATAATCGGTTAGAAGAACGCTGTCAAACTGGGCCGGCTGACCAGCGAAGGTTGCGCTCAGAGGAGGCGCACTTGCGAGGCGGCCAGGAGGGCCAAGGCCCCGCTGACCAGGATGAGGATGTCGGCCAAGACCATCAGCAGGCGGTCGCGCCAATCGGGCGCGTGGATCACGGCCAGGGCCATGACCTGGAAGGGGTAAAGGATAAAGGAGACCAGCGCGCCCGTCAGGACGGCTACGGCTACGGCCATCATCCCCAGGGCGATGCAGGCGGCCAGGAAGAGGGCAAGGGTCCATTCCTCATGCCAGTGGAGGCGCGACCAGGGCCAGATAAGGGTCAGGAAGACATGGGCCGCGACCAGTAGGCCGGCGCCGCCTCCGATCAGCCAGGCCACCGGGTTCCAGGTAGCCGACAGGTTGGCCCGTATGTCGCCCTTGCCCAGGCGGCGGCGGTCGTGCAAAGCCTGGTAAACCCAGAGCCAGCAACTCAGCGTCGCCAGCGCCGCGAACACGGCGATGGCCAGCATGACGTTGTAGCCGGATACTCTGAGGTCGCCCAAACGGAAATACATGCGCTACCCCCTAAGCCTATCTTAGAAAGGTTCTCGCGCCACGTAAAGGGGAAAAAGGTACTATTGTGCGCCGGCCGTATCGGGCCCGTGAAAAAATCGTCATTTAATGTGGGGCTTTCTTTCATCGGCTGTTCATGTAGGCGCGCGAGAATGGGGCCAGGAGCCGGAACGGCTAGGTTGCGGCTCGGCAGGAGGGGTGTATGTGCGCGCCTGCGGAACGATCGTTCGGCCATCGGCCTCCACGAACCCTTGCAGACTTCCCTGCTGGATGGTATAATGTTGGTAACCCTGGGCCGGAGCCTGGCCATTCTGGCCGGCCCTCTTCGCGGGAGGAGTCCATTCCACCCATGCGGGTCTTGGTTGTGGACGACGATCCCCCAAGCGTCAAGATGGTCGCCTTCCTCTTGCAAGAGGAAGGATATACCGTCCTGACGGCCAGCAACGGTCAGGAAGCCTTGCGCAAGGTGGAGGAGGAATCGCCTGACCTGGTCATCCTAGACGTGATGATGCCGCACATGGATGGCCTGGAGGTCTGCCGTCGCATCCGACGCACGATGAACCTGCCCATCATCATCCTCTCGGCCAAGGGGGAGACGGCGGATCGGGTGACCGGCTTGGAACTGGGGGCAGACGATTACCTGGCCAAGCCCTTTGAGCCGGCGGAGCTCTTGGCGCGTGTGCGCGCCGTGCTGCGTCGGGCCGAGGCCTTCGCTTTCGGCGACACGGCTTCGCAATTGACCGTGGGGGGCATCCGTCTGGACCCCGTCAACGGCACTGCCACGCTGTTGGCGAGCCATCGGGTCGTTTCGCTGACGCCTATAGAATCTCGCCTGCTCCATTGCCTGATGCGCAACGCCGGGCGCATCTTGACCCATGATCAGTTGCTCAGCGCCGTCTGGGGCTACGATTACGAAGGATACGCCAATCAGATCGCCGTCTATGTGCGCCGCTTGCGCACGAAACTGGAAGCGGACCCAGAACATCCACGTTGGCTGTTGACGGTGCGCGGCGTCGGGTACAAGTTTGAGGCCGATTAGGTCGTTCCTTCTTCGTTCGCGACCGATCCGCCGCGCGCAGGGGGAGCTGGGGCCAGTCCCCCTGTACTGTTTCTGAAGGAGTCCTATGCGCTGGTTACGTTGCCTTTTCCCTCCGTTGCTGAGAGGTTGGCTGTGGGCGCGAGGTTGGTCGGGGCTTGTCGTTGCCGCCTTGATCCTGAGCCTTCTCACGGGCGCCGTGCCCATCAGCGCCCAGAGGAAGGGCCCGCAACCGGCAGGGCGGCAGGCGCCGGATGAGGTGTGGAGCGATTTCCAGCCTCAGGGCTGGGTAACCGCCCTCCCGCTGACCGCTACCGTGACGGTGAGCGACCCTGACGGGCTGGAGCCTGCCACCGCGGCCTACCGAACCTCCACCGACGGCGGCATCGCCTGGAGCCCCTGGCTGACCGACGGCCTATCCATCGCCGGCGAGGTAACCACTACCCAGGTGTTGACGGTTACCGGCCTCTCCTTCCCTGACTCGGCTACCGATAACCTGTTGCAGTTCCAGATCTTGAACGCCCTCTCCGTCACCCTCACCAGCCCGGCCTATGTGGTGCGGGTGGACACGGCGCCGCCTCCACCGCCCATCAACCTGGCAGCGCAGCCTGCTACCTGGAGCAACAGCGCGACCTTCACCGCCACTTGGACCGCGCCCGCCGATACCTCGGGCATCGTCGCCGCTTACTATAAGTTGGG
>DAOTYP010000195.1:0-7839 GCA_034434975.1 Anaerolineae bacterium | reverse complement strand
GGGAGTATCAGGCTGCGCTCCGCATCAACCCTGAAGATGCTGAGGCGCACTACAATCTGGGCGTGGCTTATGCCCAGCAGGGTCGCCTGGATGAGGCCATCCGGGAGTGGCAGGCTGCGGCGAAGCTCGGCCTTGGACCAGCCCGCGAGTTGTTATCCCGTATTATGAGGTAGAGCAGGGAGGAGGCAGTTAGTCTCTAGATCATCAACAAGGGGCACACCATGCCTGATTTCTCCTCTGAAGTCGAGAAAGTGTTGGCCATCGCCCAGGCCGAGGCCTGGGATCAACACTCGCCCATCCTGGGCACCCCGCACCTCTTCATCGCGCTCACCAAGCTGGACGGCGTCACTGCCGCTGCGCTGCGCGCGCAGGGCCGCGATCCGCAACAGGTGCGCAACGGCCTGCGGGCGAGCTTGGGCCAAGGCAACGCGCCGCCTGGGACCAAGCCACAGCTCACCCCACGCGCCGCGGCCAACCTGCAACGAGCACAGGCCCTTGCTGCGCAAGAGGGCGCGCCCCAGGTGGGGGAAAGCCACCTCCTAGCGGCCATTCTGCAGGATGAGGACGACAGCTTCACCCTGCGCGCCCTCAAGGCATTGGGCGTGGATGTGGCGGCATTGCGCGCCGGGATCGGTTCCGCGACCCCCATCCTAGATCGCGTGGGCCGCGATCTGACCATGCTGGCCCGCTCCGGTGAGCTGGATCCCCTCGTTGGTCGTCAGCAGCAGTTGGGCCGGCTGGTGCGCGCGTTGGTGCGCAAGAAGAAGAATAACCCCGTATTGGTCGGCGCGGCTGGCGTCGGCAAGACGGCGATTGTGGAAGGGCTGGCTCATCTCATCGCCACCGGGCGCGTCCCCGGTGAACTTAAAGGCGCGCGCCTGGTGGAGCTCCCCATGGCGGCCTTGGTGGCAGGGACGATGTATCGGGGGCAGTTTGAAGAGCGATTGCTGGGGTTGGTGGAGGAGGTCAAACGGGCACAGAACGTCATTCTTTTCATTGATGAAATCCACACCATTTTGCGGGCCGGTGCAGTAGAGGGAGGTGCGCTGGACGCGGGCAACATCCTCAAGCCTGCGCTGGCCCGCGGCGACCTGAGGGTCATCGGCGCGACCACCCCTGAAGAGTACCGGCAATACATCGCTCAGGACGCGGCTTTGGAGCGTCGCTTTCAGCCTGTTTGGGTGCCCGAGCCCACACCAGAGGAGGCGTTGGCGATCCTGACCGGCGTCAAGGGCCGTTACGAAGCCCACCATGGCGTTCTCATCGCCGATGAGGCGTTAAAGGCTGCTGTGCGTCTCTCCGTTGGGTGGCTTCCCCAGCGTCATCTCCCCGACAAGGCCTTGGATTTGCTGGATGAAGCATGTGCCCGTGCGCGCCTTCCCACCCTTAGCGCTCCCACCGAGCGAGACAAGGGGTTGGTTGTAACCGAGCGCACGGTCGCGGAAGTGCTGGCAGAATGGGTCGGTCTGTCCCCAGAGGCGGTGCTGGAGGCTGCATGATCCACCGCTCATTGTGTTGGGATAACGCCCTTAGGGAACGAGGGTTCGGTTTAAGCGGGCAGCAGAGCAGCTACCTCATGGCAGGAAAGATGTGGTAAACTATCCATGAGGGACTCCTCCGAGCACTGGAGTTTGTGTAACCCCAAGTTTACCCCGGCGGAGTCCCTTATCCCGAACTCACGTTAAAATAGGCAATCATCGGATAGGGGGATCTCTTCTATGCAACCAATGCGCACCTATGAACTCGCCAACGATGCCTACCATCTCACCGTCAGACCAGAGGGGAAGGAGATTCACCTCTCCTTGCGCGACCAGGCGATGGGCTGCGACGTAGCCGCCGGCCCTTACATCTACCGCGTCGTTCGTCCCGGCGAGGAAGGGAGCGTCGTGAGCGAATGGCTGGCGGAGCCAACGATCATGGTAGCAGGCGACACGCTGACGATCACCGGCAAGATCGCCGGCTTGGAACTTACGCAGACCTTCCGTCTCCCTGCCCGCAAGCCCTACCTGGAAGAGGAGATATCGCTCCACAATCCGGGCCCGGGCCTCGTTGCCCTCAGAGACCTTGCCTTGGGGATGCAGCGACGCATCACCGATGAGGTAGGGCATCTCTTGCCGGAGGTGAAAACCGACCGCATCGTGGCCATCCCCTTCCGCCACCGGCCTACCGATCCGCCCCATTGGGACAACGATTTTGACATGGCCCACTTCTCCCTCTATGCCGGACGCGAGCACCGCGCCAACGACACCTTTTGGACCTCGGATGGCTACATGCCGTCCCCCAAACGCTTCTCCGAAGGCTGGGCTTGGACTCACGGCGAACACACCCTCGGCATCTTCAAGTTCAACCAGGAGGCGATGGAGTTCAGCGTCCTCGCCACCGAGGTGACCGAGGCCGGCCTCGCCTTGCGTTTCGGCGGCAGCAGCCCCATCTCGGGCGAGCCTTCTATCCTGGGCCGCATCCGGCCCGGCGAGACCGTCACCCTCGGCGTGACGCGCTATCAAACGGTACGCGGCGACTACCGGCAGGCGATGTACGCCTTCCGCGCCTTTCTAGATGAGAGAGGCTGCCGTTTCCCCGCGGACTTCAACCCGCCCGTCCACTGGAACGAACTTTACGATAACGCCGAATGGAGCCTGAGCACGCCGGGCCACCCCCCCACGCCCCGCCACACGCGCGCGCTCACCTATACCAAGGAACTGATCCTGGCCGAGGCCGCGAAGGCCAAGGAGTACGGCTGCGAGGCGCTCTACCTGGACCCCGGCTGGGATACCGACTTCGCCACCTTCATATGGGGCGAGGAATGGCTGGGGAACCGCAAGGAGTTCATACGCGAGGTCTGGGAGAAGTACGGGCTGCGCGTCTCGCTGCATACGCCGCTGGCGACCTGGCTCTCCCTGGAAAAGACCATAGGGCGAGGTGTGTCTTCTTGGCCGCGCGAGGCGTTCCGCATGGACCGCGAAGGCAAGGTCGTGGAAGGCTCCATCTGCCTGGGCTCGCGCCAATATCTGGACGAGGCCGAGCGGCGGCTCCTGGAACACTGCGCCGACGGCGTCGTCTTTCTGATGTTTGACGGCAACCTGTGGAACGGAGGCTGTTGGAACCCCGATCATGGCCATCCCGTCCCTTACACGATGGAGGACCACTGCCGGGCGAACGTGGAGTTGGCGCGCCGCATCCATGCCCGCTACCCGCAAGTGCTGATTGAGATGCACGACATGATCGCCTCAGGCACGCCGCTGCGCTACACGCCCGTCTATTACAAATACGGCCTGCCGGGGAGTTACGACGAGAACTGGGGCTTTGAACTGATGTGGCAGCCGATGGAGGACATCTTGAGCGGTCGCGCCCGAGCCTTGTACTACTATAACCTGGCCTGCAACGTGCCGATCTACCTGCACATCGACCTGCGCGACGACAACGAACACTGCCTGGTCCTCTGGTGGTACGCCTCCACCTGCCGACACCTGGGGATCGGCGGCACCCACCCTAACCCGCGCGTGGCTGAAGCCCAACGGTTGGCGATGAAACGCTACCGGCAACTGGATCGCTTCTACAAGAGGGGCGACTTCTACGGCATCAGCGAGGAAATTCACCTGCACGTGTTGCCTGCGGAGGGCGCCTTCGTCGTCAACCTCTTCAACCTCTCGGATGAGTCGCGCGTGATCACGGGCAGCATCCCCGTGGCCGAGATGGGCTTGCCTCGCGACGCCTGGTACGTCACCCCCAAGGGCGGCTGGTTTGATGCCAGGGCAGGAACCTTCGTGGTGCACCGGCGGCTGGCGCCTTGGGCGGCGGAAGTGGCGGAAGTGCGCCTGCTGAGGTAGCAGGGATGTTGCCGATTTTGGCGCGCCGTTGACCGGAGAAGCCTCTTCTGTTATACTCTCTTTGCCGCAACCTTCCCCTTGGGGTGGTGTTTTAGTGGATGAGCGCGTTGAGATCTCTGATGAGATCCCGGCGGCCCCCGCTGCGGATGGTGAAGAGGCCCTGGTAGAACAGGCCAAATCAGACCCTCAGGCGTTCGGCCTTCTCTACGAGCGGTACGTAGATCGCATTTTCAGTTACATCTACTACCGCACCGGCAACAGGCTGGATGCCGAGGACCTCACCGCCCGCACCTTCTTTCGGGCCCTGGATCACATCAGCACCTACGAGAGTCGTGGCGTGCCGTTCTCGGCCTGGCTCTATCGCATTGCCCACAACCTGGTAGCCAACTGGCACCGGGATCGGAGTCGACGCAAGGTCGTGCCGCTGGATGACCTGACGCAGATCATGCCACGCCGGCCAGCCCTGGAAAGCCAGGCGGAAGCGAGGGAGGAGCAACGCCAACTCTTGGAGGCCATCGGCCGCCTGCCGCCCGATCGGCAACAACTCCTGATCTTGAAGTTCGTGGAGCAGATGCCCAACGCGCAGATCGGGCAAATCATGGGGCGGAGCGAGGGCGCGATCAAGTCCCTCTACCATCGGACGTTGATCGCTTTGCGGGAAGACCTGCGTCGCCACGGATTTTAGACAGACGTCGTCTATGTTAGTGCGGCTTCCTCGCTGGCGGCCTGCAAAGGGTCGGGGAGGCCATGCCTGAGGGGATGGGAAGAGGCGGGCGCCAGCCCGCCGGAGGTTTCGGGATGGATGACCGCACGTTGGCGGAGATCCTGGCAGCCCACGCGGACCACATCAATCGCGGCGGGAACGGAGCGGATTACCTGACGATGTTCGCGGCCTATCGGGAGGAGTTGGCGCCGCTGCTGGCCTTGGCCGAGCGCGTAAAGCAAGTGCTCGTGCCCCTGAAGGCTAATCCAGCCTTCCGCGATCAACTGCGGCGCGAACTGACCCTGGCAGCCCAGAGGAAAAGGGCTATGCCGCAGCCGGCGCGCAACCACCATCGCTGGGAATGGGTGATCGGCGCGGCGGCCATCGGCGCCTCGGTATCGTTGGCAGGCCTGGTCGCGCTCCTGCGCCGCAGCCGAGGCGGACACTCTCAGCGCGCCTCCGCCGGCTGACCGCACTTCCACGGAAGGGGATGAACCACGTTCGTCCCCTTTTTGCGACCTCATTCTTGGCAATTTTTGGAAGCAAGAAGTAGAGGCCGACATGTCAACCAAAAGATACGCCCGTCTCACCGGTTGGGGCAAGTACGTTCCGGCCAAAGCGCTGACGAACTTTGACCTGGAGAAGATGGTAGATACGAGCGACGAGTGGATCGTCACGCGCACCGGCATCCGCGAACGGCGGCTCGCGGCGGAGGACGAGACGACGGCCACCATGTCGGTCGCGGCCGCGCGCCAAGCCTTGGCCCAAGCCAACATGGAGCCGGAAAGCCTGGATTTGATCATCGTGGCCACCTCGTCGCCCGACTACCTCCTGCCGCCCGTCTCCAGCATGATCCAGGCCATGCTAGGCGCCCACCGGGCCGGCGCCTTCACCTTGGTCGCCGGTTGCACCGGTTTCGTTTACGGCCTGGTCACCGCGCAGCAGTTCATCGCCTCCGGCGCATACCGTCGCATCCTGGTCATCGGCGCAGAATTGATCTCGCGCGCGGTCAATTGGCGCGACCGCAGCACCTGCGTCCTCTTCGGCGACGGCGCGGGCGCGGTGGTGCTGGAGGCCAGCGAGCAGCCTACAGGCCTCCTCGCCTTTGAGCTGGGCTCAGACGGCACCGAGGCCGATGCCCTTTTCATGCCGGCGGGCGGCGTGAAGCAACCGCCCAGCCATGAGACGGTCGCCCAGAACCTCCACACCATTCGCATGGATGGTCGGCGCGTCTTCAAGTTCGCCACGCGCGTCATGGCGGACGCGGTGCGCCGGGTCGTCCAGCAAAGCGGCCTCGCCTGGGACGACATAGAGTTGGTCATTCCCCATCAGGCGAACGCCCGCATCATTGAGTTGGTGCAGCGCATGCTCGGCCTTCCCGATGAGAAGGTGATGATCAACCTGGATCGCTATGGCAACACCTCCGCCGCATCCATCCCTCTCGCCTTGTGCGAGGCGGTGGAACAGGGACGCTTAAAGACGGGAGATCACGCGGTGTTGGTCAGTTTCGGGGCGGGGCTCACCTGGGCCGCGGCGGTGCTGCATTGGCAGCCTGAAGAACCCATCGCCATCCCGGTGGCCAATTGGCCCATCCGTGAACGGGTGAAGCTGCCCGTGGCCCGGTTCAAGACGACCCTGTGGGGCGCGCGCGTGATGCTCAGCCAACGGATGGCGCCCCTCCTCCTCCCCCTTTACGCCAGGACCCTACGCCGTCAGCGCCCCTCCGCGCCTTCCGACGGCACGCGCCGATGAGCGAGCATCCGAAACGTAGCGACGGCGGCCAATGGGGCCGCCGTCGTGTGTCAACGGAAGCGATCTCGCGACGTCCACGCCCAAGAGCCTACACCCAATCCTGCAACAATCTGACCAACAGCCGCACTCCGACGCCCGTAGCGCCTTTGGCGGTATAGGGGCCGACCTTATCGGTGTAGGCGGTGCCCGCGATGTCCAGATGGGCCCAAGGGTAGCCCTCGGCAAACCTCTTGAGGAACATGCCGCCGATGATGGCGCCGCCGGGGCGCCCGCCGACGTTTTTCACATCGGCCACGTCGCTCTTGATCAACTCGGCGTACTCCTCCCAGAGGGGGAGTTCCCATACCTTCTCGCCCGTGTGCTGCGCCGCGGCCTTGATGCGGGCCATGAGCGTCTCGCTGGTGCCCATGAGGCCGCTCGCCACATGGCCGAGGGCTACCACGCACGCGCCGGTGAGGGTCGCCACGTCAATCACCGCCGCCGGATTGAAGCGCCTGGCGTAGGCCAACGCGTCGGCCAGGACCAGGCGCCCCTCGGCATCGGTGCTGATGACCTCAATGGTCGTGCCGGAGAGGGCCTTGAGCACATCGCCGGGCTTGAAGGCGCGCCCGCTGGGGAGATTCTCCGTAGCCGGCACCAGGCCAACGACGTGCAGAGGAAGCGCCAGCCTGGCCACGGCTTGCAAGGTAGCCAGGACCGCCGCCGCGCCCGACATGTCGTGCTTCATCTCCTCCATCTTGTCCGCAGGCTTCAGGCTGATGCCCCCGGCATCAAAGGTGATCCCCTTGCCCGCAAGGACGATGGTGGGGAGATTGGGCCTGTCCGCGCCGTATTCCAGGATGATGAACTTGGGTGGCTCCTCCGCGCCACGCGCCACGCCGACCAGGGCGCCCATGCCCAGCGCCTCCATGTCGGCCCGCTCCAGCACCTGACAGCGCAGGCCCAGGTCCTGGGCCAAGCGCTGAGCGGTCTCGGCCAGGTGGGTGGGCGTCGCGAGGTTGGCCGGGCGATTGCTCAGGTCGCGGGCCAGACAGACAGCCTCCGCTACGATCTGACCGACGCGCGCGCCCTCCTGCACCTCCGGCAACTTGCTCTCGTCAAACTCCACTAGGGTCAACTCCTCCACCGCCCGACCGCCGTCCTCCTCGTCGCCTTTCAGTTCCCGGTAGCGGTAGAGGCCGAGGATCGCTCCTTCCACCACGGCCTGGGCCGCGTCGGAGAGGGGTAGGCCGCCGATGCCGCCGCCGTGAACGATGGTGGCCAGGCGAGGCAGGCCCAGATCGCGCGCTTTGCGGGCGGCGGTGGCCGACGCCTGACGCACAGCCTCCAGATCAAACTTTTCCGCCTTGCCCAGGCCGACGACGAGGACCCGCTTGGCCGGGAAATTGCCCCGCGTGTAGAGGAGAGCCGTCTCGCCGCCCTTGCCTTTGAAGTCGCCCGCGGCGATGAGCTCGCGGATCGCCCCGCCCAGGGCGCGATCTACAGCGCCGGTGGCCCCGCCTGGCTCCGTCACGCCCTCAAACAGGTTAACCACCACGAGAGGTGCTTCCTCAAACT
>DAOTYP010000194.1:0-3117 GCA_034434975.1 Anaerolineae bacterium | reverse complement strand
CATGGAGTCGAGTGGGTGAGCAACAGAGATGGTAACAGCATGAACGTGGTTTACCGAGTCGCTCGCGCCGTCGTCGGCTTCCTGTTCAGGCTCCTCAGTCGGTTGGAGGTTACCGGCGTTGAGAATGTGCCTCGTGCAGGGCCGTTCATCATGGCTATGAATCACCTACACTGGCTGGACCCGCCGTTGGCGATGGTCGTGGTGCCTCGCCAGATGGCCGTTTTCGCGGGAGAGAAGTGGGAGCGTCGTTGGCCGGCGAACTGGCTTTTGAAACACGTAGGGAACGCCATCTTCGTGCGCCGAGGGGAGGTAGATCGGCGGGCGCGGCGCGCGGCGGTGTCGCTTCTGCGGGAAGGGAAGGTGCTGGGGTTGGCGCCGGAGGGCACGCGCAGCCGCACGGGCGGTTTGCAGAAGGGGAAGGACGGTTGCGCCTATCTGGCCATGCGCACGGGCGTGCCCATCGTGCCGCTGGCGGCATGGGGCCAAGAGAGGCTCTTTCGCGAACTGAAGCGAGGACGTCGCCCCGTCATCCGCGTGGTGATCGGTGCCCCGTTCACCCTCTCAGACGGGCCTCGGGAGACACGGTCGACGGAGTTATCCGCTGCCACCGAGGAGATCATGCGGACGCTTGCCGCGATGCTGCCTGAGGAGTATCGGGGCGTGTATCGTTAAGTCGCTTGGACAGCGCGCGGCACAACGCGCCCCATTCCTCCAATGTCAGAGTCTCGGCGCGCCGGGCCGGCTGAATGTGCGCAGCCTCTAGCGCCGAGGTAGCCACTTCCGAGGGGAGGCCCAGCCCTGCGGCCAGGCTGTTGCGCAACTGCTTGCGCCGTTGGCCGAACCCTGCCGAGACCACGCGAAAGAAATCTGCCGGAGCCACGGCCACGGCAGGATGCGGTCGCCGATCCAGCCGGACGATCGCCGACTCCACTTTAGGTGGAGGGGTGAACGCGCCTGGGGGGATGCGGGCGATGAGGCGCGGCTCGGCGTAGTATTGCACGCTCACGGCCAGGAGGCTCATCTCCGGTGGGCGGGCCACGATCCGTTGTGCGACCTCGCGTTGCACGGTCAACACGAGCAGGGAAGGCGGGTGTCTTCCCTCTAGGAGATGCCGGATGACGGCGGAGGTGATGTAGTAGGGCAGGTTGGCGACGACCTTGTAGGGTATGGGCATCTCAGAAGGCTTGCACTGCCTGAGGAGGGAGGCGGGTTCCAGTTGCAAGATGTCGCCGTGGACGATGTGCACGTGGGGAGCGTCGGCGAAGGTCTGCCGAAGAAGGGGGATCAGGTTATCGTCCAGTTCCACCGCGATCACGCATCCGGCCTTGTCGGCCAGGAGCCTGGTCAGATTGCCCGGGCCGGGGCCTATTTCCAGCACGGCATCGGCCTTTGACAAATCTGCCGCCGCGACGATGCGCCGCAAATGGACTTCGTCGGCCAGAAAGTGTTGTCCCAGCGATTTGCGCGGGCGCAGGCCGTAAGCGCGCCATGCGCCGATCGGCGAACGCTCGTCAGTCTTCATCCAGCCTCAGCACCGTCATGAAGGCTTCCTGCGGGATCTCCACCTGCCCGATTTTCTTTAGGCGCTTTTTGCCGGCCTTCTGCTTCTCCAAGAGTTTGCGCTTGCGGGTCACGTCGCCACCGTAACACTTTGCCAATACGTCTTTGCGCAGGGCCTGCACGTTGGCCCGGCTGATGACCTTGCGCCCTATCGCTGCCTGGATCGGCACGGTGAACAACTGCCGGGGGATCACCTGCTTCATCTTGCTGACCAGGCGCTGGCCTTTATGATAAGCCTGGTCGCGATGCACAATGATGCTGAGGGCATCCACCGGCTGTTCGTTGACCAGCACGTCCAGTTTCACCATGTCCGCCGGTCGGTATTCGGCGAAGGTGTAGTCCAGAGAGGCGTAACCGCGGCTGCGGCTCTTCAGCAGGTCGTAGAAATCCACCAACATTTCCGTCAGAGGGATCTCGTAGGTCAGGAGCACCCGCCGCGCGTCCAGGTACTCCTGGTTTTTGAAGATTCCGCGGCGGCTGGTCACCAAGTCCATGATGGGGCCGATGAATTCGGACGGCGTGAAGATGGTGATCTTCATCCAAGGCTCCCGGATCTCGGCGATCTCGCTTTCCGGCGGCAGTTCGGCAGGGCTGTCCACCGTGATCACGGTTCCGTTGGTCTTGACGACCTGATATTCTACGCTCGGCGCGGTGAAGACGATGTCCAAGTCGTACTCCCGTTCCAGCCGCTCTTGGATGATCTCCATGTGGAACATGCCCAAGAAGCCGCAGCGGAAGCCGGAGCCGAGGGCTTGGGAGTTCTCCGGTTGATAGACCAGCGATGCGTCGTTCAGTTGCAGTTTCTCCAGCGCGTCGCGTAGGAGTTCGTAGTCCTCGCCTTCCGACGGGTAGAGGCCGGCAAAGACCATTGGCTTGGAGGGCTTGTAGCCGGGAAGAGGCCTTTCCGCCGGCGTCTCCGCGTCGGTGATGGTATCGCCTACGGAGCAGTCACGCACCGTTTTGAGCCCTGTGGCGACGTACCCGACCTCGCCTGCGGACAATCTCGCGACGGGCTTCAACGAAGGGGTAAAGATGCCCACCTCTATCGGTTCTAGTTGTTTGCCTGTGGCCATCAGTTTCAGCGGGCGATCGGCGTAGATCACGCCGTCCACGACCCGCACGTAGGCCACGACGCCCTTGTATGCGACATAGTGCGAGTCAAAGATCAAGGCGCGTAAAGGTCGGTCGCGCAAGCCTTGGGGCGGAGGGATGCGCGCGACCACCGCCTCCAGCACCTCGTCAATGCCGATGCCCTCTTTGGCGCTGACGCGCAGCACCTCTCGGGCCGGGATGCCCAGCAGGTCGTCCAGTTCCTGGGCCACTTCGTCCGGGCGGGCGGCGGGGAGGTCTATCTTGTTGACGACGGGCACGATGGTCAGGTCGGCATCCAGGGCCATGTAGAGGTTGGCGATGGTCTGGGCCTCTATCCCTTGGCTGGCATCCACCACCAAGATGGCTCCTTCGCAGGCGGCCAAGGCGCGGCTGACCTCGTAGGAGAAGTCTACGTGGCCTGGCGTGTCAATCAGGTTTAACTCGTACTCCTGGCCGTCGGCGGGG
>DAOTYP010000193.1:0-11926 GCA_034434975.1 Anaerolineae bacterium | reverse complement strand
GAGTACGGAGTGAAGGAGAAGTACAAGGGCCTCTTCAAAGAGATCTACACGGCCGCCGCCAAGTTTGACCCCGCCAAGCAAGTCGCCGACCTGGAAGACCTGCTGACCCACAAGATTGACATTCTCTTCGTCCAGCCGGTTACAGGCGGTAACTGTGTGGCCCAGATTGAGCAGGCTATGGATCGCGGCATCCCGGTCATCCTCCCCGGGGCGCGGGCCTACACCGACAAATACGTGAGTTACCTGGATAGAGACAACCCCGGCGTGGGGCGCATCTATGCCGAATACATTGCCCAACAGATCGGCGGCAAGGGCAATGTAGCCATCATGATGGGTCTGGCCGGCAACACCTACGCCGAGGATGTTCTCCGAGGGGTGCGCGAGGGCCTGGCTAAATACCCCGACATCAAAGAGGTCGGATTGGTTTACGGCGCCTGGTCGCCCGTGGAAGGCAAAACGGCGATGCAGAGCCTGCTGGCTAAAGGCGTGAAGATAGACGGCATCATCAACGACGGCGGCAACATGGGCATCGGCATCGTGGATGCCTATCTAGATGCTGGCCTCCCCATCCCGCCGATGTGCGGCGACGACGGCAACGGCTGGCTGCGCAAGGCCAAAGAACACAACGTGAAATTCCTGGCCGTGCAAGGCGGTGCCGAACAATATCTGGATGCCGTGGATGTGGCGGTCAAGGTCTTGCGGGGCGAGCCAGTGGCTAAGAACGTCCTGGCCGACATCATCACCTTCACCGAGAAGGAACTGGACAAGTACTATCGCCCGGACCTGAACGATCAATACTGGGCCATCAACAAACTCCCCGAGGACCTGATCAAGAAAACCTACAAGAAGGATTAGGGATCTCCTCAGGAGAATACCCTGTCGTGATTGAACCTCTTCTCCTCCCTCCTCCTCCCTGTACCGGGGAGGGGAGGGAGGAGGGAGGGGATCACGCCTACGGACCGATCACGGAGGTTGGCTTTTCGTTGCAGGGTAACGACCGTTCGCAGATCATCTTACACGCCAAACAGATCACCAAGACCTTCCCCGGCGTCCTGGCCCTGGATCGGGCAGAGCTCTGTTGCCTGAAAGGCGAAGTGCATGCCCTGGTCGGGGAGAACGGGGCCGGCAAATCCACGCTGGTGAAAATCCTCGCCGGCGTCTATTGGCCCGACACGGGCGAGCTGATCATTAAGGGAGAGCGAGTCCGCGAGTTCTCACCGCAACACGCCCAGGCTCTGGGCATCGGGATCATCTACCAGGAGCTGAGCCTCCTCCCCTACATGACGGTGGCGGAGAACATCTTCTTGGGGCGCGAGCCCAGGGATAGGCTAGGCCTGGTGGATTACCGGACCATGGAGGAGCGGGCGAAAGCCCTCCTCGCCCCTTTGGACCCTCGGATCAACCCTCGGTCCCTCGTGTACCGCCTGCGCCCCGCTCAAAGGCAGCTGGTTGAGATCGCCAAGGCCCTCTCCTTCGGACCCAACATCCTTATCATGGACGAGCCCTCGTCCTCTCTGGATGAGCACGAACTTCAGCAGCTCTTTGTCGTCATCCGTTCATTGAAGGAGCGCGGCGTCACGATCATCTACATCTCCCACCGCATGGAGGAGGTGTTCGCCATCGCCGATCGCGTTACCGTCCTCAAGGACGGTCAGACCGTAGGTACCTTGCCGGTCTCCGAGACAAATCGGGCAGGGCTCATCAAGATGATGGTGGGCCGCGAGGTGGAGGTCGCTACCTTGCCGCGGCGGGGCGAGCGCGGCGAGGCCGTGCTAGAAGTCAAGGGTTTGACGCGGGCCGGAGTGTTCCATGATATCAACCTGACCCTGCACAAAGGCGAGATCGTGGGCGTAGCTGGCCTGATCGGCGCCGGTCGCACAGAACTGGCCCGCGCGATCTTCGGCGCCGACCCCGTGGATGCAGGGGTTGTCCTCCTGCGCGGGAAGCCCCTGCACCTGTCTCACCCCCGGCACGCCATTGACGCGGGCATCGCCCTGGTGCCCGAAGACCGCAAGACGGAAGGCCTGATCTTGATCCAATCCGTGCGGGAGAACATCGCCCTGCCAAGCCTTCCTCACCTGCAACGGCTGGGTTTCGTGGATCGGACAGAGGAGCGCGCCATCGCGACCCGCTCGGTGCAGGCGCTCAACATCCACACGCCCGGCGTTGAGCAGCAGGTCGCCTACCTCAGCGGCGGCAACCAGCAGAAAGTGGTGCTGTCCAAATGGCTCAACACAGGGCCGGAGGTCATCATCTTTGACGAACCCACGCGCGGCATAGACGTCGGAGCGAAATCGGAGATTCATGCCCTCCTGCGCCAACTGGCGGATTCCGGGAAGGCGATCTTGATGATCTCCTCAGAACTCCCGGAGGTCTTGCAGCTCAGCGACCGGATCGTCGTCATGGCTGGCGGCCGCGTGGCCGGAGAACTGAGCAGGGAAGAAGCCACCGAGGAGAAGGTCCTTCACCTCGCTTACGGGGAGGAAACGGGACCTCGTGGGCAAGCCCAGGCCAGGGCGGCAGCCACACCGGAGCCAGCCGCGCGCCGGCGCCTGCAGATCGGGCGATTCCTTTCCAGGATAGCGCCAGCCGGCAGCGAGGGAAGCGGCGCTGTTTTCGCGATCCTGGCCCTCCTGATCATGGTGGGTGCTTTCGGATCGGAGCGGTTCCTGACCGTTGCCAACCTGACCAACCTCCTACGCCAGGCGGTGATTCCAATGCTCCTGGGCATTGGCCAAACGCTGGTGATCCTATCCGGCGGGATTGACCTCTCGGTATCCTCCGTGGTGACCATGACCAACGTGTTCGCTGCTGGTTTCATGGCTGGCAGGGATGAGCGCGTCCTGGTCGTGACGCTCCTGTGCCTCGGCCTTGGCCTTCTGGTCGGCGGCATCAACGCCTTCGCCGTGCTGAGGTTGCGCGTCCCGCCGATCATCGCCACGTTGGGCATGATGACGGTGGGCCAGGGGGTTGCCCT
Organism: Anaerolineae bacterium; assembly: GCA_034434975.1. Lineage (GTDB taxonomy): Bacteria > Chloroflexota > Anaerolineae > JADYZS01 > JADYZS01 > JADYZS01. Next base: position 8,949 of record DAOTYP010000193.1, on the reverse strand, counting down.
GATTTACACGCGCGAGCCCATCGGCATCATCCCGCGCCAGTTGGGCTTCTTTGCCCAAGGGAGGATCGGCCCTTTGCCGGCCTCCGCTTTCTTCCTGGCCTTCGTGTTATTCCTGGCCTTCATCTTGCTATATAGGATGCAGTATGGCCGGCATCTATACGCGGTCGGTGGCGACGAAGAGGTAGCCCGCCTCTCAGGGATCCGGGTGGAACGGGTGCGCACCATTGCCTATCTCCTCTCCGGATTTCTGGCTGCGGTGACGGGGATCTATCTGACCAGCAGGATGGGGAGCGGCGATCCCAGCGTGGGGCCCGGCCTGGAACTGGACTCCATCGCCGCGGTCCTTCTGGGCGGCACGGTCCTCGGCGGCGGGCGAGGGGGGCTCCTCGGCACCGTCGGCGGCGTCCTCGTCATCGTCGTCCTGAGCAACGTGTTCAATCAATTAGGCGTGCACACCTGGTATCAACAGATCGCCAAAGGACTCATCATCATCCTCGCCGTCGCGGCATACCGTCAGAGGGGCTGAAGGGACGGCAGGACAACGAAGGCGTTGTTTGCGACCCTCAGACCGGCTTTCATTCAGGCAGGCCCATACGTTTCCGGGCCGCGAAAGGAGCGAACCTATGAGCACTCACGAAGAGTTGGTAGCCCGCAAAGAAGCGCGCATCCACGAGATACATCGCATGGATCCCAGGCGCACCGCCCTGCTGGTCATTGATATGCAACGCGCCTTCATGGACCCGAAGGCATCCCTATATGTGCCTCAGGCGTGGGACATCGTTGCCCCTATCCGAGATCTGATGGGGTTCTGTCGGCGTTCGGGAATCCCCGTGGTCTTCACTCAATTTGTTGCGGCGCCCGAGGTGCTGTGCCTGCGCACAGACCCCTTCGGCCCGGAGCATCTGCCCGCCGTCGCCGCTGAGCCGACAGGGTGGGGACGCCCCTCCAGCAACTGCATCCCAGGAACGCAAGGCCCCGAATCCCCCGACATCATTGAAGAACTCAAGCCGCTGCCCGGTGAACTGGTCGTCCAGGGTTACACGTACGACAAGTTCTACGGCACCCACCTGGACCTGGCCTTGCGCGGGCGAGACATTCGTTACCTGATGATCACGGGCATCATGGCAGACATCTGCGTGAACGCTACCCTCCTCAGCGCAACGACCCGCGAGTATCGGGTAACGGCCCTCACCGATTGCATCACGACGATCTGGCCTCATATCCTGGAAGCGATGTTTGACGTTTGGGGACGCAAGTTCGCCCGCCTGATGCGCTCGGTTGAGGCCCGCCAGGAGCTGGAGGAGCAACTGGAACGGCAGGCTATTCGGGCATAGAAAGCCGGAAGAGGAGGATAAACTACCATGTTGATCGTGGATTGCCATACCCATATCTTGGCCGCGGGGAGCGAGAAGGATGGCCGCCGCTTTCTTCAGGATCTCTGTCGCGGCCACTTTGTCACGACCGGCCTCTAACCGTGGGAGCGGTTCCCCACAGAAGAGGACTGGTGCGCCTGCGAATGGCTGTTTCAACCGATTGACCCCGCCGCGTCCATCGCCGATCACGAGCAGGCCGGCATCAGCAAGACCGTGATCCTGGCCGTCGCCCCTTCCGACTATACCCCTTACGGCATTCGCGGCACGATGGACCTGGCACGCGTCACGGGGGTTGACGGCGAGGTCACCATAGACAAGGCCAACGACTACATCGCGGCCCTGGTCCGCCGATACCCTGACAAGTTCATCGGCTTCGGCGCGGTGAATCCCCGCTACCGAGGCGTCCAGGCAGCCGTCAAGGAACTGGAGCGCCTCGTCGTGGACCTGAAACTCACCGGCCTGAAGCTCTACCCTATGTATGATCATTACTCTCCCGATGATCCCGATCTTGTCTTCCCGATCTTTGCGAAGGCCTTGGAACTCGGCATCCCGGTGATGGTTCATCAGTCGTCCACGCCCGCGCGTTTCGCCCCTTTGGGCCTGGGGCGACCCTGGCTGCTGGATGCCGTGGGGCGTCAATTCCCCGACCTCAAGATCATCGTGGCCCACGCCGGGCTGCCCTGGCTGGATGAGTGCATTGCCCTGGTGCAACGACACCCGAACTTCCACATGGACGTCAGTTTCACCACCAGTGTCCTGACCCGCGAGGAAATGTATCGCTTCCTCATCCGCTGCAAGCGTTGGGGCGTGCCGTTGACGAAGGTCTGCTGGGGCACAGACTACCCTTGCTTTGAAACCTTGGCTACCCTGGTGCCCAAATTCCTGACGATGAATGAGGAAGCGGAGCGGTTGGGGATGCCACGGATATCCGAGGAAGAGATGGCGCTCATGATGGGCGGCAACTTCTTGCGCATATGTGGGCTCGCTTGAGGCCGGTATTCGGCGATATTCGGATGTGGGAGGAAGGAGGATGGCTGTAGATCGCTGGCTCCATCCGGCTCTGGTCATCGTGGATATGCAGAACGACTTCGTGCGCGAGGGCGCGCCGATGGAGGTGCCCGACGCGCGCCGGACGATACCACAGCACCAGAGGTTGATCGCCTTCTGTCGCAAGGCCGGCATCCCCATCATTTACACCCGCTACCTGGCCGGCCCCTGCCGCACCCTGGTCTGGGAATGGTCACCGCAACTGGAACCCCCTACGTGGGCCTGCCAGCGCGGCCACAGGCGGTACTACGCCGATGTGGGCCGCACCCTGGATTGCGCCGACGTGATTGACGAGATCTATCCGCAGGCCGGCGATTACATCGTGGATAAATACGGCTATGGTGCTTTCCACCACACGAACCTAGACGGCATCCTTCGCTCCCTGGGGGTGGAATCCCTGATCATCACCGGCACGGTGACGCAAATCTGCGTGGAGGAGACCGCGCGCGAGGCCTTTCACTACGGATACAAGACGACTATCGTCTCCGACGCCGTTTCATCGTACATGCCCGATCTGCACGCCGCTACCCTGAAGAACTTCGCGCACAAATTCGGCTGGGTCTCCACGACCGATGAGGTGATCCAGACTCTGACGGAACGCCTGGGCATCCGGGCGGAAGCGCGGGGCGAATGAGACGATCATGAACGCGAAAGAGCGCTTCCTGGCCGCGCTGAGCCACGCGCCGGTGGATCGGCGCCCCGTGACCGGCGTGGTAACGGCCATCACCCTAGATATGATGGAGGCCGTAGGGGTGCGCTGGCCTGAGGCCCATTTTGCCTCCGACCTCCTGGCCAGGCTGGCGGCGGCCCCCTGGGAGGTTTTCGGCATTGAATGCATCAAACTCCCCTTTGACATGGCGGTGGAGGCGGAGGCGCTGGGCGTGGCCGTGGACTTCGGCACCGAAGATACCCTCCCTCAGGACTACGGCGCCGGTTACAACCACCCCAACGAACTGACGATCCCCGACGATTTCTTCGCTCGCGGGCGGGTGCCCATCGTGTTGGAGGCTATCGGCCAACTGCGCCGACGCTACGACGACGAAGTGGCCGTGGTCTCCTCCATCGTCGGCCCCTTCACCTTGGCCGCCAAACTCTTCGGCTTTGAGAACCTGTTTCCCTGGGTCCTTCTGGAGCCGGATACCGCGCGGGCCTGCCTGGCCAAGACCACCGTCCTGAGCATCCGCTACGCGCGCGCCCAATTGGAAGCCGGCGCCGACGTCATCCTCATTGGCGAAGCCTCGTGCTCCGGCGATCTTATCTCATGGAAGACCTATCAGGACCTGATCGCTCCCTACCATGCCGAGCTCTGCGCCGCGCTGACGGGGCCGACGATCGTCCACATTTGCGGTAAAACGACCCCTCACCTGCCGTTCATCGCCAAGACCGGTGTAACCGGATACAGTTTTGACGAGAACTTGGATATCACCCAGGCCCGCGAGCATCTCAAGGGCAAGGTTGCCCTGATCGGCTACGTGCCAACGGTGGAGGCTCTGCTCAACGGCACGCCGGAGACGGTATACGAATGGGCCGTGCGCTGCCTAGAAGCGGGCGTTGATGTCTTGAACGCGGGTTGTTCGCTCCCTCCCCACGTACCGAGAGAGAACCTGGCGGCAATGGTGCGGGCCGCTCACACTTGGCGTCCGGCGGCTTCGCCGGTCGGCTGACCCTAACTGTTACAAAAACAAAAAACGGAGACGGCCAGGCACGCCGCCTCCGCCGGTATCCATTTCTCACCTCCAACGGCTGTCTAGACGGTTGTTTCCTCGGCGAGGCGCACGAGTTGCCGAAGCCGCGCCAGCACCGCCTGCGCGCTCTGCACCTTGGGCCGCATGTGGGTCTCTACAGAGATGTACCCGTCATAGCCGTCTTTGGCCAATGCTCGGATCTGCCCTGCCCAATCAATGCACCCCGTCACTGCGTAGCGGTAGGCCCCCTGGGAGATCTGCTCCACATCCTTGAAGTGCACGTGCCAAACGAGGCCGCGCACAGCCTCATAGCCGTCGGGGTAGGGAACGTCGCCGGCCGCGATGGCATTGCCCGGATCCCAATTGATCCCCAGGGCAGGGTGATCCACCGCCCTGATGACCTCTAGGGCGTGAGCGCCGGTATCGGCCCAGAAGCCGTCCTCCACCTCTATCGCGAGCCTCAGGTTGTGGGCAGCGGCTTCCTCTGCCGCCCGCCGCAGGGCTTCCAGCACCTCATCGGGCACGCGGCCAGGAGGGCCTGAACCGCGGTGAAAACTGAAGACGATGATGAGGCCCGCGCCGAGAGCTTTGGCATAGGCGATGGAGGCGGGGAGCACTTCCTCCAGGTGCTGCCTGACCAGGGAGTGGGCATCGCGCCAGCGCCGGTACAGGTCGTGGTCAATCACCGATAAGGGGAAGCGCTCCCGCGAGGCAGATGGGTAAGGAAACTTGAACAAGCCGGGGGAGATGGCGACGACGCGCGCGCCGTAAGCCTGCAGCGTTTCCTGCACGATCTCCTTTTGGTAGTCCGAGAAGAAGGGGACGCGCGCCGTGCCGAACCCTCGCAGCTCAAAGTCCCGTATTCCCCAGGCAACGCCGAGCTCAACGGCGGTTTCCAGGTCGCCGCTGATCTCATCGGTAACGATGCTGATTTTCATGGGGAGGCCATCGCCTTTCACCGCAGCCTTAGACCCTACGCGGGTCTCTTCTCCAACATGCCGGCCTGCACGAGCGCCTCCCCGATCTCCTCGTACTCCTCATCCGAGACGGGGAACAAGGGCGGCCGCACAAAGATTTGCCCGCGATCCAGAATGCCCAGATGCGCCAGGGCGGCCTTGCAACGGGCGCGGTAATCCAGAATGGGGTCTTTGTAAATGAAGTTGGCGAACCCTTGTACCCTGGGACGCATGGCCACCCCTGCTTTGTAATCGCCCCTGGCGAAGCAGTTGAGCATCTCGGCCACCATGCGGCAGCCGACGGCTCCGAAGCCCAGCAAGGCCCCCTCTGCCCCCAGGAGGAAGCTTTCCGTGATGAAGCGGTCGTTGCCGGTGAGGAGGACGATGGGCCGCCCCGCCATGTCCAAGGTTTCTTTGGTGTAGGCGAAATATCGGGCGTCAAAGGAGGCCTCTTTGACGGCGATGACCTGAGGGATCTCCAGGAGCCGCAGGAGCGTTTCTCGGGTGTAGTTGACGCCGCCGAACACCGGAGCCAGCTGGAAGAGGACGATGGGAAGCCCGGCTTCATCGGCAATGGCCTTGTGGTAAGAATACGGGATGCGCGGATCCAGGGGCTCGTTGCGAAAGGCAGCGTTGGGGAAGACGACGACGCCATCGGCCCCTGCTTCTCGGTACATCTTCGCCATCTCCACTGCGTTCTGGGTGGTAGCGCCCATCACACCGGCGAGGACGGCACAGCGCCCTCCGGCGACTTCGGCGCAGGTCGCCACCGCCCGCCGCCGCTCTTCCTGGGTGAGGGACGGCCCCTCACCGGTATCCATGTTGACGGCGATGGCGACCGCCCCTTCGGCGATGAGCCACTCCACGTAGCGCGCGTACGCCTTGTAGTCCGGTTGGTAATCGGCCGTCATTGGTAGGACAGCCGCCGGGATCATCCCTTTCACATTGATCTCTTTCATGATGTACCCTCCTCGGCTTCATGGGCTTCTTTCAGCCTTATGCTGACACAAGAGGATCAAAGGCCCTCACGTGAAGGCCGGCATGACCTCTTTGCCGATCAACTCTAGTTCGCGCATGATGTGGCTGTGGGGCATGCCCGGGAAATAAAGGCGACAGATCAGATGAGTCACACCCAAAGCCTCTACAAAACGCCGAATGAGCCGGATGCAACGATCGGGGTTGCCGATGATGAAGCGATCCTGACTGAGAGCGTCCAGCTGGTTTGTCGGCGAGCGATCCTCTTTGCCGATAAGGGGATGCTCCCAACCGCCGCCGTACTCATCGCGGTAATTGATCAACAGGTACCTCTCTGCCAGTTCCAAGGCCTCCTCGTCCGTGTCGGCAATCACCACCTCGCGGGTGAGGGGCCATTCGGCGGGCTCTGGCTTCCCGGCCTGCCTCAGAGCCTCGCGATATTGACCTTGAGCCGCTAGGAGCTTCTCCAGATTAGCCGTGGGGCCGGGAACCCAAGCGTCGCCCAACTCCGCCGCCCGCTTGAGCGATAGCTCACCCCATCCGCCCAGCCAAATGGGCGGGTGAGGCTGAGAGAGGGGCTTGGGCTCTATCTTTGCCCCTTTCAGGGTGTAGAATTTTCCCTCAAAATGCACGTCGTCCTGGGTCCATAGGGCCTTGATGATCTTCAATTGCTCCACGTAGCGCGCGCCGCGATTCTCCATCGGCACTTCGTACATCGCGAACTCCGGCTGGCGATAGCCGATGGCGGCGCCCAAGATGAACCGCCCCTTGCTCATCACATCCACCATCGCCACATCCTCTGCCACGCGCACAGGGTGGTAGAGAGGAAGGACGATGATGTCTGTCCCCAGCCGGACCCGGCTGGTCCTCGTCGCGAACCCCGCCAGGGCCACGATGGGCGAAGGCCAGTAGTGGTTGCGGACGCCGTGATGCTCCTCCAGCCACACGGAGGCGAAGCCCAATTCCTCGCCGTAGATAGCCTCGCGCAGGGCTTCTTCGTAGTAATGGCCACCTTCCGTGGTGATGAAACCGAACTTCAGAGCGGACATGCCTGTTTCTCCGTTGAGTGAATTGCGGCGATCCGGACTACTCTGAACGCCCCCTTGTCGGGGTCCCGCCGCCGGGCAAACGCCCGACCGAAAGTCCCGATCACAGAATGAGCGGCGGCGCCGTCGTCCCACGCACGATCAGGGAATGGGGCATGACGGTAGCCTCAGGAACCTCCTGCCCCGCCAGCAACGCAAAAAGAAGGGAGGCGGCTTGAGCACCCATCTCCGTCATAGGAACGGATGCCGTAGTCAGCGGCGGGTTCACAAAGAGAGCCGGCTGGATATCGTCCATGCCGGCCACGCTGACATCCTGAGGCACACGCAGGCCGCGCTGTTGAGCGGCTACCACGCACCCAATAGCCGCCATGTCGTTGGCGGCAAAGACGGCAGTAGGCCGCTCCGGCAAGTCCGGCAGGCGATTCATCGCCGCGCGCCCGCCTTCAAAAGTAAAATCGCCGTCCACCACATATTCGCTCTGCAGCGACAGGCCGGCGTCCAGCAGCGCGTCGCGAAAGCCCTCTTCTCGCAGGAGGGCGGTTCTCAGGTTCGCCGGTCCGCGCACGTGGCCGATCCGCCGATGCCCCAAGCCGATCAGGAAGGCCGTCATGTCGTAACCGGCCCGCCGATTGTCCACGCTGACCCGAGGCGCTTTCAGGAAGTGCTCGGTCAGGGCAACGACGTGCCCGCCGCGCTTACGGTAGCGCTCCACCAGCGCAGTCAAGGCTTCGTCATGGTGAGGGTCTGTGAGTGCGCCGCTCACGAGGAGGATGCCATCCGCGCGATACTGGGTCAGCAGGGAAACGTAATCCAGCTCCATCTGCGCACACCGCAGCGTGTTGCAAACGATGATCAGATAACCGTGCTGACGGGCCGCTGTGTGAATGCCCCGAACGATGGTGGCAAAGTAAGGATCGGCGTTGTCGCCCACCAAGACACCGATGATGCCGCTGTGCTGCCTGACCAAGGCGCGGGCGAGCGCGCTCGGAGAATAGCCGAGACGCTCCGCCGCTTTCAGCACGCGGAGGGCGGTGGTCTCGCTGACCGGATGGTCGCTCTTGTTGATCACCCGCGAGACCGTGGCGATGGAGACCCTTGCCTCGCGGGCCACATCCACAATAGAGATGCCCTTTCTCAACCCGCCTCCTCCACCGCTAGAGACGCGCACAGTCAAGGGCTATTCAGAAAACCTTTTCCATGAAACCCAGTATAACTCATTTCTCAAGAGTCGTCAACCATCACTTGGTCTCAATAGACCGCCTGCCTGCTGCCCGCACGCTACGCATCGGCCCCTCCGCCTGCGCGACCCGGAGCGGACAAGAAGCGACGATCCGCAAAAGCCTTGACTTTTCGTGTCCCCTTTGCTATCTTATTACCAGCCAACCCCTGAGAGCCCAGAAACCGAGATGGCCACTAGCCCCCGCAAACTCGTCCTTTCCGCCGACCGCTACTTCAGCCCGGACCCCGGCCAACGCGCGGTGGCCCGAATGCTCTACGAACAGGTGAAAGATCTGCCGCTCATTTGCCCTCACGGCCATGTGGACCCGCGCCTGTTCGCCGGCCCTGACTACTCCTTCGGCACGCCTGTTGACCTCTTGATCATCCCCGATCACTACATCCTGCGCATGCTCTACTCGCAAGGCATCCCGCTGGAGAAGATGGGCGTCCCTCGGCGCGACGGCGGCCCGGTGGAGACAGACCATCGCAAGATCTGGCAGACCTTTGCCGAGCATTTTTACCTCTTTCGCGGAACCCCCACCGGCCTATGGCTGAACTACGAACTAGCCGCCATCTTCGGCATAGAGGAGAAGCTGGACGGCGAGTCGGCCCAACGCATCTACGATCAGATCGCCGAGCGGCTGGCGTC
>DAOTYP010000192.1:0-28702 GCA_034434975.1 Anaerolineae bacterium | reverse complement strand
TCAAGTTTCACGCGGACAAGGCGCTCTGCGACAAAGAGACCTTCTGCCAGGCGCTCATGGCCGAAGGCCTGCCCGTTGAACCAAGTTATCGGGGAGCGATGCCTCACCTGATGGATTGGTTCGTCAACCGGCGCGTCTTCGGCGAGAGCGGCTATCCCTGGCGGAGCCCCGACTACGCCGGCGATCCCGATCGCCGGTTCCCCTGCCCCAACGCGCAGGCGTCTATGGGCAGCCAGTTCAATCTGCGCTTCCACGAGAATTGGGGCGATCGGGAGGTGGCGGATGCCGTCGCCATCTTGCGGAAGGTGGGGCTGGCGTACAGCAAAAGGAGGTAAGTCTTATGCGGGCGATGGACCTGGCCGCGCACATGCGGCAAGCGGGCTCTCCAGGTGTGGATGCCGCAAAGCAGGTAGGTGTGCATGATGTCTGCTAAGGTTGAGCATCTACGTGGTTTGCTGGAGTCTGTCCGGGCGGGGGATTTGTCCATTGAGGCTGCGTTGCGCCAGTTGGACGGTTGGCTGGCGGAGGACATCGGTTTCGCGCGGGTGGATCATGCGCGCTTCCAGCGTCAAGGGATGCCGGAGGTCGTCTTCGCGGCGGGCAAGACGCCGGAGCAGGTCGCGCGCATCATGGAGGTGATAGCCTCCCGCGCGGGCGCGGCCATGGCCACGCGCGCTTCGCCGGAGCATTTTGCCGCCGTCCGTGAGAGGCTCCCCGCGGCGGCCTACCATGCCGTAGGGCGCGTCGTCACCGTGGGCGGCCCCCTCTACCAGCCGGACGACGCGCGCTACGTGCTCTTGATCTCCGCGGGGACTTCTGATCTACCGGTCGCCGAAGAGGCCGCTGCCACCCTCTCGTTTCTGGGAGCCAGGGTGGAGCGCCTGACGGATGTAGGCGTATCGGGGCTCCATCGCCTCCTTGCCGCGCGCGAGCTCATCGTCCAGGCTGCAGTTCTGATCGTCGTCGCGGGCATGGAAGGGGCTCTGCCCAGCGTCGTCGGTGGGTTGGTGAGCCGGCCGGTCATCGCCGTCCCCACCAGCGTCGGCTACGGGGCCAGTTTCGGCGGCTTGGCCGCGCTCCTTACTATGCTCAACTCGTGCGCGCCTGGCGTGGCCGTCGTCAACATAGATAACGGCTTTGGCGCGGGGGTGCTGGCCCATCGGATCATGCGGGTCGCTTGAGTTACCGGCCGCCGAAGGCTAGGCGATGGGCCTCGCGCACGGCCTCGTCATCCAGTTTCGCATAGACCCGGGTCGTGGTCGGGGTGCTATGCCCCAGCGCGTCTTGCGTGACCGCCAGATCACGGGTGGCCTGGTAGATGCGGGTGGCGAAGTAGTGGCGCAGCGAATGGGGGGTGATGCCGGCCGCCTCTAGGCCGGCGGCCTTGGCCAGTTCTTTCAGCACGGTCTCCACCGCTTCGGTGCTCATGGGTAGGATGCGGTTTCCGGCCTTGCGGTCGTGGCGGGCGAAGACGGGAAGGTCGCCGAGGGCGCGGCCAGAGGCCCCGTCCAACGCCCGCCGCGCTTCTAGGTACACCTGAACGGCGCGCCAGGCCGTTGCATCAAAGAAGACCTGGCGTTCCTTGTCCCCTTTGCCCACGATCCACGCGCTTTGGTCCTCGTGGCGCAGGTCTTTGCGTCGCATCTTCACCAGTTCCCCCACGCGCAGGCCGCTTGAGCGCAAGGTTTCCAGGATGGCGATGTTGCGCAGCCGACGCAGTTCCGCCCTCAGGTCGTCGCGCGGTGCCTCGGCCTCGCGCGCGGCCCGGATGAGCGCCTCCACCTGTTGGGGGGTAGGGGGGTGAGGGAGAAGTTGGGGCGGTTTCTGCCCTCGTCGGATGTCGCGCAGGCCCTCGTGGAAGCGGGTAAGTTCCGGCCCTGGCAAGGCCAGGAGGCGACGGGCGTGCAGGTAGCGCATCAGGCGTGCAAGGGCAGAGAGGTAGGTATGCAGGGTGCGCTTGCTGAGCCCTGCTTCGCCGGTCGGCCGTACGTGCTGGTGCATGAGCCAGGTGCCCCAGCGAAGCGCGCGCTCCACCGTGAGTTCTGCGACAGGGGCGGTAGCCGGCTCTACGCCTTCTTCGCGTAGGAAAGCGGCCAAGGCGTTCAAGGCCGTACGGTAGGTGCGTCGGGTCAGGCGTGAGCCCGCTACGGCATCGGTCAGGAAGTCGGCAAAGGCTTGATCCAGGGTCAGGTCGGACATATCGGCATCAGGCCGACCTTTCGCATAGCCAACATAGCCTTCTATGCACCCTGAAGGTTTCGGTGAGGGGGGAAGCGTTTGACTATGCGAACACGCTCGGCATCACATCTCCTCATCACCCGATCGGCTTCGTCCACAGCCCAACGCCTGTTATATCATCACATCCTCACGAAGGCAAATGGCGCGGGGGAAGCGGGCGCGCCCCTTGACAAACGAGTGAAAGCATGGTATTATGGTCTTAATAAGACAATAAAACATCGTCTCGCTTATATCTGAGCAGTTGGCGGAAATCCCTGCTTTCTGCCGGACGGAGGCAATTTGAGAGGGTCCAACGACGGCGCCGAGGCTGTTTTGCGCGCCAAGAAGTTGCACGAACTCCTAGCAGAGCGGCTGGAGGAGTTGATCTTGAAGGGGGTTTACCTGCCGGGCCAAAGCCTCCCCTCTGCGCAGGCCCTCGCGACGCAGTACGGCGTAAGCCAAACCGTCGTGCGCGATGCCATCCGGGGGTTGGCCGCCAAGGGGTTGGTGCAGGCTCGGCATGGCGTCGGCGTCTTCGTGACCGAGAGCGCGCATGCCAACCTCATGGATTCCGCTCGCCTGGCCCTCCTGCGAGGCGCGGCAACTCCTCGGGAAATCTGGGAGGCCCGCCGCATCTTTGAGGTAGAGATCGCAGCCCTCGCCGCCGCCCGCCGGACCGAGGAAGACCTGCGGCACATGCGCCAGATTATAGCCGACTACAAAGCCGCCGCCAGCGTAGAGCCATGGGAAAAGACTTTCCAGTTTCATCTGCAATTCCACCTGGCCCTGATCAAGGCAGTTCACAACCGCGCCCTCACCATCCTCATGGAGCCGATCACGGAACTTCTCATCGTCAGTGCCCAACGCGAGGATCCCGGTGAGAGCGCGGTGCGCACCTTCCAGCAACATGAGCACATCTTCTCCTTCATTGAGGCCAGCGATGTAGAGGGGGCACGCCAGGCCATGCTGGAGCACTTCATCCACCCTTGGGCCTGGGATATCAACCCGCCGCGCAATCGGAAGGGGGCTGCGGCGGAACGCCGCGCCGCGGACAGTGCAGCGACCTAGCCACCACGCGCAGCCAGCCGCTAACGTAACAAAACGTAATATATAATATATCTTGACAAAATAGAGGCGTTTTGATATAATTAAACATGGCTTGAGGATAGGAAGGGTCCTATCAGGTCCACGTTCGGCATCAAGGAAGGTCCCCTAAGAGGCCGGCGATGCCTGAGGCCGTAACCCGAGCGGCCTCGCCGGCCCCGCGTCATCATCGGGAAGGAGGTGAAAGAGCGCCGAAAGAGCACGTCCTTACCGGTTGAGTGGAAGCCCGCATCCCTTATCAAACCTGCCACATTCCTTAAAGGAGGACAAGCGATGGACGTCCCCAAGAAAGTCTCACGCCGAGAGTTTGTGAGGCTGACCGGTATCGCCGCCGGCGCAGCGGCCCTGGCTGCTTGCGCGACCCCCACGCCTCAGGTCGTCAAAGAGACCGTCGTTGTGGAGAAGCCGGTGGAGAAGGTCGTGGAGAAGGTCGTGACCCCCACGCCTACTCCTATCACCTTCACCATGTTGGTAGAGACGAACGATGAGATCATAGCCGTCCAGCAAGCGGCCATAAACGACTTCAAACAAGTGAAGCCCTGGGTCACCATCAAGATTCAGCCCGGCTCAACCCCCGAGCTGAACGAGATCGTCCCCTGGCTGGCGGCCGGCACGGCGCCTGACGCTTTCCGCCATGCCCTGGATCGGGGCACCGGTTGGGGCCTTAAGAATCTCTTGTACGACTTCGCCCCCTTCGCCAAGGACGTGGGAGCCGTTGACAAATACGTAGAAGCCGTCTGGAAGGGATACATGTGGCGGGACGGCCAGGTCTGGATGCTCCCCTCCGACACCAACACCTTCTGCCTCTGGTGCAACCCCGTCCTCTTTGAGCGGGCCGGCGTTAAGAACCTCATGCCGCCTAAGACGTGGGATGAGATGGTGCAGGCCGCCAAGGCCATCGCCAAGCCTGACCCCGACCCGAACAAGGCCATCTGGGGCTTCGGGCGACCGACCACCATCGGCTGGGCCTCCTGGTGGCAATATTGGTGGCTGTGGCGCGAGGGTGGCGACTACTACGACGGCAAGAACCTCCTCTACAAAGAGGCGATGATCGAGTCCATCAAGAAGGTCCAGTTCCTGGTCAAGGAGAATCTCCTCCCCGCCATGGACAACTGGCAGGATCACTGGTATCAGGGCCGCATGGCGATGCAAGAGTACGGCCAGTGGGTTTTGCCGGCGGACGTGCCCGGACCGTGGAACGACAACAATCCCAAAGGGAAGTGGGAAGCCGATTACCCCCGCCCCAACTTCGTGTTCGCTACCATGCCCAAGTTCCGTCCCGACGTCCCCGGCTACTCCATCCTGGCCGGCTTCGGCTGGTGCATACCCAAGAGCAACAAGCACTTCAACGAGATGGCGGAGTACCTCTGGTGGCACATCAGCCATCCGAAGCATGGCCAGATGTACGTCACGCCTTACAAGCAGTTGCCGGCCGTCAAGAAAGAGGTGGTCACGCACCCGTGGCTGGACCACCCGGCCCTGGCCACCTTCCAGGAGCAACTGAAGACGACCAAGCCGATGACGGTCTATCCGGAGGTCCTGCAGATCATAGACGAGTGCAACCCCAGCCTCCTCATCAATGCCTTCACGGGGAAGATCACTGCAGAGCAGGCCGTGGAGGAATCGTACAAGTGCGCGGAGCCCATCATCCGAGAAGCGCAAGCGAACAGGTAGGTGGGCCTAGTGAGGGAGAGGGGCCCACGGCCACCCTGTGGGCCCCTCTCATCTTGCGGAGGATCGGATGTCCACCCGTGTAGAGCAGACGGCAGTTCGCGCCATCCCCGGCGAGCGTGCGCGAGTTTACACCCGCCCCCGGCCTAGCCTATGGCAGCGCATCTGGAAGGAACGAAGCGCTTACCTCTTCATTTTGCCGGCGATCCTGGGCTACCTGATCTTCTGGACCTACCCCGTGCTCTTCGCTTTCGTCGCCAGTTTCACCCGCTACGACAACTTCACCATGAGGCCGCTGCCGCACCTTTTGGATAACTACCATCGCGCCCTCGTGCGCGATCCCGTGGCGAAGCGCGCCCTGCTCAACGTGCTAGAGTACACCTTGCTCACCTTGGGCATCGGCCAGGCCCTCGCGCTCACCCTGGCCATGGCCTTGAACAGCCTGCGGCGCGGCGTCGGCTTCTATCGCACCCTCTACTACATCCCCATCGTGACCTCCATCGTTACCGTCGGCACCGTCTTCCGGTGGCTCTTCGGCGGCGACGTGAGCAATCCGGTCAACCTCATCCTCAAGACGCTGACCGGCCTGGGACCGGTCCGGTGGCTGTGGGAGCCGCTGACGGTGATCCCGGTGATCAGCGTGGTAGCCATCTGGTTAGGGCTGGGCTTCAACACCATCATCTGGATGGCGGGCCTGAAGGCGATCCCGCCGGAATACTATGAGGTCGCCACCATTGATGGCGCTTCCGGCTGGCGGCAGTTTTGGTCCATCACGCTTCCCCTCCTGAAGCCGGTGATCATCTTCCAGGTGGTGATGGGCATCATCGGGGGCATGAAAGAGTTCGGCCTGCCGCTGGTGATGACCGGCGGCACGCTCACGACCCAGTACGCCATGACACCGGTGCTGATGATCTACAACTACGGCTTCGCCCGCTTCCAGATGGGTTACGCCTCTGCCTTGGCCTTCCTGCTCACTCTCTTGTTGATCGTCGCCACGATCATCCAGTTCCGCCTATATGGCAGGACCGAATCGTACGAGTGAATGAGGGTGAACTGATGCAAACGACTCTCAACAGGCCTGCGCTCGGCTTCCACGGTGGTTGGCACCGACGACGTTGGTTCAACCAAGGGCTTCTGTATTTGGGGCTCACGGTGATGGCGGTATTCGTGTTGTTCCCCTTCTACTACATGCTCATCTCGTCCCTGCGGGAGCCGTTCTACAGGTTTGACCGCCAGAACCTAGATCTTCTGCCCAGCGCTTTAAACCTAGAACCCTATCGTAACATCCTCAGCACGAAGCTCCCTTCGGCTTCTTTTGGCGGCTACAGGGAGAACGCGATCCTCGGTGGCTTTAAGAACACCCTGATCCTGGTCGGGGCGATCGTCGTCTCCAGCACCCTTCTGAACGGCCTCGCCGCCTACGCGTTCGCCAAGCGCGACTTTCCCGGCAAACAATTTTTCTTTACCTTGCTTCTTCTCACCATCATTTTGCCAGGCGAGGTGACGCTGGTTACCAAATACGTGATGTTCCACCGGTGGCATCTGCTCAACACCCACTGGGCCTTGATCTTGCCGTCGCTGACGGGGGTGTTCGGCATCTTCCTGATGCGTCAATTCATCAGCACCATTCCCGACGCGCTCCTGGAGGCCGCCCGCATGGATGGAGCGAACGAGTTTCAGGTCGTCACCCGCGTCGTCTTCCCCCTCGCCGTGCCGGCGATGGCGACTTACGCCCTCTTCACCTTCTTGGGAGTTTGGAACGACCTCATCGGCCCTCTGATCTTCTTGAACGTGCCGGACAAGTGGACCCTGCAACTGGCGCTCTACAACTTCTCTCGCAGTTATTCCTTTGAGTACGGCTCGGCCTATCAGGACCCGACCGGCATGCGCATGCAGATGTTATTCGCGGGCTTGATCATCGCCGCCTTGCCCACGATCTTGGTGTTCGTCATCTTCCAGCGGCGCCTTGTCTCCGGCATCACCCTCACCGGTTTGAAAGGCTAGCATCATGGCAGCAAAGACGTGAACGTTGCGCCTTCCCCGTTCACCCCAGCAAGTTCCCAG
This sequence comes from Anaerolineae bacterium, assembly GCA_034434975.1. GTDB lineage: Bacteria > Chloroflexota > Anaerolineae > JADYZS01 > JADYZS01 > JADYZS01. The sequence goes on along the minus strand of DAOTYP010000192.1, from coordinate 21,646 downwards.
GCCAAGTTTAGACCTGTGCACGGATGCCTCCTCCGCTTCGGAGGAGGCTCCATCCTGACATGCAAATCGCTGAGGAGAGACCTGAATGACGGCCCAAATTAAAATGCACAACGGCACGCCGACCCTTTTCCTGGATGGCCAGCCCACCTTTTACGGGCTGATGTGGGGAAGCCCGCCGGCCCCCGACGGCTATCCTTTGAAGGAGTGCGCGCGTCATTTTGGCGAGGCGGGGATTCACCTCTTCACCTTTGACATGGGCACCGGTGGAAACCCGCCCGATTGGTGTGGCCCCGGGCCGGGGCGGTCGGAACATTGGGACTTCTCCACGCTGGAGGGGCGCTTCGGTCAGGTCTTGGAGGCGGACCCGGAGGCGCGCTTTCATCTGCGTGTGCACCTGGAGATGCCGGAATGGTGGCAAAAGTTATACCCTGAGGAATGCGAACTGGCCTCCGACGGCAGACGCCTATGCCAATCTTTCGCTTCCCGGCTGTGGCGTGAGCAAGCCAAAGATTACCTACGGGCTCTGGTGGCCCATCTCAAGAGGATCGGTCTGGCCGACCGCGTCATCGCCTACCAGACCGGCGCCGGCGGCACGGGCGAATGGGTAAAGGCCACCGCGATGGCGACCCCTTGCGGTGATTATAGCCGTCCCATGCGCGAGCACTTCCGCGCCTGGCTGCGCCAGCGCTACCACGATGACGTAGACGCCTTGCGCGCGGCCTGGAACGCGCCCGGCGTCACCTTTGACACGGCGGAGGTGCCTCCAGCCGCCGCGCAGTTGCAGACCGCGCACTTCACCTTCCGCGACCCTCGGCAAGAGCAAAGCGTGATTGACTACTACCGCTGCCTGGCCGAACTCTGCGGCGATTTGGTGATAGACTTCAACCGCACGGTCAAAGAGGCGACCGAAGGGAAGGCCCTGGCCGGAGCCTTCTTCGGCTACCTCATGGAACTGGCCTGGAACGCAGGCTTTTTCGGCGAGGGCGCCGACAGCGAATATTCGGCCTACCAGCGGAGCGGCCATTTGGGCCTGCGGCGCATCCTAGAATCGCCATACGTGGATTTCGTCGTCAGCCCCTACAGTTACGGCTTCCGCGGCATCGGCGGCGACGGGCCCAGCATGCCCCCCTCCGAATCGGTGCGCCTGCACGGCAAGATCTACATCTACGAGGAAGATTCCCGCACCCACCTTACCTGCCACGACCATCCCAACTACGGCAAGGCCGACACGCTGGAAGAGAGCATCGCGATCCTCCAGCGCAACTTCGTCTACGTCGTCACCCACGGCCAGGGGATCTGGTGGCTAGGGGGCGGCTGGATGACACCCCACATAGACCTCTCGCAGCAGCCGGCCTTCCGACCGCTGATACGCCGGTTTCGCGACATAGCCACCTTCGCCCTGCAGTTGGATCGCAAGCCCTGCGCCGAGGTTGCCGTCCTTCTGGATGACGAGTCCTTCTTCTACGAATCGTTGCGCAACGACCTGGATCTCCCCCTCATCTTCCAGCAGCGGCTCTGGGGCCTCCCTAAGATGGGCGCGCCCTTTGATACGTACCTCTTGCAGGACTTCATTGAGGGTCGCCTTCCGCCCTACAAACTCTACATCTTCCTAAACGCCTTCTACCTGGACGGAGCGCGCCGCGAGGCCCTCAAGCGAGAGCTGCGGCGCGATGGCCGCGTCGCCCTCTGGATTTACGCCCCCGGCTACATCCAGGAGGACCCCTCCCTGGCCAACATGACCGACCTCACCGGCTTCTCCTTCGGCAAGGGAGATCATCCCTGGGGCCCTTTGATGCACATCACCAACTTCAACCATCCCATCACCCAAGGTCTGCCACAAGACCTCTTCTGGGGGACCAACAGCCGTCTGGGGCCGGTGTTCCACCTGGAGCCGTATGGGGCCACCATCCTCGGAAACGTCGTTTACTCGCAGGGACGCTGTCGGCCAGGGTTTGGGGTCAAGGTCTTCCCGGAGTGGACCTCCATCTACGTGGCTGCGCCGAACATCCCGGCACCTGTGCTGCGGGGGATAGCCCGCTTTGCAGGGGTGCATCTGTACAGCGAGGCGGGGGATGTGCTGTATGCTACGCCGCAACTCCTGGGCGTGCACACCCTCTCCGGCGGAGAGAGGGTTTTCAATTTGCCGAAACGGGTAGAGGTGGTTTATGATCTATTCGCCGGAAAGGCAGTGGCTCAGGATGCCGACCAATTCCAGGTTACATTGCCGCCCGTTTCCACCGCTCTGTACTACACAGGAGACAGCGACCTACTGAAGACATGGGAGTCCATCTCCGAGAAGGGATGACGGGCAACAAAGGTCAAAACGTGAACCATGGCATTTCAACTGCATCCGTTGCTGAGTGATCCTCATGCTGTGTTGATCTATCGCGCGCCGGTATCTGCAGAGCCGACGTGGGAGGAATTTCGGCGCGTGGCCTACGAGGCCCTGACTGTCATGCAGGTGGCCCTGTCGGGCGAGAAGGTTGTCATCAAGCCTAACGTAACCTCGGGAGAGCACTTCGCCAACCCCGACTCCGGCATCACCACGCATCCGGCTTTCGTGGGCGGGATCGTAGAGTACGTGCGCGACCATGGCGCGCGCCGCGGCGGCATCTACATCGTGGAAGACCCCCGCGACAGCGACGATTATAACCCGCGCCACTGGAAAGGGACCGGCTACTTGGAGGTGGCCGAGGAGACGGGGGCCAAGATACGTTGCCCTATCTCCTATACCTGCGTCAAGAAAGCCGTGCCGCGCCCTCTGGTCCATCCGGTGCGCAACGTGAGCCGCCTGGCCGTCGCGCCCGACGCGGTGCTGATCAACGTCCCCAAGATGAAGACCCACAACCTGGCCATCACCACCCTTTGCCTGAAGAACCTGATGGGGCTGGATGACGTATGGGATCGCCACTACTGCGCCCAGGCCTGGAAGGAATTGCCGCCGGAGCGGGTGCATGACGACCGGCCTAAGAAAGAATGGATGGACGAGGCTTTGCACGAACGCTGGCAAGAGGGCCTGGCGCGTCGCCTCGCGGACCTGGCCCAGGTGATCCAGCCTCACCTGAACATGGTAGAGGGCGTGGTAGGGCGGGATGGCACCGGCTTCAACCGGGGCCGGAACTTCCCGCTGGGCATGGTCATCGCCGGCATCAACATGGTGGCGGTGGACAGCGTCACCAGTTACCTGATGGGTTTTGATCCGCAGCGTCTCGTTTATTTGCGCACCGCCGCCGAAATCGGCCTGGGCTGCAACGATCTATCGCAACTGCGCATCTACACGGTGGCCGATAAGACCATCGTGCCGTGTGAGGACCTGGACAGCGTGAGGGCAAAACCGCCGTTCAGGGTGATCCGCGATATCATGGGAGAAGAGGTAGAGGCATGGGACGCGGTTTAACCGCCGAAGAACTCAAGGCGTTCCTGGCGCAACCGTACCTGGCCATGCTGGGAACCGTGCGCGAGGACGGCGGCCCCTACGTGGTGCCGGTGTGGCACGAATACGACGGAGAGGCGCTTTACATCGTAGCCCGCGAGCGCTCTCAATACGTCTCACACATCCGGCGCGATCCGCGCGTGGCGGTCGCCGTCGTCGGCGATAAGACCCAGGTGCTGATCTTAGGCCAAGCGACCATCGTGGAAGGCCCAACCACGCAAGGGAGATGGGTGGAGATCGCCTTCCGCATGGCCGAGCGCTACGGTGGGGAGGAGGGCCTGCAGTACCTGCGCGGCACGCTGGATCGGCCCCGTTATTTGATCCGCGTCGTGCCGGAGAAGATCACCTCTTGGCAGGGTGGAGACTGGCACCCCCGCTACCACAAGGACGACGGAGGCGAGCGTGCCGCGCGCGGCGACGCCGCGGAGGCGAGGGCACAGTGAGGTATCGCCGGCTAGGCCGCTCCGGCCTGATGGTCTCTGAGATCGGCTTAGGCGGGCTTTTCCTTGCCAACAAGGATCGCGAGACGGGCATCCAGATCGTCCAACGGGCCTTGGAACTTGGCATCAACTTCTTTGACACCGCGCCTCAATATCAGCGGGGGCTGTCCGAGTCCATCCTGGGCGAGGCGCTGGCACAACAAGGTCGTCCTGACGTTCACCTAGACGCATCTGATAAGGAAAAGGTGCGGAGATGGCAACCGATCATCCCCTTCAGACCTTTGCCCTAGAAACGTACGTCCGGCGCAGTTTCAACTACCTGACCCGGATGGTGGACAAGGACGGGCTACCCTACTTCAACGTCTTCTGGACCGACCCGGCCGAAGCTGCCCACGACTGGCCAGACTTCGGCGACGTGATGCCCAGGCAATTCCAGGCCGCGATCATGGCGAGATACATGACGGGCGAGGAAGTCCCCATAGAAAAGACCTGGTACCGCAAGATCCTCTCCTATATAGACCCGGCATCGGGCCTTCTCTTCCGACCCAAGACGAACTATTCGGAACATGTGGCCGACATCGGCGACCAGGCGTTGACCCTTTACGCGCTCGTAACGGCTTATCTGGATAACCGAGAGGAACCGCTCCGCCAAGCCATCTTCAAGATGGTCAACTCCCTGGTGGAGAAGAACGTAACCAGCCCCGGCTTCTGGAGCGGATTCATCATCAAGCCCCTGATGGTTTGTGCGCGCTACATGGACTGTGAGCCGGCCTTGCAGTTAGCGGGAAGAATGGCGCGTCAGATCTTCAACGAGTCGCCCCTTTTCACGCCCGACAACACCTTCCGGCACGGCGGCCACATGCATGGGAACCTCCGCTCGCTGGTCGGAGCCGCCGATTACGCCCTCCACGTCGGCGACCCCGTCATGTATAGCCGCGTGGACGCGCTCTACCGGTACGTGCGCTCGGAGTCCACGCGCTTCGGCTTCATGCCGGAGGCGATAGGCCGCAAGGGGGACATCATCTCCTGCGAGACCTGCGCGCTGATGGACTACTTGGGGCTGGCGGTGACGCTGGCGAACCACGGTCACCCCGAATACTGGGGAGACGTGGAACGGGTCGCGCGGAACCACCTGGTGGAGAGCCAGGTTACCGACGTGTCATGGCTGAGGTCGGACCCAACCAAGGAAGACACGCCGCAATTCACCTGGCGAGATGTGGGGGAAAGGATGGTGGGGGGATACGCCGGCTGGAGTTCCCCCACCCATATCCTGGCCGCCAAGGAGACCTTGAACGCCCATTGGGGAGGGCCGGAACTGCGAGACAAAACCCGCGCCTTCCAAAACTGCTGCGGCGGCTCAGGAACCCACGCCTTCTTCATCGTGTGGAAGAACGCCGCGCGCTTCGCCGACGGCTCCCTGTCGGTGAACCTGCACATAGATAAACTCCTCCCTCAGGCCGAGGTGCGCGGTTACCAGCCTTACCAGGGCCTCCTGACCATCCGACTGTGGGAGGCATGTCGGGTTAGGGTGCGCATCCCCGAATTCGTCGCCCCGCACGAGATGCGGGTGGAATCTGACGGAGGAGAGGTCCAGGCGCGGGCCTGGGGGAATTACTTGGAACTAGGGGAGCGACAACCAGGGGAAACCCTTCGAGTCCGGTATCCTCTCCCCATTTGGGAGGAGGAGATCGCCATCGGCAACCCCGGCTTCCGGCAATACCGCTATCGCGTAACCTGGAAGGGGGACACCGTCATCAAAATGGAGCCCCTAGGCAACGATGACCGGACGGGCTACTCCGACTTTGACAAAAAGGAGGTCCCCATCTTCTACAGCACGGAGGGGCCGGGTCCCCTCTATCGCCGAGAGGAGATGCAACAGACGGCGGAGCCGGCTTTGGCGCCCATCCATCTGGACAGCGGCGCGCTGGATTTCTGGTTCATCTCCTCACGAACATCTTAGGAGGCCAACGTGAAAGACCCTGAAGAGGCGTTCTTCCCCCACAAGCGGCCTTACCTGTACCTCTACCATGATCAGTTACCCCACCTGTTCAACCCTGAACGTGGCGCCTTCCATCAGGTGCGCCAAGTCACCTCATGGCATAGGGAAGGTAGTGCCCTTTGGCTAGACGCGCGCACAGACGACGGGCGTCGGGTAGCCCTGCGCCTTGACTTCCTGAGCGATGCCGTCTTTCGCCTGCGCATGGTCCCCGGCACGGCGGTCCCGGAGCACACAACCCCTTGCCTGGTGGAGGCGGAATGGCCTGCGCCTTCGCTGCAGGTGGCGGACGAAGGGAAGAGCCTGCGATTAGCGACGGCAACCCTCAGCCTGCTGATAAACCTGGCCCCGTGGGGCTTGGAAGTGCTGGACCGGCAAGGAAGAAGGATCGCCGCGGAGGCCGATGATCGGGGCGGCCTGCGTCATCCCTTCTCCCTCATGCTGGGCTACCGGACCGATCAGGAAGGGCGCGTCTTTCCCTTTGACTCCTGGAAGTTGGCCCCGGACGAAAGCATCTACGGCTTTGGAGAGCAATTCGCCCCCTTGGATCGGCGCGGCTACACGATCACGATGTGGAACGTGGACACCGTAACCACGACCACCGAGCGCGCTTACAAGAACGTACCTTTTTACCTGAGCAGCCGCGGCTACGGCCTTTTCCTTAATTCCACGGCCCGCATCACCTTCCAGGTAGGGAGCGTCTCCTACGTGACCATCGCCTACGAGGTGGAAGAGCCTGTATTGGACGCCTTCTTCTTCTACGGGCCATCCTTCAAGGACATCTTGTACAACTACACGCGCCTGACGGGACGGCCGCCGGTAGTGCCGCGCTGGAGCCTTGGCCTGTGGGTCTCACGCGCCACCTTCCAGAACCGCGCCGAGGCCATGACGGTAGCCCGGCGGATGCGGGCCGAGGGAATCCCCGCCGACCTGATCCACCTGGACCCCGATTGGATGCACCCCTATCACCACTGCGACTTTGAATGGAACGAGGAGGCTTTCCCCGACCCTACGGGGATGCTGCGCGAACTCAAGGAGATGGGCTTCAAGGTATGCCTGTGGGAACAGCCCTATGTGCCTAAAGGCACGGCCCGCTACGCCGAAGGTGCGGCCAAGGGCTACTTTGTGCGGCGCGAGGACGGGGAGCCTTACCTGATCAAAGACTACGTTGAGAACGAGACGGCAGTGGTAGATTTCACCAATCCCCAAGCCGTAGCCTGGTATCAAGCACGCCATCGCGAGCTCTTGGCCCAAGGCGTAGCCGTCTTCAAGACCGACATGGGCGAGGCCGCCCCGCCCGACGGCGTTTACTTTGATGGCACGCCCGGTCCCCTGATGCATAACCGCTATGCCCTCCTATACAACCGGGCCGTCTACGAAGCCTGCGCGGGCTTCTCCAAAGAATCGGCGCTGGTCTGGGGCCGCTCCGCCTGCGCAGGGTCACAGCGCTATCCGGCTAATTGGGGCGGCGACTCCGTCTGTCGCTGGGAAGACCTGGCAGCTCAACTCTGGGCTGCCCTTGGCTACAGCCTCTCCGGTTTCGCCTATTGGAGCACCGACATCGGCGGCTTCGTCGGGACGCCATCGCCCGCCTTGTACATCCGCTGGGCGCAATTCGGCCTTCTGGTCCCTATGGCGCGCACCCACGGCACCTCGCCGCGCGAACCATGGGAATACGGCCCGGAGGCGCTGCGCATCTTCCGCGAGGTCGTCCGCTTCCGCTATCGGCTCATCCCCTACCTGTATGCCCTAGCCCACGAGGCCTCGCGCACGGGGCTTCCCTTGCTGCGCCCGCTCGTCCTGGAATTTCAAGGCGACCCGTTCGCCCAACGCGAGGGGACGGAATACATGCTCGGCCCGGCCCTCTTGGTCGCGCCGGTGCTTGAGGAGGCGGAGGAACGGAACGTCTATCTTCCAGCCGGCCCCTGGCTGGATTGGTGGACGGGAGAAATGTATCAGGGCCCTCGGCACGTCTCATATCATGCCCCGCTGGACCGCATCCCCCTCTTCCTGCGAGGCGACAGCCTCCTCCCCTTAGGCGAGGTCACCCAATGGGTAGGAGAACGGCCGCTGGAACGGATGGAACTTCACCTGTTCGTGCAAAGGGAGGCGGCCTTCACCCTCTACGATGAAGACGACCGCCCTTGGGAGTACACAGCCACGCGGAAAGGCGAGCGCTTGCAGGTGCATCTGCCGCAAGCGCCCTGGGTGCATACCTTGGCCGTCGCCGGGCCACGTCCCAAGGCCGTGCAGGTAGATGGCACGCCGCTGCCGGCCGCGGCCTGGGTCAGCGCTGACGGACGGACCTTCCTCCCCTTGCCTGCCGGCGCAAGCGGGGTGGAGATCGTCTTAGGTGCTTGATTTCCCCAGGAGGCAACATGTTGGCAAAGACATACAGCCGTCTGGTGGATTTGAGCCTGCCCATCTACCACGAGATGCCGATCTGGTCTGGCGAGCCGAAGACGGGCGTCGTGGACTACTTTAAGATAGGCCGACAGGCGGGCGACCTGGAGGTCATGAACATGAAGCTCCTCATGATGTGCGGCCACGCCGGAACTCACACCGACGTCCCCTACCACCTGCGCGCGGACGGGATGAACTTGGATCAGGTGCCCCTGGGTCGCTTCATCGGCCCCGCCTTCGTCGTTGACCTGAGCCAAAAGGCCCCTGGCGAAGACATTGACGTGCCAGACCTGGCTCCCTACGCGGATCGGATCAAGCCAGGCGCACGCATCCTTCTGAGGACCGGCTGGGACCGGCACCTGGGCACGCCAACCTACTTTGACAAAGAAGCGATCCCGAAGCTGACCCCGGCCCTTATGCGCTGGCTGAACGACAAACAGGTAGGGTTGATCGGTGTGGACACGCCGTCGGTCAACCCATACCTGGACCGACACAAGGTGATCTTTGATTCGCCTAACCCGCCGGTCGTCGTAGAGCTGTTGGCTCATCTTGAGCAGCTTCCTACCGATCAAGAGGTCTTCTTGATCTGTCTCCCCCTCAAGATTCGCGAGGGGGATGGTTCACCCGTGCGCGCCGTGGCCTTGCTGGAAGACTGAGCGCCGATGGGAGGGAAGAGAGTGAGCGCCCCCGTCAAGATCGGTATCGCGGGCTGTGGGCCTGGGGGAACGCAAGTGATGTTCGGCCCTATCCTGCGCTACCTGGAAAACGGCCGCGTGACGGCCCTCATGGATCCTGAGCCGGCCGCGCTGGCATACATGCGGGCCTATTGCCCTGATGCCGCGACCTTCTCCGACTACGACGCTTTCTTGGCCGAAGCCGAGATAGACGCGGTGCTTGTGGCATCGCCCGTTTTCCTACACCGTGAGCAGGTCGTGAAGGCCGCCCGCGCGGGAAAGCATGTCCTCTGCGAGAAGCCCATGGCCCGCACCATCGGCGAGTGCGACGCGATGATCGCCGCCTGCCGTGAGGCAGGGGTGATCCTTATGATCGCCTTCATGAAGCGCTTTGACAAGAGCTTCCGCAGGGCCAAGGAGCTCATAGACGGGGGTGAATTGGGCAAGGTCTTTCAGGTCCGCTGCGATTGGAGCTGGTACATACCGGAGACGGGCCAAGAGGGTTGGCGTGCCCGCCTCGCGACCTGGGGCGGCAAATTTCAGGACCACGGGAGCCATACCATTGACCTTTGCCGTTGGTGGCTAGGCGACGTGGAGACGGTGAGCGGCGAGATTCGGATCGTCCACTCGTGGTACGAGGTAGAAGACACCGCCGTGGCCACCTTGTGCCACAACGGCGGCGCAGTGAGCCTGCATCACATGACGACGGTTACCCATAAGCCCCTCACCGAACACTACCTGATTGACGGCACCAAGGCCTCTTTAGAGATCCAATGCGGTCCCCACTGGAGCTACATTTCTACCGAGCCGTTTCGGATGACCTTGTATGAGCACGGCCGTGCCTCCCATGATCTTACCCTGTACAACAGACCCAACCTGGACGAAGAGCAACGAGCCAGCAATCGCTACCTGAAAGAACTGGAGCATTTCTGCGAGTGTGTGCAGCGCCAGGCCATGCCCTTGACGCCGGGTGAGGAGGGGAGGGCAGCGATAGAGGCGATCAACGCGGTCTACCTCTCCTCGTGGCGTGGCGAGAAGATTCGCTTGCCTCTACGCGAGGAACCCGATTTAGAGACACCTTTCCGTTCCATGCCGCGGTTGATGAGAGATGAGACTTCTTGAGCACGTCTACCTGGTAGGGAGCGGCGCGATCGGCCTCTCCGACTCCGGCGATTGCCACGTTTACCTCTTGGACGGGGGAAGCGAACTGGCGCTGGTGGATGCGGGCTGCGGGGCAGACACGCCTCGCATCCTGGAAAACGTCGTCCGCGAGGGGTTTGAGCCGGCGCGCATCCGTTACCTTTTGCTCACCCACGCCCATCGCGACCACGCGGGCGGCAGCAGCCACCTGAAGGCCATCCTGGCGCGCGAGGCGGGCGCCGAACTGCGCGTGGTTGCCTCGGAGGCGGAGGCGCGCCTATTGGCCGAGGGGAACGCGGAAGAATTGGGCCTTGATCGGCTGGGGCTGGGCGACCAACCGCGCGAGCGGGTCTTCCCACCTTGCCGGGCCGACCTGGTCATACCCGACGGGGCCATCTTCTCCGTTGGCGACCTGGCCGTCCAGGCCATCCAGGTGCCCGGCCACAACCCCGGCTGTCTCTGTTACCTGGTCAACGTAGACGGCCGCAGGGTGCTCTTTTCCGGCGATGTGGTGTTCTACGGCGGCATCATCAGCATCGGCAACTGGCCGGGCTCCGACCTGCAAGCCTACCAACGGAGCCTGCGGAAGTTAGGGGGGCTCCAGGTAGATGCGCTCTTCGCCGGCCACCTGCTGTGGACCTTGCGCGGCGGCCAAGGGCACATAGACAAAGCCATTCAAGCCTTCGCGGGCTTGTGGCCGCCCCCGGCCATTCATCAGTTTTACGAGTGATAGGGAATCAGAAGTTTGCAAGCCGCCAATAGAGCGAAGAAACGAACCAGATGCAGCGCGGTTTCGCGCTTCTCGCGAAAGGAGCTAGATCATGGACAACATGACGGACAGACACAACGTAGTGGGCCTGTATGGGGACCCGGCAGCGGTGGTCGCCGACCCCCGCTACCTGGATGCAGCCCGAGACGAGATCGGCTTGAATCGCATCATCTTCGGCGGATCGTTCAACCTCTCCCCCGAAGTACGGACCCTCAACCCCTTCCCCAAGGACAAGGCCCTCCTTGCTCCCGGCTTGAACCTGACGGATGACGACACCACCCTGCGGCGAGCGATAGATGAGGCGCGCAAGCGTGACATCCAGGTTTGGGTTCTCACCTCGGCCTATTGGGCGGGAGCGGAACATGCCCCTGCGCTCATGGCGAGGGACCTGACCGGTCGCCGCATGGACGAATTCCCGCGCCTGCCCTATGCCCACGAGCAGGCGACGCACACCTTCTGCCCCAACAATGAGCAAGTCAACGCCTGGTTTGAGGCGGCCCTGGTGGACATCGCTACCCGTTACGACATCCAAGGGTACGCCCTCACCCATTTCCGCTTTTGCCATCCCGCCTTCTTCCAGCAGATGCTGGCCTGCGGCTGCCCGGCCTGTGAAAAGGCTGCCGCCGAACTGGGCTACGACTTCCCGCACATGAAGGCCGCCGTGCTGGAGGCGGTGGCGGCCCTCCAAAGGCTGCCGGCCAGGAAATTGGAACAGGCCGCCTCGTTGGGCCTCGGCTTCGTTGACTTGCTCCAGACGTTGGGGAAAGACGGGGGCGGCGTCGCGGATTGGTTCAACTTCCGGGCCGATTGTCTCTCTCGCAACTTGAGGCGCTTCCGCGCCGCGGTGCAGCGGGCCGTCGGCCAGAGGGATTTCGCCTTCGGCACTGATGCGCACGTCCCCTCATTCGCCTTGTTGGTGGGGCACCGCTACCGGGACCTCGCCGCGACGTGCGATCACATTTTGCCCCTCCTGCGCCACATCGCCATTCATTACCTGGATAACCTGGCCTCGTTCGCCAGCCTCCTCACCCAATGGGCCGATGGCCTGAGCGAGCGCGACGCGCTGCGGCTGGTCTATCGGCTCTTCGGATACGACCGCTACAACTTGCCTACTGACCTCGCGTCTCTCCATCTGGATGACCCATACGGCGCGGCAGAGCAAGGGTTAGAGGCCCTCGGCGAGATCGTGGCCAACGAATTGTACAAGGCGCGCCTGTACAGCGGGGATACGGTCCGCTCGTATCCCGTCATCGCCGGCGCATCGTGGCCATCGGCAACCGTGCGCCGTTTAATGGACGTGGCGCGCGAGGCAGGCCACGACGGCATCGTCTTCCAGGGCACTTCTGCGCTGTTCCCATACCCGAAAGCCTGAGTTTCTGATGAATCTGTTGGCGTTAGAGCGCGAGATCATCGGCGAATTGTGGACCTCGCCTGCGCTGCGGGAGAACGTCAAATACCTGTGCGATGTGTGCAACGGGCGCTTTGCCGGCACGGAAGATGAACGGCGCGCGGGCGATTTTCTGTGGCAGCGGTTTCGGGACTACGGCTTGGAGAACGTCGCCGCCGAGCCTTTTGAGATGATGGGATGGAGACGGGGGGAAACTCGGCTCACGCTCCTAGATGTAGATGGCAACTCGTCACGAGAACTCCCCTGCTTGGCGATGGCCGGCTCCCCCGCCGGCGAGGTAGAAGCCCCGTTGATAGACGTGGGGCCAGGAGCGCCCGCCGACCTGGAGCGGTTGGGGAAAGAAGTGGCCGGGAAAGTGGCTCTCACCGGCCCGGAAGGGCCGCACCGCCTGGAAAAGTACGCGGATGCCCACGCCGCCGGAGCCGCAGGCTTCATCTTCGCCAGCGGCCAGCCAGGGATGCTCACTTCCGTCGGCAGCCTGAACCTGCGCGCTATACCGGCCACCTTGCCTGCCATCTCCATACCGCTGGAAGTCGCGTCCTTTCTGCGGCGGCGGTTACAGGAAGGCCCCGTGCAGGTACGGTTGGCGGTCGGCGGCGGGCCGCAGAAGGTCGTCGCCCGCAACATCGTCGGCGAACTCCCCGGCTCCGATCCCGAAGCGGGATGGATCTTGGCCTGCGGCCACTATGACGGGCACGATGTCGCCCAGGGCGCGCAAGACAACGCCACAGGGACCGCAACCATCCTGGAAGCAGCGCGCCTCCTGGCCCCTTACCGTTCGTGCCTCAAGGCGGGGATACGGTTTGTCCTCTTCTCCGGCGAAGAGTTGGGGATTCACGGGTCGCCCGCCTACGTGCGGGACCACCCTGACGAACTAGATCGTTTGCGCGTCGTGTTCAACGCCGATGTCGTAGGGATCGCTCCTCCCTTGATCCTGCACACCCAGGACAGCCCAGAACTGGCCGCATACCTGCGTCAACTCCCTCTAGAGGACCTGGGCGCCACCGTGAAGGATTCAGGGTTGGTGCACAACACCGACCACTTTCCTTTCACGCTGGCCGGCATCCCATCTCTGTGGGCCGTTACCTCGCCGGCGCCGTCGGGGCAGGGGTGGGTGCACACGACGGCTGACACGCTGGACAAAATAGATGTGCGCCTGCTGCGAGAGACGGTAGCCACAACGGCGCGCGTTCTCTTGCGCATGGCCCTAGAACCGGAGAAGTTGCCGAAAGGGCGCAAGCCGCCGGAGGCGGTGCGCCAGGCCGTCGTTGACGCTGGCCTGGAGAAGATACTGCGCCTGCAGGGACGCTGGCCTTTCTGAGGCCCTGCCGTGCGCATCGCCTTCGGGTTTCCCATGCAGTCGCAGAGGTGCCCTGAGGGGCATCTCTATTCCTTACCCCTCAGGAGAGAACGAAGTGGACGACTTACCTAAGAGGTTGGATCATGAGGAGATCCGTCGGGCATATCCGATATTGAAGGAGGTGGTGTACCTCAACGTCGGTACATACGGCCTGATGCCGGAGCCGGCATTGGCCGAGTTCACAGAGGTCCTCAAGGAGTTTGAACGGTCGGGCGTGGCCTCCAAGGGAGACCTTGGCGCTAAAACAATGGAAGCCAGGCACCATGTCGCGGCGCTCCTGGGAGCCGAGCCGGAAGAGATCGCCTTCACCCGCAACGCGACCGACGGCATCAACCTGGTGCTGGCCGGGCTGGATTGGCAGCCTGGCGACGAGATCATCACTACCAACGAAGAGCATGAGGCGATCTTCCATCCCCTCCTTTACCTTCAGCGTTACCGAGGCATCAAAATACGCCTCGTAGAAGCATCGCCCGTGGCCGAGGCGATGCGGGAACGTTTGGAGAAAGCGCTGACCGAGCGGACGCGCCTTCTGGCCATCAGCTATGTTACCTGCGAGACGGGCACACGTCTCCCCGCTCGCGAGATCTGCCGGTGGGCCGCCGCGCGCAACCTCTTGACCCTCTTAGATGGCGCGCAAGCGTCGGGCGTCTTCCCGATCAATTTGCATGAGATCGGTTGCGATTTCTACGCCTCCAACGGCCACAAGTGGCTGAGCGGCCCCAAGGGCACGGGCATCTTTTACGGACGGCGAGAGAGGCTCCCAGGCCTTTACCTGGCCCATGTGGGCGCCGGCAGCCTGGAGCGGGCCGATATCGCTACCGGCACGGCAGACCCTTGGCCGAGCGCGCTCCGCTTTGAATTCGGCACGCGCGCGTGGCCTCTACACATCGGCCTGAACGCCAGCCTCAACTGGCTGGAAGGGTGGGGGTGGGCGAACATCTATCGTCACATCGCCGCCCTCAGCACCTACCTGAAGGAGCGCATCCTGGAACGCCCCTTCCTTAGCCTCCTCACGCCGCGCGCGTGGGAGGATTCCTCTGGCCTCACCTCGTTCTCGGTAACGGGGCACGCCGCGGGCGAGGTCAGCACGTTCCTGAGGGAGAAGCGGCGCATTCATGTGCGGGTCGTCCCCCACTACAACGCGATCCGCATCTCCACGGCGCACTTCAACAACGAAGCGGACGTTGATGCGCTGATGACCGCGCTGGATGAGTTCAACCGGGAGGCATCCTAACCTATGAAGCCGCTAGCAAGCGCTGCCCTGAAGATGCCGCGCTCGGGCATTCGGGTCATCCTGGACATGGCCGCTCAACTCCCAGGGGTCATCCACCTGGAGATCGGCCAGCCGGATTTCCCGACGCCGGAGCACATCACCGCGGCCGCGCTCCAAGCAGCCCAACAAGGGTTCACCAAGTATACGCCCAACGCCGGGCTTCTCTCCCTGCGAGAAGCGATCGCCGAAAAGGTCCGTCGTGAGAACGGCCTAGAGGCGTCGGTAGAGAACGTGGTGGTAACGACCGGCGGCATGGGCGGGCTCTACGCGGCCTTCACGGCGGTTCTGGAGCCTGGCGATGAAGTGCTCATACCAGACCCCGGCTATCCCAACTACACGATGCTCACCCAACTCTGCAGGGCGCAGGCCGTGTACTATCCCCTAGACGCGGCGACCGGCTTCCAGCCTTGTCTGGAGACGTTGTCGCGCCTGATCACGCCTCGCACCAAGGCCCTGGTGGTCAACAGCCCCTCTAACCCAACGGGGAGCGTCATACCGGAGGAGGGAATGGCGGCGCTCGTCGCGCTCGCGCGCGAGCACGACCTCTACCTGATCTCCGACGAGTGCTACGAGAAGATCGTCTTTGACGCCCGACACGTGAGCCCGGGCTCGTTGGATCAGGACGGGCGGGTTCTCAGCCTCTTCTCTTTCTCCAAGACCTATGCCATGACCGGCTGGCGTGTCGGCTACGCCGTCGTTCCCCCGGAGATCGCGGCCGTCTTCGTCAAACTGCAGGAGGCCACCGTCGCCTGCACTTCATCGGTCTCTCAGAAAGCGGCGGAAGCAGCATTGCAGGGGCCGCAGGATTGCATAGAGATCATGGTCAATGCCTATCGGCGCCGCCGGGATCGTGCGATAGCCATCCTACAACGGCACGGCTTGGCCACTTACGTGCCGCAGGGAGCCTTCTACCTGTTAGTAGACATAAGCGGTTGCGGTTGGGGGTCGGAAGGGTTCGCCCAGAACCTCCTTGCCCAGGAGAAGGTCGCCGTCGCACCGGGGCGCACCTTCGGGCCATCAGGGGATCGGTACATCCGCATCTCCTTGGCGGCGCGCGAGGACGAACTGGAAACCGGACTGGAGAGGTTGTGCAGATATGTCAGCCAAACGAGAGGATGATACGATTTTAGGCGAGAGGGCATCGCTTTACCCTTTGCAAGATGAGGTTGCCATCATCACCGGCGCGGCCAAGGGGATCGGGCGCGGCATAGCCCTGGCGATGGCTGAGGCGGGAGCGCACATCGTCATTGCCGACATAGACGCTGAGGAGGGCCGGATCACGGCCCAAGAGGTGGAACAACGCGGACGGCGCGCCCTGGTGCTTGAAGCCGATGTAGGGCGGGAAACCGACGTGGATCGCATCGTGGACGAAACGTTGCGAGCGTTCGGTCGGATTGACGTTCTGGTCAACAACGCGGGCATCAACGCCCCCGGTGGCTTTCTGGGGGTGAGCCGCGAGGATGTGCGCCGCGTTCTGGATACCGACCTGATCGGCCCTTTCTTTCTCACTCAGAGAGTCGCACGCGAGATGATCCGCCTGGGCATCCAAGGTCGCATCTTGTGCATCTCATCTATTCACAGCGTCGTACCGGCCTACTGCCCTCATTACTCCGCGGCCAAAATCGGCCTGGAACAGCTGGTGGTTGACGCTGCCTTGGAACTGGCTCCCTATGGCCTCCGCGTCAACGCCATCCGACCGGGCGGCATTCAAAATCGGGGGACCTTGCGGGCCGATCATCCCGACGTCGCTCACCCTGCAGTGCCCCTGTGGGGGCGACGAGGCCTTCCGTCGGAAGTGGCAGAGCTGGCTTTGTTCCTGGTAACCGACCGCTCGCGCTACATCACGGGCGCTACGGTGACGATTGACGGCGCGCTGTCTCGCCTGTCTTACAGCTCGCTCATCCAACGTGAACGCATCGACGCCGTTCACCACGAACTCGGGCTGTCGGTTCGCAGGCGACAGGCACCTCAACGCTGAATCCAGTTCAGGAGCTATCCTCATGAGTCGGAAGAAATATGCTATCAACCTCAGTTGCGGCCAGACCGATCTCTATCCCTCGGCCTTGGCCGAGATGGGCAAGCAACTGCACACCCCCATCTATTACCTGCCTTACTACGAACTAGAAATCGCTTGCATCAAGCAACTCCAAACGATGATGCATACGAAGAACGACGTGCTCACGCTGGTCGGCACGGCCACCTACGGTGAAGAGGCCGCGATGATGTCCACCTTGGAGCGGGGTGATCGTGTGCTGACGGTGAACACCGGCGTCTTCGGCCAGGTGCTGACGGACGTGGCGCGAGCCGTGGGAGCCGAGCCGACGGAGATCAAACTCCCTGCTGGCCATTCGATCACGCCGGAGCAGGTTCAGGAAGCGTTGCGGCAGGATCCCACGATCAAAATGGTGGCCGTGGTACAGGTGGAGACGAGCCGCGGTACCGTCAACCCTGTAGATGCCATCGGCTACATGCTCCAGCGGGAATTCCCCCACATCCTTTATCTTGTAGATGCGGTCTCCGGCCTAGCCGCTACGGAGCTGCGCGTAGACGAGTGGGGGATAGATCTCTGCTGTACGAGCAGCCAGAAGGCCGTCAATGCCCCACAAGGAGTGGCCATCGTCAGCGTCAGCCCGAAAGCCTGGAAGGTGATGGAAGAGCGCAAGACACCCATCTATAGCCTCTGCCTGGACCTCCTCTATTGGCGCCATTATCATCAGGGCGTGCGTCAGGCCCAGGCCCACTGGTATGATGAAGGCCCCAGCGACCCGGCCCTTTCCCATTACAAAGCGGCGCACGGGCCATCGCAGTCTTATGTGCTGATGAAGGCCCTGAAGGCGTCCCTGGACGAGATCATGGAGGAAGGCCTGGAAAACGTGCTGCGGCGGCACAAGGTCGCCTCACGCGCCTTGCGCGCGGGGATAAGGGCCATGGGGCTGCAGACGCTGGCCTCGGAGGAGAACGCGGCGCCGGATGCCACTTGCGTCGTCGTGCCGGGGGAACAGTTTGATGTACGGCGGTTCATGCGCCTCATGTGGGAGGAGTACGGCATCGCCACAGCAGGAGGGTCACCCTCCCGGGAAGCCCAAGGATATGTGGGGTTCCGCGTCGGCACGATGGGCTTCGTCGCCGCCCCCGAGTCGGTCTATGCCTTCCTGAGCGCGTTGGAACAGGTGCTGCCGCGCATGGGGTACACGGTGAAGGCAGGAGCCGCGCTGCCCGCGGCGCAGGCCGTGTTCGCGGCTGGGGAATGACGAGATGGGCAAGAGCGTGTACCGGATAGATACGAACTACCAAGGCCCGACGAGCGACGACGCCTGGCCTGCCTTCGTGCCGGCCGCGGCCGTGCTGGTTACCTGCATCAGCCGAGAGGGACGCCCTAACATCATCCCGCTCACCGGTTGGGGCGTGTTGAGCCGCTTCCCCTTCATCGTCGGCATCGCTATCTGCCAGGGACACTACACCCAAAACTACTTCCCCCGCCACTCCCACCGCTTGCTCCAGGAGGTTCCGGAGTTCGTGCTCAACATTCCCCACACCGGGCTGCGCGAGGCCGTCACCATTTGCGGCGGCGTCTCAGGCGACAAAGTGGACAAGTTTCGCGCGGCCAACCTGACGCCGGAACCGTCCTTGGTAGTGCGCCCTCCCGCGATCTTGGAATGTCCTGTGAATCTGGAGTGCCAGGTACGCAAAGTCGTCAACCTCGGGAGCCACGACGTGTTCCTGGGCGAGGCCGTGGCCGTGCATACCGGCATCGTGGAGCAGACGATAGAGGAAGATTTGATGAAGATGACCCTCGCTGCCGACGGCGACGGGGGAGGGCGGATCCTCTGGCGCACTCTGCCGCTCTGGCTTCCTTTTAAACCCGCCTGCAGCAACGAGCAGGCACAGGAATTCACAGGAGGGATTTTGTCTGATGGCGAAGTACGTTTTGCTTAAGGCGAGATGGCTGATAGACGGAACAGGGGCGCCTCCCATCGCGGAGGCGGCCCTGCTGGCCCAGGATGGACGTGTGGAAGCGGTGGGGCCGCGCGCGTCCGTGCCGGCACCGACGGAAGCGGAAGAGATAGACCTGGGGACGTGCACCCTGCTGCCCGGGCTGATTGACGCGCACGTGCACCTGGTCGGAGACCCGCGCCCCGGTTCCCTCATGGGGACACAGCATGAAAGCGACGAATGGCTCCTGCTGCGCGCGGCCGCCAACGCGCGGGCCGCGTTGGCGGCGGGCTTGACCACCGTGCGCGATTGCGGCGGGCGCGGCGCGTTGATCATATCCTTGGCGAAAGCCGTCGCCGCGGGGATGATCCCCGGCCCGCGCATCGTGAGTTGCGGCGCGCCCATCACCACCACGGGGGGACACTGCTACTTCTTTGGGTTGGAAGCCGAGGGAATTGAAGGCGTGCAACGAGCCGTGCGCCAAATGCACAAAGCCGGCGCCGACTTCATCAAGGTCATGGTCACCGGCGGCGGGCTCACGCCGGGGAGCAACACTCGTCGCTCGCAATACAGCCTGGCCGAGTTACAAGCCATCGCTGAGGATGCCCATCGCTTGGGCAAGCGCGTGGCCGGGCACGTGCATGGCACCGAAGGGATTCGCCGCGCCGTAGCCGCGGGGTTTGATACGCTGGAACATTGCTCGTGGCTGGCCGCCCAGGGGCCGGGACGAGACTACGACGAAGAGGTCGTCCGCGAGATCATCGGGCAAGGCATCTACGTCTGCCGCACCATCGCGGGCTTTGAACGAGCTCCGCTGGAGGAGGCCACCCCAGGCCACCGCCTCTGGCCGGATTACGAGGTCTTCCGTAGGATGGTAAAAGCCGGAGTAAAACTGGCCGCCGGCAGCGACGCCGGCATAGATGAGACCCCTATCTCCGGCTTCGCCTACACCCTGGAGACGATGGCCGGCTTCGGAGGGATGAGCCCCGAGGCCGTCCTTGCCTCGGCCACGCGCGTGGCGGCAGAAGCCATCGGTTTGGCCGACCAGATAGGCACCTTGGAGGTCGGCAAGCGGGCCGACGCCATCGCCGTAGAGGGGAACCCTTGGGAGGATCTGCGCGCGCTACGTCGGGTTGCCGTCGTCATCCGGGATGGCCGGATCGTCGCCCGCGACGGCCGCGTGATCGCCTAACGGATGACGAACCTCTCCATGATCAGCGTTGCGCGCCAGGGGGCGACCTTGCTCATCGCCCCCTGGCAGCCTCCTCCTGCAGCAGGCTTGTCTCCACATCACACCTCGGTTATAATCCCCTGCAAAACCACGGCTTATCCGGAGGGTGCCAGGATGCCGGACCGTTTGCAACTTTTCGTTAGCGCCGGGCCCGACCTGGAAAGCGAGCGAGACACCGTCGGGCAGGTCGTTGCCAAACTGCCGCTTTCCATCGGCTGGAACGTCAAACGCACCCCGCCGCAGGGGGAGCCGTTGGCCGTCACGCTGGAGAACATCCGCAGGGCGCACTTTTTCATCATGATCTTGGGGGTTGACATCACCGCGCCGGTAGGGGCAGAGTGGGACGCGGCCCGCAGGGTGGGCCTTCCCATCTTGGCCTACTTGAAAGAGGTAACCCGCACGCCGGCCGCCATGATCTTCGTGCGGGATTCTCGCATCCTATGGACGCCCTTCCGTACCCACGAAGAACTGGCCCGGCGGGTAGAGGCAGACCTGGCGCGGGGCTTGCTGGATCGGGCCACCGAACTCGGCCTGACCATCGCCGACTGGGAAAACCTGAACGCTCTCCTGAAACGCTCGGAGGCCGCGAAGCCGACGAGCGCGGAAGAAGGCGCGCGCGAACCCGCCGGCGCGGAGGGAGGCGGCGTCATCCTGGCGCCAGGACGCGACCTACCCTCAGGCGGCATCCTTATTGAACCAAACTAGCAAAACCGGCTCTTCACTTCGCCCCGCCTGAAGCAAACCCCATTCTATTAAGGAGCGAGCATGGTGGCCTTTCGCCGCCCCTGGCAAGCCAATCTGGTGGTCTTCATCTCTAACGCTTGCATCATGACCTTGGAACTGGTCGCCGGGCGCATCCTTGCGCCGACGATCGGCGTCTCGCTTTACACTTGGACGAGCATCATCGGGGTGATCCTGGCCGGCCTCAGCCTAGGCAACTACATCGGCGGGAAACTGGCGGACCGCCTGGCTTCTCCCCCTACGCTCGCGCTCCTGCTCTGGGCGGCCAGCCTGGCCAGCCTGGCCGTGCTTTACACGAACCAACGCATCGCCGGCATAACTTGGCCCGGCGCCATGCCCCTCTGGGTGCGCATCGTGCTCCTTACGGCGGCCGTCTTCTTCTTGCCCAGCGTAGCCCTAGGGACCATCTCTCCCATGGTTGTGAAGCTCACGCTGGTGGACCTAGATCGCACCGGCGAGGTGGTAGGGCAGATCTACGCATCGGCAGCAGCGGGAAGCATCGTGGGCACCTTCGCCACCGGCTTCGTCCTCATCTCTTGGTTGGGGACGCGCGCCATCGTCGCGGGCGTCGCGGGCGTTCTGTTCATCCTGGGCCTGTGGGTCAGCATTGGCCATCTCCGCCGCGGCCTCTATGTTCCGTTGATCCTGGCGGCCGCGCTCGCGGCCCTTCTGGCCCGTCGCGAAGGATGGACGCGCAGCCCCTGTTGGGATGAGTCCAACTATTTCTGCATCAAGGTAACCGAGGAAACGGCGGCAGGGAGACCTATCAAGACGTTGACGTTAGATCGCCTGGTGCACAGTTACGTGGACGTGCTAGATCCGTTGCACCTGGTCTACGGCTATGA
>DAOTYP010000191.1:0-17767 GCA_034434975.1 Anaerolineae bacterium | reverse complement strand
TGAACGCGGGGTGGCGCACGTTTTTGCCGGACGGGCGCAAGCCTTCGTCCTAGAGGAGTTGGCCGGCGGGGTCGGGTCGCCAGGAGCCAAGGACTTTCATGTAGTTGGCCCGCTCAAAGGCAGCCGGCTGGGCCACGTTCTTCTGGCTCATGCTTCCCTGCATCTGGGCCACCGATTCGTACTCATGCTCCTCCATCCACCAGGTCATATCCTCCAGGATTTGACCGATGCGGTGGATGCCGTTTTGCAGGAGTTCCGAGGTCATCATCGCGACCTTCGCGCCAGCCATCATGCATTTCAGCACGTCCTCATGGGTGTGCACGCCGCTGCTGATCGCGAAGTCCACCGGCACACGCCCGTAGAGGATGGCCACCCAACGCAACGGCAGGCGCAGATCGTTAGAGTTGCTCAGCACCAGGTGCGGCACCACCTCCAGGCTCTCCAGGTCAAAGTCGGGCTGGTAGAAGCGGTTGAAAAGCACCAGGGCGTCGGCGCCGGCCTTCGCCAACCGGTCGGCCATGTTGGCCGTCGCGCTGAAGAAGGGGCTCAACTTCACCGCGACCGGGAAGGAGACGCTTTTCTTGACCTCGCGTACCACATCCAGGTACATCGCCTCCACCTCCGCGCCCGTCAGCCGGGGGTCGGTGGGAAGGTAGTAGATGTTCAACTCCAGCGCGTCGGCGCCGGCCTCCTCTA
Source organism: Anaerolineae bacterium (assembly GCA_034434975.1). Classification (GTDB taxonomy): domain Bacteria; phylum Chloroflexota; class Anaerolineae; order JADYZS01; family JADYZS01; genus JADYZS01. Next base: position 17,071 of record DAOTYP010000191.1, on the reverse strand, counting down.
TCTTCTGGGCGTATTTGATCCATCCGCCAGCGGAGACGCCGTTGAGGCTCCCGATGATGGGGATATCCACCGCCGCCTTGGCTTGCCTGATCCGCTCCAGATACTTCTCCGGGCCGACCTTGTAGGTGGCCATGTCCGGAAAGTACTTGAGGGCCTCTGCAAAACTCTCCGCGCCGTAGTTCAAGTAATGGTTCAGGAGCTCGCTTTCCAGCGTGATCTGCTCCTCAAACAAGGAGTACATCACGACCGCCGCGATCCCTTCGTCCTCCATCCGGCGGATGTTGTCCAGGTTCTCGGAGAGCGGCGAGGCCGAAGCTACGAGCGGGTTCTTCAGGGTCATGCCCATGTAGGTCGTCGTCAGGTCCATGCTCTTTTCCTTCCTCGGCGTTGAGTTCTGTCGGGCCCTACAGCTCCATCCTCGCCAACTGCTCGTACTTGCGCCAGCGTTCGTTGACGGCCTTCTGCGCCTCGGCCAGGAGCCGGGCCGCCGCCTCAGGATCGCTCTGCTCCAACATGCGGTAGCGGGTCTCGTTGTAGGCGTAATCCTGGAGCGGGATGGACGGCGCTTTGGAATCGAGCTGCAGCGGGTTCTTGCCCTCGGCCTTGAGGGCAGGGTTGTAGCGGTAGAGAGGCCAGTAGCCTGACTCTACGGCTAGTTTTTGTTGTTGCAAGCCCTTCGTCATGTCAATGCCGTGGTTGATGCAGTGGCTGTAGGCGATGATGAGAGATGGGCCGTTGTAGGCCTCGGCCTCCAAGAAGGCTCTGACCGTCTGCGTGTCGTTGGCGCCCATGGCGACCTGGGCCACGTAGATGCTGCCGTAACTCATCATCATCAGGCCGAGGTCTTTCTTGGCCGTGGGCTTGCCGCCCGCGGCGAACTTGGCGACGGCGCCCAGCGGCGTCGCCTTGGAAGCCTGGCCGCCGGTGTTGGAATAAACTTCTGTATCCAAGACCAGCACGTTGACCTTTCGCCCGCTCGCCAAGACATGATCCAAGCCGCCGTAGCCGATGTCGTAGGCCCACCCATCGCCGCCGACGATCCAGACGCTCTTGTTGACCAACATATCTGCCAAGGTGAGCAGATCGCGCGCGGCGGGTTCAGCCCTTCCGGCTAACCTGGCCTTCAACTCGGCCACCCGCGCCCGCTGAGCCGCGATGCCCACCTCATCGGCCTGATTCGCGTGCAGCAGAGCATCGGCCAAGTCGGCCCCGATGACGTCGCGCAGCCGCGTCACCAACTCACGAGCGTACTCGCCCTGCTTATCCAGCGTCAGGCGCATGCCCAGGCCGAACTCGGCGTTGTCCTCAAAGAGCGAGTTGCTCCAGGCGGGGCCGCGCCCCTCTGCGTTCAACGTCCACGGCGTAGTGGGGAGGTTGCCGCCGTAGATGCTGCTGCAACCGGTCGCGTTGGCGATGAAGGCGCGGTCGCCGAAGAGCTGGCTGATGAGTTTGACGTAAGGCGTCTCGCCGCAGCCCGCACAGGCGCCCGAGAACTCAAAGAGGGGCCTTAGGAGCTGCACGTTCTTCACGCTGTTGAACTTCAGGCTGTCGGTGCGAGAGACGTCAGGCAGGCGCAAGAAGAATTCCCAGTTCTCCCGCTCCTGCGCGCGCAGCGGCAGTTGCGGCTGCATGTTGATGGCCTTGCGCCCCACCTGGGTCTTATCCTTGGCCGGGCAGACCTCTACACACAGGCTGCATCCTGTGCAGTCCTCCACCGAGACCTGCAAGGTGTACTTCATGTTGGGGAGTTCCTTCCAACGGGCGTCGGTGTACTTGAAGGTCGGGGGAGCGCCCGCGAGCGCGCTTTCGTCGTACACCTTGGCGCGAATGACGGCATGAGGACAGACCAAGACGCACTTGCCGCACTGGATGCAGATGTCCGGCTCCCAGACGGGCACCTCCAGGGCGATGTTGCGCTTCTCCCACTGGGCCGTGCCGCTGGGGAAGGTGCCGTCCGCGGGCAGCGCGCTCACCGGCAAGAGGTCACCCTGGCCGGCGATGATCGGGGCCGTCACCTTCTGCACGAACTCCGGCGCTGCCGGCGGCACGACCGGCGGCAGGTCCACCGTGCTCGTCACCCGCTCCGGCACTTTGACCTCGTGCAGGTGAGCCAGCGCCGCGTCCACCGCCGCGAAGTTCTTCTGGACGACCGCCTCGCCGCGCTTGCCGTAGGTCTTGCGGATGGCCTCCTTGATGCGCGCGATGGCCTCGTCGCGCGGCAACACGCCGCTGATCGCAAAGAAGCAGGTCTGCATCGTGGTGTTGATGCGCACGCCCATGCCGGTTTCCCTGGCCACGGAGTAGGCGTCAATCACGTAGAACTTCAGCCGCTTCTGGATGATCTCCTCCTGCACAGAGCGGGGCAGGTGATCCCAGACCTCATCCGGGCCGTAGGGGCTGTTGAGCAGGAAGGTGGCCCCTTCCTCCACAGCCTCCAACACGTTGTAGCGCTCCAAGAAGCCGAACTGATGCACGGCGACGAAGTTAGCCTTTTGGATCAAGTAGGTGCTGTGAATGGGGCGCGGGCCGAAGCGAAGATGGGAGACGGTGCGCGCGCCCGACTTCTTAGAGTCGTAGACGAAATAGCCCTGGGCGTAGTTGGGCGTCTCCTCGCCGATGATCTTGATAGAGTTCTTGTTGGCGCCTACCGTGCCATCGGCTCCCAGGCCCCAGAAGAGCGCCCGCACGACGTCCTTCGGCTCTATGTCAAAGTCGGGGTCGTAGTCCAGGCTGGAATGGGTCACGTCGTCCACGATGCCGACGGTAAAGTGGTTCTTCGGCTGCGGCTTCGCCAGTTCGTCAAAGATGCCCTTGATCATCGCGGGCGTGAACTCCTTGGAGGCCAGGCCGTAGCGACCGCCGACAACGAGAGGATGACCAGTGAAGGGGGCCGTACCAGAGGCCATTCCTTCATTTACTGCTGTCACCACATCCTGATAGAGGGGTTCGCCTGCAGCCCCCGGTTCCTTCGTGCGATCCAGGGCAGCGATCACCTTAACGGTCTTCGGCAAGGCCGACAGGAAATGGGGGACGGAGAAGGGACGGTAGAGTCGCACCTTCACCACGCCTACCTTCTCGCCCCGCTGCGCCAGGTAATCCACCGTCTCCTCGGCAGCCTCGCAGCCGGAACCCATCAGGACGATCACCCGCTCCGCGTCGGGCGCGCCCACGTAATCAAAGAGGTGGTAGCGGCGCCCCACCAGGTGGGCGAACTGGTCCATGTTTCTCTGCACGATGTCGGGGACGGCCTGATAATAGGGGTTGCAGCCCTCTCGGCTCTGGAAGAAGACGTCCGGGTTCTGGGCCGTGCCGCGGATGAAGGGGCGGTCGGGCGAGAGCGCGCGCTGACGATGGGCCCGCACCAATTCCTCGTCTATCATGGCGCGGATGTCATCCTCGCCCAACTTCTCCACCTTCATGACCTCATGAGAGGTGCGGAAGCCGTCAAAGACGTGCAAGAAGGGAACCCGCGCCGCCAAGGTGCTCGCCTGGGCGATGAGCGCGAAGTCCATCACCTCTTGCACCGAGTTGGAGAAGAGCATGGCCCAGCCGGTCGCGCGGGCCGCCATCACGTCGCTGTGGTCGCCGAAGATGGAGAGGGCATGGGTGGCGACGGTGCGGGCGGCGATGTGGAAGACGGTGCTGGTCAACTCGCCCGCGATCTTGTACATGTTCGGGATCATCAGCAAAAGGCCCTGGCTGGCGGTGAAGGTCGTGGTCAGGGCCCCCGCCTGCAGCGCCCCGTGCACCGCGCCAGCGGCGCCGCCCTCGGATTGCATCTCCACCACCAAGGGCACCGTGCCCCAGATGTTCTTCTCGCCGTACGCACTCCACTCGTCGGCGAACTCGCCCATCGGCGAAGAGGGGGTGATGGGGTAGATGGCGATCACTTCGTTGGTCTTGTAGGCAACATAGGCTGCGGCCTCGTTGCCGTCTATCGTAACTTGGATACGCGTCGTCATAGTGCCTCCTAAGTGGTCAACAAGTATATTATAGCACGATCTGGCCTTTTGACACTGATACAGGTCATAGAAGCGCAAAGCCTCCCTCGCGGTTGACCCGCGATGGATTAGCGTTTATAATAATTTGCAAGGAAGGGCATCATGCGTGAGTTTCTTCAGTTGGGCCCTCTGAATTGCATCTACTTCGCCTTCGTGGGCGCGGGGGTCTTCTACGCTTTTTTCATCTTGATCGCGGGCGGCCTGAGCGATCTGGACATCCCTATCCTCGGCGACATCCTTCCCGATTTCGGCGGCGACGGCGGCCCTTCGTTTGACAGCGGAGACGTGGGCGTGGCCAGCATCAGCCCCGCGGCCATCGCCACCTTCATCACCGCCTTCGGCGCCTTCGGCATCATCTCCACGCAACTTTTCAACGCCTCCGGCCCCGCGAGCATCCTTTGGGCCTTGCTCGGCGGCATCCTGTGCGGCGGCGTCGCGCAACTGATCTTTGGGTTCCTTCTCATCAAGCCCCAGGGCTCCACCGAGGTCACGGCGCGGGACATCATCGGCGTAACCGCCGAGGTCATCACCCCGATTCCGGCGGACAGCGTGGGCGAGGTCGCGTTCGTAGCCCAAGGAGGGCGCATGACCCGCACCGCCAAGTCGGCCACGGGCGAGGCCATCCCGCGCGGCGCCATCGTGATCGTGGAAAACCTCGTCGGCAACGTGGCCTTGGTGCGCCCCCGACAAGGTGGCGAGACAGGGAGCGACTCTGCCCCGACCACCTCCGTTTCCTGAATCTCTTAAGGAGGCAAGCATGGGTACAGCCATCGCCGTTCTCGTCATCCTGGCCCTCGGTTTCGTCTTCATGGTGCTGGCGGTGATCTACACCAGCCGCTACAAGAAGGTCGGCCCCAACCAGGTGTTGGTCATCTCCGGTCGGGGCCAGTGGATCACCGATCCCCAGACGGGGAAGAGGGTCAAACGCTCGTTTCGCATCGTGCGCGGCGGCGGTACCTTCATCTGGCCCGTGTGGGAGCGGGTGGACGACCTTTCGTTGGAGATCATGACGATTGAGGTGGTTACGCCCAAGGTGTACACCGTCGCCGGCGTGCCCATCACGGTAGATGGGGTCGCCCAGGTGAAGATCGCCTCGGATGACGTCTCCATCGTGACCGCAGCCGAGCAGTTCCTCTCCAAGTCCACCGAAGAGATCAAGAACGTGGCCCTGCAGACCTTGGAAGGCCACCTGCGCGCCATCTTGGGCACCCTGACGGTGGAGCAGGTGTACAAAGACCGCGACACCTTCGCCCAGCGCGTGCAGGAGGTCTCGGCAGGCGACCTGGCCAACATGGGGCTGCGCATCGTCTCCTTCACCATCAAGGACATCCGCGATGATCAAGGCTACCTGGACGCGCTGGGCCAGGCGCGCACCGCTGAGGTGAAGCGAGACGCGGCCATCGGCCAGGCCCTGGCCGCGCGCGATGCTACGATCAAGGCGGCCCAGGCGCGCCAGGAAGGCGAGACGGCCAAATATGAGGCGGAGACGAGGATCGCCGAGGCGCAAAAATCGTTCGCCGTGCAGAAGGCCGCCTACGACACCGAGGTGAACCGCAAGCGGGCCGAGGCGGAACTGGCCTACACCCTCCAGCAGAACATCACCAACCAGTTGGTGAAAAAGGAAGAGATTCAAGTAGAGGTTATCCAGAAACAAAAGCAGATAGAGGTGCAACAGCAGGAAGCCCTGCGCAAAGAGAAGGAACTGGAGGCGACGGTGCGCAAGCCCGCCGAGGCGGAGCAGTATCGCATCCAAACCTTGGCCCAGGCCAAGAGGTTCCAGACGGAGACGGAAGCCGAAGGCCAGGCCCAGGCCATCAAGGCGGTAGGCTTCGCCGAAGCGGAGGCGACCAAAGCGAAGGGCCTGGCCCAGGCCGAGATCATCAAAGCCCAGGGCTTCGCCGAGGCGGAGGCGATGCGCAAGAAGGCCGAGGCCTGGAAGGAATACAACCAGGCGGCGATCATCCAGCAATTGATTGATTCGCTGCCGAAGGTGGCCGAGGCGATCGCCCAACCGCTGGCCCGCACCGAACGCATCGTGGTCATCAGCACCGGCGGCGACGGCGCAGGGGCAGGCACGTCCAGGGTCACGGCAGACATCGCCAACATCGTCGCCCAGGTGCCTGCGACGGTGGAGGCGCTGACTGGGGTGGATTTGGTGAAAACCATCCGCGACCTGCCGGGCTTCGGCGGCCAGAAGCAAGGGAAGGAATAGCCCATCGTGGGGTGGTGAAAAAGGCAAGAGCAGGTCGGTTCGCTGCCCGACCTGCTCTTCGTTTGTCGGCCAGAGGCGACCGCCAGGCTCACGGGCTCCCTTGCCGATCCTGATCGGCGCCGGGCCGGGAGTCGCTCTCGGCCCTGGCGGCCAGAAGGGTATACAGCCGGCGTGCCAGCTCCTCCAGCAGGGTTTGCAGCCGCTCCACGTCGGCGCGCGTCGGCACGTTCAAGCGTTGCAGGAGGGCCTCCAACCGGTGATCCAAGAGGCCGATCGGCGCGTCGCGGCGCGATTCGGCGGGCGCGGCCAGGAGTTCCTCTCGCAAGCGCCGCGCCTCCTCTTGGCTCAGTTCGCCGCGCGCCACCAGCGCCTCCAGGCGTCGCTTGACCTCTTCCTCCCAGAGTTGCTTGAGGCCCAACGAGGTGTAGAACGAGCGACGCAGGTAGTTGAGCGCATCGCCGCCGGTGCGGATGAGGCCGGTCAGGATCGTCCGGGGCAGCGCGCCCGCCTTTTGCCGTGCCTCCTCAAAGAGGATCTGGGCCAGGGTGACCGAGGTTAGATCCGCGCCGGTGTCGTGATCTATCACCTGCACATCCTCGCCGCGACGGACGAGGTCGGCGATGCCTTCCAGGGTGATGTAACGCTTGGCCGACGTATCATACAATTTGCGGTTCGGGTAGCGCTTGATGAGCGGCATGTCGGCCCCCGCGCGCGGGCTACTTCCGAGGTGGGCAACCTTTCGTCAGATAGGCGTATTGCTCAAGGACATCGGCCGGCGCGCCGCGCCCTTTGGCGGAATCCAGGGCGATGCGCGCGCTGCACGGCTCGCCCAGGGCCGCGCGCGCCCTGGCCAGCAGGATGTCGTTCTGCCAGTCGTGAGCGGGGCGGTTGGGCGTGGCCTTGATCACGCGGATCGCTTCGTCGGGCTTCCCCGATTCCAGGTAGGCCGCCGCCAAGGGGCGCGAGAGAAGGTAAGCCGAGGCGCGCAGGTTCGCCTTGTTCCTTCGCTCCTGAAACAGGCTCTCCAAGACCTGCACGCCCGACGCCAGCGCGTCCGACCGAGGGAGGGCTTGTGCCGACGGCAAGAGAAGGGTCAGCCCACCCCACGTGCCCACCTGGGGTAGCGCATCATGGGGAGGCGCGACCAGCCACCAGGTGCGCCGCGGCCTATCGTATTGCGCCAGCCACCGCTCCAGGTCGTCCTCGCGTTGGATCAGCAAAACCGCGCGCCCGGGCAGCCGATACCAACCCTCCGGCGAGATGATCGCCCCCGTTGGCGTATGGGTAACGACGACCAACACGTCTTCCTCCGAGCCGTACTCCGCCAGGTACTCGGCCACCTTGCGCCAGCCGTAATACTTGTACGGGTCGTCCGGCTCCGGAGAAGGGGGCAAGGGAGTTGGGGCGAAGCCGCCCTCGTTGGGGCAGGCATAGGTCAGGTAGCCGTACCGCTCCCACTCGGCCAACGGCACGGCGCGCCTTTGCGCCGAATCCAGGGCCTGGCGGGCATTGCAAGGTTCACCCAGGGCAGCCATGGCCTGGGCCAGCAAGATGTCGTTAGGCCAATCGCTCCAGGGCCGGTCCGGCGTCTCCTTGATCGTCCGCACGGCCTCGGCGGGCCTTCCCCATTCCAGGTAAGCCGCCGCCAATGGGCGCGCTACCTGATAGGCAGGCCCCTTCGCCTTCGGGGCCGCCCGCCGTTCCTGCCACAGGCTGTCCAGCACCTGCACGCCGGAAGCCAAAGCCTCTTGGCGGCTCAGCGGCCCTGCTGTCGGGAGGAGGAGGGACATCCCTGCGTAGCGGCCCACCAGCGCCTCGGTCAACGTGGCAGGAGGCGGCATCACCAACCACCAGGTGCGACGCGGCCGGTCGTACTGCGCCAACCATTGCTCCAGCCCCTCCACGCTCTGATTCAGGAGCACCGCCCGCTGCGGCAGCCGATACCAACGAACGGCCGCCGGCAATTCTCCCATCCAGGTGTGCATGACGACGGCCAGCACATCTTCTTCCGAGCCGTGCGTCGCGAGGTAGTCCGCGATCCCGCGCCAGTGGTAGTACCTATATAGGTAGTCCGCCTCCGGCGAGACCGGCACCATCGCCGCAGGGAAACTAGGCGCGGCCGCCCCCGCAGTGGCGACCAAGATCAAGGCGGATAGCCAAGCAGGAGCAGCCTTGCGCCAACGCCCGAGCCATCGCCCCAGCGCGACCGCGCCCCACACGATCAGCAGGAGATAGGCCGGGGCCAGGAAGATCAGGAAACGCTTGGTCACGTAGAAACGGCTCAGCCAGAGGATGAGGAGGGGCACGACGAGCCACAACAAGGCGAGGCTCCCTTGACGCCAGCGGCGGGCCTGCGTCGCCGCGCCTAAGATCGCCAACCCTACGAGAAAGAGGACGCCGTTTGACGGCAGGCGCGGCCCCAAGATGTCCAAGAGTTGCAAAAGGCCGCTCGGCGTGTACTGGAGATTCGTGTACCACTGGCCGCCGGTGGCGTAGGTTCTATAGGCCGCCACCGCCGGCGCGTAGAGGATCGCAAGGAGGCCTACGGCCGCACCGGTCGCCATCAAGTACTGCCGAAAGCGCGCGCGGGCCAGGGAGCGATCGGGAGATGTGAGCCACTGGAGGGTGAGCCACAGCCCCAGAGCGACCATCGCCAGGCCCGAGTAGAGGTGGCTGTAGACTGCCACGACCAGCGCGCCGGCATAGCCCCACCAGCGGGCACGCTCGGCGCGCGTCCAAGCCGTGTAGAGAAAGTAGGCCGCCAAGACCGAGCCGAAGAGGCTCCCCGCATAGCCCCGCGCTTGCCGGGCATACGCCAGCGGCAAGCAAGAGACGATGAGGAGGATCATCAGGCCGAAGCCGACCAGGCGGCCAGAGAGGGCGCGGCCCAAAGCCCAAGCCGCTGCCAAAGCGGCCACCCCTAACGCGGCGGGCACGAAGCGCAAGGCGAACTCGCTCCGCCCCAAAACCTCCATCAGGAGACGCGTGGGAACGGAGTAACCGGGATGGTTCTGCCCAACCCCGAAATGCGTGAGCGGGTACAGGATGCCCTGGTTGAGGAACATGTCGGCGTACTGCACTTCGTCACTGACGAGGCTTTTTTCGCCCAGTTCCCAGAAGCGCAGCGCCGCCCCTGCCAACAGGAGCAACCATAGAAGAATCCGTTCCCAGGTAAGGATCGGAAGATGAAGAGCCGGTTTATCTTGGTCCATCATCGTCATTGATCTCTCGGTTGTCGCGTTCACGTTTTGGGCGTTACTCCGGTATGAACTGCACCTTCATGCGATCGGGCGCGCGCCAGGCCAGGTCAAGCCCCTCGGCGAAGCGGCCCAACGGCAGACGATGGGAGATCAGCGGTTCCACCTGCACGGCGCCGCTCTCCAGCCAGGCGATGCTCTGCGGGAAGGTGCGACAGACGGCGAAACTGCCGTAAACGGTCAAATCCTTGCGGAAGACCTCGTAGGGCCTGAAGGACGCGACGGCGTCGCGCGGGCAGACGCCGAAGAGCCATATCTTCCCGCGCGGTCGCACATAGCGGAACGCCTCCTCAACCACCCGCGGGACGCCGGTTGCATCTACCACCAGGTCGTAGCCTAACGGCGCCAACGCGCGCAGGCGCGCCTCCTGCCGATCGTCGGCGAGCACCGTTTCCGTCACGCCCAAGGCAGCAGCAAGCCGCAACCGCCACGCCGCCACGTCGGTGATGACCACCTTCGCCGCGCCGGCGCAGCGGATGGCCTGGGCTAGGAGGCAGCCCATCGGCCCTGCGCCGAAGATGAGCGCCGAGTCCCCCGGCCCCACCTGCACCCTTTGCAAGCCCCACACGACGCAGGCCAACGGCTCCACGAAGGCCGCCTGCGCGAAAGAGAGGGAACCGATGGCGAAGACGTTGCCCTCCGGCACGGACACGTAGCGGGCGAAGGCCCCGGCCCTGGTGACGCCGACGGCCTGCGGCTCCAGGCATTGGTTCGGCTCGTTGCGCTGGCAGGCCGGACAGCGCCCACAAGAGATGTTGGGGTCGGCCGTGACGCGATCGCCTACGCGAAAGCGGGCAATGCCCTCGCCGACGGCGACCACGACGCCGGCAAACTCATGGCCCGGTATGATCGGATACGTCGCCTCGTACTCGCCCAGGTAGATGTGAACGTCGGTGCCGCAAACGCCCGCGGCCTCCACCTGGATCAAAACCTCGCCGCGCGCGGGCGCAGGGTCGGCCACGTCAACGACCTCGGCCTGGCGGGGCCTCACGATGCAGGCTGCTCGCACCTTTCCTTACCTCCGGACCAGAGCCCATTATACTGCCCTCCGGCCTACGCGCAAGTCGGCCGAGAGGGGCATACGCCGACGCGCGCAGACCCCTCGCCGTGAGCATCCCGACCGCCCACGCGAGGGGTCTGCCACCTTCCGGGATGGCTTGGCAGCGCTACTGCCCGGAGATGATGAAGCGAGCCCCGTCGCTGCGGCCGAAGACCTCCGGGAAGTACATCTCCATCGCCGTCGTCGGCAACACCATGTACTCGCCCGGCAGGCTGGCCCGCATCAGGTAGGTGTACTGGTACGTCCCCCGTGGCAGATAGGTGGCGAAGAGGGCCACCTTCTCATCCCGCAACTCGGTCTTGCTGGGAAGCCATGCGTCCCACGACCACCAGGCCTTGACTTCCTGCCCTTCTTGGATCCGTTGAATCGCTTCCTCTGGCGGCAGCGTGCGCGTCGTGCGTAGGCCGACGTCCACCGCCTCCGCGCCCGCGGGGAGCGGGTCTTCCAAGACGAGGTAGGTCAGGTCGTTGGGCGCGACGATGGTGAGTTTCACCCGGATGATGTCGCCCACGCGCGCCTGGGTGATCGGCTTGTCGGGCGCGTCGTTGAGCGCGTACTCCCGGCTGACCACGATGCCCCGATGGAGAGCCTTCACCTGATCCACCGGCAGGAAGGTGCGGAGATGGGCGGTGTAGTAAAGCCGCCCCTCACCCGTTTGTCCTCCGGTCGCGGGCAGCCGCTCCAGAACCAAGCCGTTGGCCCGATCTCTCAGCAGGCCTGCTACCGCGGCCTTCAAGACCACCGGATCATCCAGGCTCGCCGCGTCGGCCGTGCCCTGCCCCATCGTCTGGCCGTTCAACGTGACGCGCCAGGAATAATCAGCCTGCAACTCGCCGCTGGCCACCATCCAATCGGTCAGGGCGATGATGCTCCAGACGTTCTCCTGGGTCGTCTCCCAATAGCCGTCGCCGTTGCGCACCGACATCAGCCAGCGCACCGCCTGCGTCGCCAGCGCATCGCCGGGGCGCAGCCGAGCCAGCGCGTCCAGCACGAGGGCAGTGGTGCGAACGTCGGTGTTCATCGTCCAATAATCTACCCACTTCTCCTCCCAATGCGCACCGGTGGCGCTGACCACCGCCTTGCCCGTCAAATCGTCCAACAGCGTGTCTATCCGCTTGCGGTCCGACTTGTCCCACAGGCCCAAAGCCTGGGCCAGATAGGCCTTGCCGTAGTGCCCCAGACGCTCGCGCGAGTCAAAGAGGACGACGGCACGGCTCAGTTCGTTGCGTCCCGCCTCGGCCAGGACATACAGTATGAAAGCCTGCTGGTTGGCCTCAAAGTTGGCCTTGAAGTCGGCAGGGGCCTTCAGTTGTTGTGTCAGGTAATCCAGCGCGCGCTCCATGACCCGCTTGTCCACCTGGAAGCCGCCCTGCTGGGCCTTGGCCAGCCCCAGGACGACATAAGCCGTGAGCCACGGCGTGCTGGCCTCGCCACCCCACCAGCCCCAGCCGCCGTCGGGGTTCTGCTGCGAATAGAGGCGCTGCAGGCCCTCTTGGAGAAGCGTCGGGAGTTTCTGCTCCAGTTCCGCTTTCATCGGGCCACCCACCTCGCGCAGGGCCAGGTAGGTCGCGATGTTAGGCAGGAAACTGGAGAGGGTTTGCTCCACGCAATCGTAAGGGAAGTTCTCCAGGTAGGCAAACCCGCTGCGGATGCTCGCGGCCAACGAGGGATCAACCCGCACCGTCAGTTCTCCCCGCGTGGGGTCCAGCGTCGGCGGCAGGTAGATGACCTCCAGCCGCTGCGGGTCGGACGCGCTCACCTCACCCGCCGTCGCGGTCGTGTCCGCGGTGGAGTAGCGGTAGACGGGCAACTTCAACTCCACCGCGTCCTTCAGGAGGCCGCCGTCGGCGGTGAAGAGGAGTTTCGCCTGAGAGACGCCCTGGCCTACCGCTACCGTCCAGGCGGCCTTGTAGAGGCCCCGCGCCGGCACGTTGACCTTTTGGACGGCTTCACCGCTCAGGGTCAGGCCTTGGGTGGAAAGGCCGATGCTCACCTCCAGGTCTGCATCGGTGTTGTTGTGCACGATGGCCGCCAGTTCCGCTTTGTCGCCCTCCACCAGGAAGCGCGGCGCCACCGGCCGCACCAAGAGGTCCTGGGTAGCAACGATGTCGGCCTTCGCTTCACCGACCTCCGTGTTGGCGGTGACCGCCTTCGCGCTCATGCGCCAGGTCGTCAGGTTATCGGGCAGGCGCACGCTGACCTGGGCCTGGCCGTTGGCATCGGTCGTCACCAAGGGGTTCCAGTAGGCAGTATCGGGGAACTCGGCGCGCACCAGGAGCATAGCGCCGGGGCCGCCACCGCCGCCGCCTTTGGCCCCCTCCGCTTCTCGCAATTGCTGGTTGAGCCGATCCAGCGAGACGGCGAGCATGGCCGAGGTCGTAACGCCCACGCCGCGCCGTCGGTAGAAATGCTCCAGCAGGGTCGGCATCTGCACATCGGTCATGCTGAGGAGCGCTTTATCCACCAACGCCAACGAGAGCTCGGCGGCGACGCCCTTGCCCGTGTGGTCCTTCACCTCCACGGTATAGGTAACGGTCTGACGCGGCCCGACGCGCTCCGCGCTGGGCTTCAGGGTCACCGTCAGTTCCTTCTGGGTCGTGGCGACGGGGAGCTCCACATAGCCGACTTTGAAGGAAGGCAACGGGTTCGTCTCATCCATCCCCTTGACCAACACCAACGAAACGAAGACGTTGGGCGCGAACTCCGGCAAGATGGGGATGGAGAGGGTCTCGCTGTTGCTCGTCAGGGTGATGAGGCGATGGTTCAAGATGTGGCCGCGCTCCACGGTCAGGAGCGCCTGCACCCGGCCCTGGTAAGGCGAAGGCACGAGAACCTTCGCGGTCTCTCCCACTTGGTAGAGCTTCTTGTCGGCAACCAGGTTGATGCGGTCGTTGTTCTCCTGCCGCCAGGGGATGAACTCCTCAGCCCTCCCGCTGACCCACAGGAAGGTGAGGCTGCGGATCTCGTTGCCGCGCCCGTCGCGGCCTGTCGCCAGGATCGCGTAGGCGCCGCCCTTCTCCGGCGTGAAGGTGAAGACGCCGCGCCCTTGCGCGTCGGTCGTGAGCGTCTTGGTGACGACCGGCGTGTCCTTCGGCTTGCTGACCCAGTAGAACTGGCCGTTGTCGGCCTTCTCCTGCACGCTGAGCCACTCGCGCTCGTTGGCGACGACGGTCACGGTGACGTTAGGAAGAGGGTTGCCCTTCGTGTCCACCGTCACCACGTCCACCGCCTCCTCTTGGCCGATGGTGCCGACGTAGCGGCGGGGCGACTGACCAATGTAGAACTCGCCGCGATGCACGATGACGCTCGTGCGGCCTGATACCTCTTGGTTGTTCACGTCGGTCACGCTGAACTCAATGGTGAAAATCTGGCTCAGTTTGCGTTTGCTCACATCGGCCAAGATGCGCGCGGTGAAACGGCCCTCCGCGTCGGTCACGCCGGTGCCGCTGGCGACCAGCTCGCCGAAGCGCAGCGGGCGCGGGCGGAAATCGGAATAGTCCCAATCGCTGAAATCGTAGTAGCGACGCTCTTCACCCGGCTTGAGGGGCGGCTCCCAGGTGAAGAAGTGATCATCGCTCATGACCGTCCAACGCACCTGCGCGCCTTTGACCGGCCCACCGAAGAAGTAGTCGCCTTTCACGGTGGCCTCTATCATGTCGCCTTGGATGTACTCCGGACGATCGGTCTGCACGGCCAACTCAAACTCCGGCTTGCGGTATTCGGCCACCTGGAAGCCCGTGGAAAAGGTTGGCTCTCCCTTGAGGGGGAGACGTAGGAGAAGGATGTAGTAGCCCAGGCTGGCCTCCTCGGACAGTTGGAATTGGCCGCTCAGGGAGCCGAAGGTGCTCAACTCCTTCACTTCTTGATAGATTTCCTGGCCTTGGTCGTTCATGACTATCACGGTCACAGGGGTGCCAGGAGGGAGGAGGGTGTAGCGCGTGTCATCGTCGGCGCGGAGGATGCCCTTCCAATAGACCGTTTGCCCAGGGCGATAGAGGGGCCGGTCGGTGTACAGATAGCCGGAGTACTCGCTCTGGTAGACCTCAGACGAGAGGTTGAAATCCCAGGGGCTGATCCCCATGGTCCAGCGGTTCACGACCGCGGCGAAGGTATCGCCCTCACCGGCGAAGGCGACGAGGGGTCGCCAGGGGTCGCGCCGATCAAACGAGGCCCGAAAGACGCCATCGGGGCCGGTCCGACCTTGGGCGATCAGGCCCTTCTCATCCAGCAAGCGCACCGGCAGATCGGCCACGGCCTGCCCCGACCGTAGGTCGGTCGCCCAGACCAGCGCCTCGGTCATGGTGTACTTGAAGGTCAGGTTGAGTTTGGAGATGACGAGGACGCGACGCGCCAAGAAAGGATCGATCACGGCCTTGCCCTCAGCGCTGGGAAGTTCCGGCGCCGAAGCCAACACGAAATAGAGGCCTGGCGGCAGGGGGGTGTCGTCGGCATCGCGCAGGGGGAGGCTCAGGCTGTTGATCTGATTGCGCGGCCCGCTGACGGGAAACTCCCACTGGCGCACCAGGTCGGCCTCGCTGGGAGCGTACTGTCGCCATGCATCCCACATGTCGGAGCCGTGCAACTTGAGGAAGGACGCCTCGCTCAGGCGGTAGAGGCCGACGGTAAGGCGCGAGAGGTTGCGGTGGCTGATGTACAGCACCGTCTCCGTGTAGGCGTTGTAGGTGCCGGTGGTCTCGCTGCCGGCCAACTGCAAGAAGGGCGGTAGGTCGCCCGTCTCAAAGCGCACGGTCACCGGCCTGGACAAGCGGTTGCCGTAGGCGTCGCCGATCTGGGTGCCCAAGGTAACGGTGTAGGCCGTCGCCGGCTTCTTGTCCCAGCCGATGAAGAGGCGGTTCTCGTAGGGCGACCAGTAGGTATAGACCGAGGTCGGCTTGGGGATGATCGTGATGCTCTCGGTAACGACGGTGCCGGGGTCAATGGCGCTGGCGAAGAAGACATCCAGGCCGCCATAGGGATCGGCTTTCACCTGGCCATTTTGGGGGATCGTGCGCACGACCTCCGGCAACGAAACGGTGCGGAAGGTCCAGGCCATCTCCTCTCGCAGCGTCCCCTCGCCGCTGGCAGGCCGCGCCGTCGCGGCGACCTTCGCCTGGTAACGGGTGTTGAAGCGAAGGCGCTCGGAGGGAACGAAGGCCATCACGCGGCCGTCATCGCTCCAGCGGAAGGTGCCGGGGACGGCGGGGGTCAGGGAAAAGGCCGCCTCGGCGCTGGGCCGGTCCATCGGCTGGCTGAAGGTAACGGTGATGACCGCGGTAGGCGGTATCTGCGGCCCCTGCGGGAGGGCCTCCGTCACGGTAGGATCGGCCGTGCGGAAGTGGAAGGTGAAATCCTCTTGCAGGACGCCGCCGGTGGTGTCTTGCAGGCCCGCGGCGACGGTGACGGTGTACGTGGTGGAGGCGGCGAAGGCTACGTCCGGCTTAAATTGGTAAACGCTGGTGTTGAGCCATCGGCCCTTGCCGGCGACGGAGGGCCGGAAAGTGAGGGGCTGGGGGAGGTCGGCCTGCTGCTCGGTGCCGACCAGCGGCACGACGGGCCGGTTGAAGACGACGGTCACGGCGCCGTCCACCGCCGCCTCCTGCGCGCCGTCCACCGGCTGCGTGCCGACGACCTCCAAGAAGCCCACAGTATGGAAACGGAAGTAGAAAGGCGACCTCATCGCCAGGCCGAAGCGGCTGCGCGCGTCGGGGCCGATCGTTACCTCATAGCGTGCAGCGCGCGCCAACGGTTTGCTCGGCGTGAAGATCAGGCGGTTCTGCTCTACGGCCACCTTCCCTTCTACGGGCGGATCAATGGCGAACGCCTTGGCTGTGGAATCAGGCTCCATCGGTTGGTCAAAGGTGACGATGATGGGCGCGGTCGGGGCCTGCTCCTCGCCGCGCTCCGGTCGCACCGCGACCACCGTTGGCGGCATGGGCGGCAGAGGCGTCGGCGTGGGCGCGGGGATGGTCGGCAAGGGCGTCGCCGTCGGCTGAGCGGGCGGGCGAGTCGGCGTTGGCCCAGGCGTAGGGGTCGGCGTCGGACGTGAGCAGGCGGAGAGGACGACGGCCAAGAGGAGAAGCCAGCGAGTTAGCACGGTGCGCAGTTTCATGGTGAAAGTCTCCCAAAGCCGTCGCGCCCGAGAGGCGCGACGTGATCGTGATGCTCGGCAAAATGACTCTTCTCCCATTTCCTCTTCCTTACCTCCTAGCGAAAAGGGGAAGGGTGGAGCGAAGGGTTGTTAGACGACACGCGCGTGGCGAGCGCGTCCTACGCGCTCACCATGATGCAGACGATGTCCGCGCCGAAAAAGTTCCGATAGAAAGCCATCTTCTCAACTTTCCACCGTGATGGCCACGGTCGCGCTGACGACCTCGCGCCCATCCTGGGTCAGGCCGACGGCGCGGAATTCGTGTCGGCCCTCCTGCAAGGGCCACCAGGCACGGTAGGGTGGCCCGGTGAACTCGGCCAGCGGCACGCCGTCGGCCAACAGCGTCAAACGCTTCAGGGCGATGCCATCGCCGGGCCGCGCGGCGACCTCCAA
>DAOTYP010000190.1:0-4558 GCA_034434975.1 Anaerolineae bacterium | reverse complement strand
CCTGGTTCGGCTCGGCCCTCATCGTCATGGGTATACTTCTGGTCTCCTAGGGGCGATAGGCGATGGCGTTCATACCGAGGATGGCGGCGTGCGCGGCGCGTCGGTTCATCATGTTCTTGGATAGCCTGCTGCGCCGGGCCTATCGTATTCGCGAGATCTCGCCGACCGAGAACGGCCTCTTACGCATCGGGCCTGGGCGGGCGCGCCAAGGGCTGACCCTCTCCGATGGGACCGTCGTGAAGCCGGGCGACCTGCTGATAGAGTTGCATCTGTGGAACGAGCGTTTGCCCCTCCGCGCTTCCTGGCCCGACGTGCGCTGGGGGATCGCTGTGTTGCGTCTCTTGCGCCGTTCCTTGTCGTTGCTGGCCGAGGAGGTGCAGAGAAACCCCGGATGGTCCACCGTCTCCGCGCTGCATGGCGAGATGGTGTTCATGGATGCAGACGCCGACGTTGCCGAGCAAGTGGTGCGGCACCTGGGGTTTGATTGGATCGTGCCGCCGGCGCCGACGACGTTCGCCGGACGCTTCGGGCGTTTCTGGCAGAACGTTTACGCCTGGTGGTTGATGTGGGCCTTTAACCCGGCCACCTTGCGGAAGAAGCGGCGACAGAACCTGGCGCGCGGCCATGCGTGGATGTCTCGCCGAACCCTGTTAGCGCGCTACGGCCCGCGCGTGGCCGCCGGTGCATCTGAGCAAAGCGTTGCCGAAGGCCGAACGTAACCTATGTTCAAGTTCAGGCATCAGGAACCTTCCCTTCCCCTCCCCGTGCCGGAGCCGCTAGCCCTTCCCGATGTGGGCACGGCTGCGTTCCTTGGCCCTGCGGAGCGGGGGCCTACCTGGCCGCAACCGGTCGGCTCCTGGCAAGAGTTCGTTCATTGGTTCGGGCCTCACGTTCCGGGGTCGTGCCTGGCCTACGTTGTGGACGGCTACTTTCGCAACGGCGGCCGGCGTTGCTACATCGTGCGCATCGTGCCCGCCGATGCGCGCACGGCAACCATGACGTTCAGCACGTTGCGGGTGCAAGCGGTTGGCCCGGGAAACTGGGGCAATCGTGTGGCCGTTCGCATCAAAGAGAGCGGAAGGGGGCGTTTCCGATTGACGGTGCGTTACTGGCGCGGCGACCCGCCGTCCGATTTCATCGCGCCGCGGCCGCGGATTGTGCCCGATCTGGAGGAGAACTACGATCATCTCTCCGCCGACCCGCGCTCACCCGATTACGTGCTGAAGCGGCTAGAACGGGGGGAGTCTCGTTTGATCACGGTGGGCTGGGCCAATGAGCGGCGTCGTGGCGTGCCGCGCCCGCGGGATTTCGCCTTCTTGCGCGGGGGCGCGGATGGCACATCCATCACGGTGGCCGATTACGAAGGCGAGCCTTACGCGCCGCCGGAGGAACGGCGCGGCCTGGTAGCCTTGCGAGATGTACCCGAGGTGAGCCTGGTCGCTGCGCCTGAAGGCTCAGGAAGCCTCGTCGTGCAGGCGGCGGTGGTCGCCCATTGCGATACCTCGCTCCTCTTCCGGATCGGCCTGATAGCGGGGCCGCCCAATGCCAAGGCCATCAGCACAGTCTCGGCCTTGAGCGACACTTCCCATGCTGCCATGTTCTTCCCCTGGCTGGAGGTATTGGATCCGCTCACCAAGTCTCCGAAGTTGGTGCCGCCGGTGGGCCACGTAGCGGGGATCCTGGCCCGCGTGAGCCAACAACAAGGGATGCGAGCGTCTCTGGAGGGGCAGGCCATCCAAGGCGTCTTGGGTGTAGGAACGGCGCTGTCGGAGGCCGAATGCGCCGGGTTGGCAGAGCGGCGGGTGAACCCCATCCGCGACCGTTCGGCTTGGGGGGAGCAGATCGTCTTGGGGGCCGCCTGTACCATGTCCAGCAATCAGGCCTGGCGCCCCCTCCATGCACGCCGGTTGGCCGATGCGGTGGAGAGGGCCGTCGTGGAAGGGACGCGCTGGGTGGTGGGGCGCCCCAACGACCAAGGGGTTTGGGAGGCGCTTCACATCCAAATCTCCACCTTTCTGAGCCGGCTGTGGCGTAGCGGCCTGTTGCAGGGAGAGCGGGCAGAGGAGGCGTATTTTGTGCGCTGCGGTCGCGACACGATGGCGGAGGATGACTTGGCCGAAGGCCGCGTGATCGTTGAGGTGGGCCTGGCCATCACCGCTCCCGGCCGGTTTGTGGTCTTCCGCCTCATCCAGTCGCCTGGGGGCGCGCAGATCGTTGAGTTAGGGTAGCATCGGCATCTTGATGCCGTGGCGACGGGCGGCGGCGATGGCTTCCGGGTAGCCTGCGTCGGCATGGCGCACGATGCCGAGGCCCGGGTCCGCGTTGAGCACGCGCTCCAGCCGGCGCGCGGCGTCGGAGGTGCCGTCGGCGACGATCACCTGGCCTGCGTGGAGGCTGTAACCGATGCCCACGCCGCCGCCGTGATGGAAGCTCACCCAGGTCGCGCCGCTGACGGCGTTGAGCAGTGCGTTGAGGATGGGCCAGTCGGCGACGGCGTCGGTGCCGTCGCGCATCCCTTCGGTCTCGCGGCGGGGGCTGGCGACCGAACCGGCATCCAAATGGTCGCGCCCGATGACGATGGGCGCTGAGACCTGACCGCGCGCGACCATCTCGTTGAGCAAGAGGCCAAAGCGCGCCCGCTCCCCATAGCCGAGCCAACAGATGCGGGCGGGAAGGCCCTGAAACGCAACCCGTTCTCGGGCCATCGTGATCCAGCGCACCAGGTGCTCGTCATAGGCGAATTCCCGCGTCACCAGGTCATCTATGGCGTAGATGTCGGCCGGATCGCCGGAAAGGGCTACCCAGCGGAAGGGGCCTTTGCCCTCACAGAACAGAGGGCGCACGTAGGCTTGCACAAAGCCAGGGTAGGAGAAGGCATCTTTTACGCCTGCGTCATAGGCGCGCTGGCGCAAATTGTTCCCATAGTCAAACACCACTGCGCCCCGGCGTTGAAACTCCAGCATCGCCTGCACGTGGGCTGCCATAGATTGCAAGGCGCGGCGGCCGTATGTTTGCGGATCGCGGCGGCGCAGATCGTCGGCCTCGGCCAAGGAGAGGCCCGCAGGGATGTAACTTAGGGTGTCGTGGGCCGGCGTCTGATCGGTCACGATGTCTGGAGTTACCCCGCGCGCGGCCAGTTCCGGCAATACCTCCGCCGCATTGCCGATGAGCCCCACGGAGAGGGGCTCGTGGCGCGCCTTGGCCGTCTCTACCAGCGTCATCGCCTCCTCCAGCGTGTCTACCACCTTGTCCACGTAGCGGTTGGCCAGACGGCGGCGGGCGCGGGCCGGGTCTACCTCCACGATGAGGGCTACCCCGCCGTTCATCGTGACCGCGAGGGGCTGTGCGCCGCCCATGCCGCCGAGGCCTGAGGAGAGGACGAACCGTCCGCGCAGGTCGCCGCCGAAGTGCCGTTGGGCAACGGCGGCCAGCGTCTCATATGTCCCTTGCAGGATGCCCTGGGTGCCGATGTAGATCCATGAGCCGGCGGTCATCTGGCCGTACATGATCAGGCCGCGGCGGTCCAATTCGTCAAAGTGCTCTTGGGTGGCCCAGGCGGGGACCAGGTTGGCATTGGCGATGAGGACGCGCGGCGCGTCGGGATGGGTGCGGAAGATGGCAACAGGTTTGCCGGATTGCACCAAGAGCGTCTCATCGCCTTCCAATTCACGTAGCGAGCGTACCAACGCGGCGAAGCACTGCCAGTTGCGCGCGGCTTTCCCCCGCCCGCCGTAGACGATTAAGTCCTCCGGCTTCTCGGCCACTTCGGGGTCCAAGTTGTTCATCAGCATTCTCAAGGCCGCCTCCTGTTGCCATCCCTTGCACGAGATGACGGATCCACGAGGCGCCCGCACGGTCTGCGCATTCATAGCAGGGGAAACACTTCGCTCTGTCATGGTTGGCTCCTTTGCCGACCTCTTTACCGAGCCGGTCTGTGCGCTATCGTTGGGGAGGAGAGAAGGACCAGCGGTTGTGGATGCCGTAGCCTTCGGCATAGATCCAGCCGTTGTACGCTGCGGGCCGATAGGCGAAGTTGCCGGTGGGCGAGAAGAGCGGCACCCAAGGCATCAATTCGGAGAATTTGGCCTGGATCTCGGAGAGGGTGCTGTATTGTGACCTTTGATCCAGCGCCGTGTCTAACCTATCCAGCAAAGCGTTCATCTCTGGGACGTTCACGCCGCCGATGTTGGCCCAGCCCTTGTTGGCGAAATCGCCGTGCAGGAGATATGAAGCGAAGCGGATTTGGGTTTGAGACCTGGCCGACCAGGCGAATAGGCATAGATCGTAGTCGCGGCCGTTTTTGGCCGCGAAGCCCGGCCATACGCGGTCGGTGATCGCGTTCGCGTCCAAAGCGCGGACCTCTAATCGGATGCCGATGTCCTTGAGCATGGTTTGGATGAGTTCCGCGCTGCGCATTTCAACGGGGTTACCGGCCTCGGCCAGGAGGGTAAAGGACATCTCTTGGCCGTCGTATTCGCGCACGCCGTTGCCGTCCGCGTCCTTGTAACCCGCTTCTTCCAGCATCTTCCTCGCTTCGGCCGGGTTGTACTCTAACTTC
>DAOTYP010000189.1:0-15823 GCA_034434975.1 Anaerolineae bacterium | reverse complement strand
GGCGGCCTCCTCTATGCCTGGCGCAAGAAGGCTTTGCAGTGGCAGTGACGGGAGCGAGGTAAGCGATGGATTTCGTCAGCGACCTGTTCGTCAACCTCGGCCGGGTGTGGACCGATTTCCTGAGCATGTACCTGGCCCCCTGGCTGGTGAGGCTCATCAATTGGCTCATCGTCAGCACCATCCTCCTCGTCATCGGCTTGGTGACGGTGCTGTTCCTCGTCTGGTTGGAGCGGAAGATCGTCGCGCGCATCCAGGATCGCCCTGGCCCTAATCGTGTGGGGCCTTTCGGCCTATTGCAAACGGTGGCCGACGCGGTCAAACTCCTCACCAAAGAGGACATCACCCCCGCCGGCGCCGATCGCATCGTGTACAACCTCGCGCCCGCCCTGGCGACCTTCTCTGCGCTGATGCTGATGGCCGTTCTCCCCTGGGGGCCGAGGCTCATCGCCGCGGACCTCAACATCGGTGTCCTCTACTTGGTGGCCCTGGGCTCCGTCGCGACGATGGCGATCCTCATGGCCGGGTGGAGCAGCAACAACAAGTATGCCCTCTTGGGCGGTTTTCGCGTGGTGGCGCAACTGCTGAGCTACGAGATCCCCATGATCCTCGCGATGGCGAGCGTGGTTCTCCTCGCGGGCTCCATGTCCACCCAAGCGATCGTGGAGGCGCAATCGCCGCTCCCCTACGTCGTGTTCACCCCTCTGGCCTTCCTGATCTACCTTCTGGCTAGCCTGGCCGAGGTCGGGCGCGTGCCGTTTGACCTGTTGGAGGCCGAATCGGAGCTCATCACCGGCTACAACATTGAATACAGCGGCATGAAGTTCGCCTTCTTCTTCTTGGCCGAGTTCATCAACACGTTCATCGTGAGCATCATCGCCGTGACCCTCTTTCTTGGGGGCTGGCGAGGGCCGCTGGTGGATCGGTTCCCGGTCCTAGGCGTCTTCTACTTGGGCATCAAGGTCTTCGTCCTCCTCTTCGCGATGTCTTGGTTCCGGGGCACCCTTCCCCGCTTCCGCATTGACCAAATGCAAATGTTCGCCTGGAAGGTGCTCGTGCCGGTTGCCTTGGTGAACCTTTTCATCGTCGCGGTCGCCGTCAAGCTTCCGGGAGGCTTGTGGGCCCAGGCGGCGTTCGCCTTGGCGGGGAATGTGATCACCCTGCTGGTGAGCTTGGGCCTCCTGGGACGTGCGGCCCGTCGCTTCGCCGAGCGGCGCGGTGAACGTCTACCGGTGACCACTTGAAACCTCATCTTGCTCAAGGGGAGCCGCCATGTTGCCTCTCATCTTCATTGCTATCGCTGCCATGACGCTGGTGGGGGCCATCGGCGTCGTAACCGCCCGCAACCTCTTCCATGCCGCCCTTTTCCTCGTCCTCTCGTTCTTTGGCGTTGCGGGCATTTTCATCACGTTGGAGGCGGAGTTCCTGGGCGTAGCCCAGGTCCTCATCTACGTCGGCGCCATCAGCATCCTGATCATCTTCGCCATCATGCTGAGCCGGGGCATCGCCCGCACGGCGGGGTCTGTGCTCAACGCCCAATGGGCCGTCGTCGCCATCGGCGCGATGCTCCTCTTCGCCCTCTTGGTCGTCTTGCTCCTGCAGATCAACTGGCCGGTGGTGCAGGCCGCGGCCCCGCCCGACGCCATCGCGGAACTGGGAAGGGCCTTCGTAGATGAGTACGTCATCCCCTTTGAGGTCGCGTCGGTGCTCTTGGTCGTCGCCCTCATCGGGGCCATCATCATCGCGCGCGAGCGGGAATCATAAGGGGGAGGCTATGGTCCCTCTGAGTTGGTACCTCTTCCTATCGGCAGCGCTCTTCTGCATCGGCCTCTACGGCGCGTTGGCCCGCCGCAACGCCATCGCCGTCCTCATGGGGATTGAACTGATGCTGAACGCGGTCAACGTCAACCTGGTCGCGTTCTGGCGTCACGTCGCCCCCCAGAACCTGGCGGGGCAGGCCTTCGCCATCTTCGTCATCACCGTAGCCGCGGCAGAGGCCGCCGTCGGCCTGGCGCTCATCATCGCCGTCTATCGCACCCGCCGCACGGTGAACGTGGAAGAATTGGATCTGCTGAAAGGCTAGCGCGAACGGATGGGGAGCACGTCGGCATCGCTGGACGAGAGGGTGGAAGCGGCGTATCAGAAGGCGCAGGAGTACCTGGGCAAGGGGAGTTACGCGCGGGCGCTCAAGGTCCTGCGGCAGATTGAGCGGCTGCGCCCAGGCTACAAGGACCTGGCAACACTCATCCCGCAGGCAGAGGAAGGAAAGCGTGTGCAGAACTTTGTGCAGTGGGTGGCGATCCTGATCGGGTCGGTGGCCTTTCTGGTCGCCTGGTTCCTGGGGGTACGCAGCGATCTAGCCCTCTTGGCAGTGGGTGCGGCGGGGATACTCCTCGGCATCGTCGTCGGGAACGTCCTCTACGCGCGGCGCGCTAGATCGTTAGACAAGGTTGCCGAAGGCACCGGCCAAAGGACTTGCTATGCTACGCCACGTTCCGTTATCCCACCCTCGGCCCGATGCGCAAAGGTTCATTGACGTGTTGATGGGCCGCGCCCGCAGCGCGCGGCCGCCCTTGGTGGAATACTTGGTGGATGAGGCAGTGCGCAAGCCGATCGTCACAGGCCTGCTCGGCCTCGCCTGGGTGGACGACGGCCCGGACCGGGAGGCGCAGAAAGCCTACTTGGATCATTTCATTGAGTTCTGGTATCGGATGGGTTACGACTTCGTCCGCTACGAGCAGGACTTGGGGTTCGTCAAAACGCAACTGGCCGCGCCGGATACGGCTCCGGGCGTCACCAAGCAACGGCTCTGGGCCGATGAACACCGGGGCATCATCATGAGTTGGGAGGACTTTGAGCGCTACCCCTGGCCGAGCGTGGAGCAGATGGACTTCTTCCGTTTTGAGTACATCAACGAGCACCTGCCGGAAGGGATGGGGCTCATCGCCTGCCACGCCGGCGGCATCTTTGAGCACCTTTCCTGGCTCATGTCCTACGAGAGGCTTTGCTTCGCCTTGCACGATGATCCGGCCCTGGTGCAGGCCGTCGTGGATAAACTCGGCGCGCTGATGACAGATTTCTACAGGCATTTGCTCACCTTAGATAACCTCGTCGCGGTCTTCCAGGGCGACGACATGGGATTCCGCACCCACACCCTCATCAGGCCGGAAGACCTGCGAAAGTACATCCTTCCCTGGCACAAACGCTTCGCCGCGATGGCTCACGCGCGCGGCATCCCTTACTTCCTCCATTCCTGCGGGAACCTCGCGCGCATCATGGACGATCTGATCGCAGACGTGCAGATAGACGGGAAACATTCCTTTGAGGACGCGATCTTGCCGGTGCAGGAGTTTCAGGCGCGATACGGCGACCGCATCGCTACGCTGGGCGGGCTGGACCTCAACATCCTGGCTTTGGCCTCGCCCGCAGAGGTGCGCCGAAAGACGCGCTGGTTGATGGAGACCTGCGGCAGCCGTGGCCGCTACGCCATCGGCTCCGGCAATTCCATCCCCAGTTACATACCGGTCTCCAATTACCTCGCGATGATTGACGAGGCGTTGAACGGGGCTGAGAACTAGGTTGGTGAGGTCACCATGTTCAATCTGATCTGGCTCATCCCGCTCTTACCGTTGCTTGCCTTCGCGGCCATCGTCCTTTTTGCCCACCGCAGCAACCGCCTCAGCCACAGCCTCGCCATCGGCGCGGTTGCGCTCTCCTGGCTCCTGGGCTGGGGCGTCTTCTTCCAGGCGTGGGGCACAGGACACATGGGCCATGAGCCGCCCACGGTTTTCCTCTGGACGATCCCTACCGGCGAGGCAGCGCTCCGGCTCGGCTTCATGGCCGACCGCCTGACCGCCCTCCTCCTCTTCATGGTGCCTTTCGTCTGTCTGATGATCTTCATCTATAGCGTCGGCTACATGCAGGGCGACCCGCGCTACGCGCGCTTCTTCGCCTACATCTCCCTCTTCGCCGCTGGTATGTTGGGGTTGGTCGTTGCCGACAACCTGGTGGCCCTCTTCGTCTTCTGGGAGATCATGGGGCTCTGTTCTTACCTCCTGATCAGTTTCTGGTTTGAGAAGGAGTATCCCGACCCCCGACGCATCACACCCAAGGAAGCGGGCCTCAAGGCTTTCCTGACCACGCGCATCGGCGATGTCCTTTTCCTCTCGGGGATGCTCCTCCTCTATGCGCGCTCCGGTTCCCTCACCTTCGGCGAGATCCTCTCTGCGCCCAACCTGAAGGCGCTGGCCGAGAGCACCGTCACGCTCCCCCTCCTGGGCACGATGCCCTGGGCCACCCTGATCGCCATCTTGATCTTCGGCGGCGCGGTGGGCAAGAGCGCGCAATTTCCCCTGCACGTCTGGCTCCCCGACGCGATGGAAGGCCCAACACCGGTGAGCGCGCTCATTCACGCGGCCACGATGGTCTCCGCGGGCGTTTTCTTGGTCGCCCGCATGTTCCCCCTCTTCAGCGCGGTGGAGGGCGGCGCACAGTTGGGCCTGGTTGCCTTCATCGGCGCTTTCTCTGCGCTGATGACCGCCACCATCGGCCTGGCGCAGAACGACATCAAACGGGTGCTGGCCTATTCCACCATCAGCCAACTGGGCTACATGTTCGCCGCGCTGGGCATCGGCGCGTATGTGGCCGCGGTCTTCCACCTGATCACCCACGCCTTCTTCAAGGCGCTTCTCTTCCTCGGCTCCGGCTCCGTCATTCACGGCGTTGAGCATGGGCACCACGCCCTATCCCACCAAGCGACCGGCCACGAGGAACACGGCAAGGAACACGCGGAGGCATTTTTTGACGCCAACGACATGATGAACATGGGGGGGCTGCGTCGCCGCATGCCGTGGACCTTCCTCACCTTCCTCATCGGCACGCTGGCCCTGGCCGGGATCGTCCCCTTCGCAGGCTTCTGGAGCAAAGATGAGATCCTGGCCGACGCCTGGGAGAAGTTCCTGCACGAAGGCGTCGCCTCCTGGCCCTTCTTCGTCTGGCTCCTCTTGACGGCGGCCGCCTTCCTCACCGCCTTCTACATGGGGCGCCAGATCTTTCTCACCTTCGGGGGCGAGCCGCGCACCGAAGCCGCGCGCCACGCTCACGAGAGCCCTCCGACGATGACCGTGCCTCTCATCGTCCTGGCGCTCTTCGCCGCCTTGCTGGGCCTGGCGGGGACGCCTTGGGCCAACCTCTTCCACCGGTTCGTAGGCGAGGAAGGGGTGGTTGGCCTGGGCGAGATGCACGCCACCCCTTTCGTCTGGGAAGTTGCGCTGATCTCCACGCTGGTGGCCGCTGGCGGCCTCTTCTGCGGTTGGCTCCTCTACGGCCGCCGGCCCTTGCGCGCGGGCCAGCCCGATCCGCTGGCGCGCGCCCTGGGGCCGATCCACACGGTGTTGCGCAACAAGTACTACTTTGACGAACTCTACGCCGCCACGATCATACGCTTCGCGCGCTGGCTGGCCGACTTCTCCTTCCGCTTTGACGACCGCTGGATCATAGACCCTATCGTGGATGCGGTGGGAGCCTTTGGACGCTCCCTCTCCGCCTTCGGTGGTCGCTTTGACATACGCATCGTGGACGGCATCGTCAACGGCGTGGCCGAGGTCTCCGACCGGGCCGCGGGCGTGCTGCGCCTGGTGCAGACCGGCCGGGTGCAGAATTACCTGCTGGCCGCGATGTTGGCGGTGCTGGCGCTGCTCGGTTTCTACTTAGCATTTTGAGTGGCAAGCGATGGATGCGATATTAGAGCGCAAGGAGCGCGCGGCCGATGATTTCTTGCGGCGGCTCTTAACGAGTCGTGCTCGCGAGTACATCGCGAAGGTCATTTTGCATGGTAGCGTAGCTCAGGGCACGGCGCAGCCCGATAGCGATGTAGATTTGCTGATCTTCGGCACTGGTGAACCGGAACTGGTACAAGACGCCGTGATAGATGTCGGTTTGGAGGTTGCCGCAGCCACCGGTGAGAGCATTGATCCACTGATCTATCCCTATGGCGAGTATCAACAACCTTCAACCTATTTCATCTTCAACGCCCTGCGCAAAGGGCGGGAGTTGTACTCAATGGACGCGGCAGAACTGAAGCGCGCGGCGATGGAATCAGCCTACGCGTTGGGGCAAGAGTATCTCGCGGGCGCGCGCCAGAACGAGGCAGAAGGAAGACATCGCATCGCCGTGGATGCTGCCTACAACGCCGCTGAACTGGCGGTCAAAGGCTTGCTTCTCTTGCGCATAGATGAGTTGCCCTCCAGCCACAGCGGCATCGTCAATCGCTTCGGCGAAATCTACATCAAAAGTGGCAGGCTATCGATTGAACTGAGTGACCGCCTGCGCCGATCCTTGATGCTCCGTAACCGTGCCCGTTACGAGTGGGGCGCTCTCATCGGTACGGCGGAGGCTTCCCTTGTCCTGCAAACGGCTGAGGAGTTGCTACACATCTTACGAGACGCCTTGACCAAGTCTGAGGAGGAATCCTAAATGCCCATTCTCACCCTGATCACCTTCATTCCTTTGCTCGGCTCCATCGCGGTGCTGTTCATACCGAAAGAGCGGGAGGCCCTCATCAAACGGTTCAGCGTCTTGGTCAGCCTCATCCCTTTGGCGCTTAGCATCTACGTCGTCTTCTCCTATGACCGCGCCGCAGGGGGGATGCAATTCCGGGATGAGGCTCCCTGGATTCCGGCCTTGGGCGCGTCCTATCACCTAGGGGTAGATGGCTTGAGCGTGCCGCTGGTCTTCCTGACCGCGCTGCTGACGACCCTCTCCCTGTACTACTCCAGTTTCACCATCACCTATCGGGTCAAGGAGTTCTTCTTCCTGTTCCTCCTGCTGGAGACGGGGATGTTGGGGGTCTTCGTAGCCTTGGACTTGGTCCTCTTCTACGTCTTCTGGGAGGTCGGCCTGGTGCCGATGTACTTCCTCATCGCCATTTGGGGGCAGGAGAAGGACAGACCGCAATACTCGGCCATCAAGTTCTTCCTCTACACCCTGGCGGGGAGCGTGCTCATGCTCCTCGCCATCTTGGGCGTTTACTTCAACACCGGCACCTTTGACATCATCCACGCCGCCGAGAGGCAGCCCTTCGCCGACAACCTGACCTTGGCCAGCCTGGCGCTCTGGGGCTTCGCCCTCGCCTTCCTCATCAAGGTTCCTTCCTGGCCCTTTCACACCTGGTTGCCCGACGCCCACACCGCTGCCCCCACCGCGGGGAGCGTCATCCTAGCGGGCATCCTGCTGAAGCTGGGCGCGTATGGCCTGATGCGCATCGCCCTCCCCTTCTTCCCGGACGCTTTCCGCTACTGGTGGTGGGCCTTCGTCGCGCTGGGCGTGATCAGCATCGTCTACGGGGCCTTCGTCTGCATGGCCCAGACCGACCTCAAACGGCTGATCGCCTACTCCTCCGTCAGCCACATGGGCTACGTGACGCTGGGCATCGGCGCGGCGGCGGCCTCGTTGGTAGTCGGCTCCTCCCTGCGAGACAGCGCGACGATGGCGCTGAACGGGGCGGCGCTACAGATGTTCAACCACGGCATCATCACCGGCGGCCTCTTCTTCCTGGTCGGCGTGATCTACGAGCGGGCCCACACGCGCGAGTTGGCTGCCTTCGGAGGCCTGGGGAGCAAACTCCCCTACTACTACGGCATCACCGCCGTGACCGGCTTCGCCAGCCTGGGATTGCCGGGGTTGGCGGGCTTCTGGAGCGAGTTCTTCGTCTTCCGCGGGGCCTTTGCCATCGTGCCCCTGTGGGCGGCCATCGGCGTCATCGGTGTCGTCGTCACGGCGGGCTACATCTTGTGGCGCATCATGCAAAGCATGTTCTTGGGCAAGTTTGACGAACACAGGTGGCACGGCCTGACCGACATGGTGGACTTTGAGAAGGTGACGATGTGGCCGCTGGTCGGGTTCATGGTCTTCTTCGGCATCTATCCGACGCCGTTGGTGAACTTCTTCAACCAGGCGTTCACCGCGCTGATGAGCAGGCTGTAGAGGACGGCATGGTTCGTCTGCCGCGACATGACAGCGACTTTGAGGCTTCGTGCCTGGGGAGGCTCCATTGACTGGCGCAGACCTTCTCGTCCTATCTCCGGAACTCATCCTCCTTGGTGCAGGGGTGCTCATTCTGGCGGTTGATCTCATCCTGGGCCGCGAGCGGACCCGTCGCGTGGTCCCCGTGCTGGCGCTGGCTGGCCTCCTGGCCGCGCTGGTAACCGTCTTTCTGATCCGGGGGAGCGACGCGCCCGTGGCGACGATGCTCACGGTGGATCACTTCGCCCTCTTCTTCAAAGCCGTCGCCATCACCGGCACGGCGCTGGTCGTCCTGGCGGCGATCAACTACATTGAGGGACGATCACCCTACTCCGGCGAGTTCTATGCGCTCCTCCTGGCCGCGACCTTGGCCATGACCATCGCCGTCAGCGCCAACAACCTGATCCTCATCTACCTGGGCCTGGAGTTCCTGAGCATCACCTCGTACATCCTGGCCGGCTTCGTGCGCAACGACAGGCGTGGCAGCGAGGCAGCCTTGAAGTATTTTCTCTACGGCTCTACTGCCTCGGCCATCATGCTGTATGGCTTCTCCCTCCTGTACGGGATCGCCGGCACGACGGACCTGGCAGGCATCGGCCGCGCCATCGCCACGCAAGGGGCGAGTTCCCTGCGCGGCCTCACCTTCCCTGCCGTCGTCCTGATGTTGGCGGGGCTCGGCTTCAAGGCCTCGCTGGTGCCTTTCCATCAGTGGGCGCCCGACGCCTATGACGGCGCGCCGACGCCGGTGGCCGCCTTCCTCTCTACCGCCTCCAAGGCTACGGGGTTCGCCATCCTGGCGCGGCTCCTCCTCACCGCGCTCCCGATGCAGCCGGCCCAGGGAGATTGGGTCGCGATCCTGGCCGGCGTCAGCATGGTGACGATGACGTTGGGCAACCTGATCGCCATCCGCCAGACGAACATCAAGCGGCTCCTCGCCTACTCTTCCATCGCGCAGGCGGGCTACATCCTTATCGGCCTGGTGGCCGTCTCCCTCCCAAGCGGCGCCGTCGTCAACGGCATCAACGGCCTCATGATCTACCTGTTCGCCTACCTTTTCACCAACGTCGGCGCGTTCGTGGCCGTGCTCGCGGTGGAGGAGCGCACTGGCTCCGTAGAGATACGCGACTACGCCGGGATGATACGGCGCTCGCCCTGGCTGGCCGCTGTGCTGACGATCTTTCTCCTCTCGCTGGCCGGCATCCCGCCTACCGGCGGCTTCCTAGGCAAATTCTTCGTCTTCGGCGCGGCGGTGCAGGAGCAACTCCTGGCCCTGGCGGTGGTCGGGGCGATCAACAGCGCCCTCTCCGCCTGGTACTATCTGAACGTCGTGCGGGTCATGTTCATGACCGCCGGCGCCGACGAGAGCCCCATCCACCTCGCGCCGTCCGTGCAAGTGGTGTTGGCCGTCGCCGTAGCCTTCACCCTCCTGATCGGCCTCTACCCGCAGCCGTTCATCGGTTGGGCCACCTGGGCCACGCAGACGGTGCAGTTCCTGGCCGCGCGCTGAGCGTGAGAGCGTTGAACAACCAGCGCTCTCGGTGAGGTAGCCAAGAGTAAGAACCAATCACCGCGCGTCTTGCCGCCCTGCAGCGCGCCGACGTAGGGGAGCCAGCGAGCCTAGGGCCGCGGCATTGCGGTAGTAAGTAGGATCGCCGATGACGAAAGGAGCATCCGCTTGGAACAGAGGCAACGGAGGAGCCTGGGGGGCCGCCTGCGCCACGAAGCGCTGAATGGCCTTGTAGTTGGCGGCTGGGCTACCTGGCATGTGCTGGGCGATGGCCGACAGACGGGAAGAACGGGCAGTATAACCCAAACGTGAAGGCTCCGTCTTCTTTCTGACCGTTGTCCGAACTCATGTTTGAACATCAGGGAAGGGTTGTTTTCGCGAGGAAGCGTGGTATAATTTTCCCCAAACCTACCCTCAGGAGCCCTCCCATGTCCGCCGATATCCACGTCCGTCCGGTCAACACCCCCAAGGAGCGCAACCGCTTCATCCGATCTTGGTGGCGGATCTACGCCGATGACCCGTATTGGGTCCCCCCCCTCATCTCGGAGCGGGAGGCGTTTCTAGACCCGGCCCGCAACCCCTTCTATCAGCATGCCGACGTGGCCCTGTTCATGGCCGAGCGCGAAGGTCAGCCCGTCGGCACCATCGCCGCCTTCGTCAATCATCGGCATAACGAGTATCATCAGGAGAAGACCGGCTTCTTCGGCTTCTTTGAGACGGTGCGAGATTACCGCGTGGCCGAGGCCCTCTTGACGACCGCGCGCGACTGGGTGAAAGCGCGGGGCATGGACAGGCTGCGTGGCCCCGCCAACTTCTCCACCAACGAGGAATGCGGCCTGCTGGTGGATGGCTTTGATTCGCCGCCGGTCATCCTGATGACCTACAACCCGCGTTACTATGTGGACTTCATTGAGCGCTTCGGCATGGTGAAGGCGATGGACATCTGGGCCTATCACATGGATGTGAGCATGTTAGGCCCCAACAGGGAGTTCCCGCCGCGTCTGGAGAGGCTCGCGCAACGGGTGAAGGAACGGGGCCACGTGACCGTGCGCAAGGTGGATTTCCAGCGCTTCAACGAAGAGGTGGCCAGGATCAAGGTCATCTACAATGCGGCCTGGTCGCGCAACTGGGGCTTTGTGCCGATGACCGACGCGGAGATAGACCATCTGGCCGAGGGGCTCCGCCAGATCGTGGACCCCGACCTGATCTTCATCGCCGAGGTGAAAGGCGAGCCGGCAGGGTTTGCCTTGACGTTACCCGACATGCACGAGGTCCTCTACCACATTCGCGATGGCCGCCTCTTCCCAACTGGCTGGCTCAAGTTCCTGTGGTACCGCCGTAAGATCAGCCGGATTCGCATCTTCGCGCTGGGGATGTTAGAGCCTTACCGGGGCACGGGCGGCGATATCCTGCTCTACTACGAGACGGCCAAGGCCGCGCTGGCCAAAGGTTACACTCAGGCGGAGATGGGTTGGATCCTGGAGTGCAACGACCTGATGAACCGCGTGGTGATGAACTTGGGAGGCAAGAGGTACAAGACCTACCGTTTCTACGAGATGCCCGTGTAACGACTTTTCCTCGCGCTGAACCAGGCCTGACGAGGAGGCCCCCATGCCTCGGGAGGCACGCGACCGGGTAGCCCTCTACCTGCAAGATAAGCATCCTATCCGCGAGGGCATGGCGTACGTGCGCTACGCGGAGGCGCGCGGCTTTGAGGCCGTATGGCAGGCTGAATCGCGCCTGGTGCGCGATGCCATCGTGCCGATGGCCGCCTACGCTGCCGTGACTGAGCGCATCAAGGTGGGGAGCGGCGTCATCAACAACTGGACCCGCAACGCGGCGGTCATCGCCGCTACCTTCTCCACCTTAGACGATCTAGCCCCGGGCCGCATCCTGTGCGGGATCGGCGCCTGGTGGGAACCGCTGGCCTCTCAGGTCGGCGTAGACCGGCGCAAACCTCTCAGGGCCATGCGCGAGGTCGTTATCGTCGTGCGTCGTCTCCTCGCCATGGAGCGCGTCACGTTTCACGGCGAGTTCGTGAGCGTGACCGACGTAGAGATAGGCAGCGGGCATGGCGAACGCAGGCCCAAGGAGGTGCCCATCTACATCGGCGCGACGGGCGACCAGATGCTGGAACTGGCGGGCGAGATCGCGGACGGGGTCCTCCTTAACTACCTGGTTTCCCCCGAGTACACCAAGGAGGCAATGAGGCTTTTGGCGCGCGGCGCGGCCAAGGCGGGGCGCACGTTGGCCCAAATAGATCGGCCGCAACTGATCGTCTGCTCGGTGGATCGGGACCGGCGCAAGGCGTTGGATGGCGCGCGCGAGTTGGTCACCCAATACCTGGGCCAGCAGCCGCACGTCCTGAAGGCCGGCGGTATCGGCCAAGATTTGCTGGATCGCATCCGCCAAGTCCTCACCTGGCCGGCGACAAAGGAGGAGGTGCGCGGGGCGATGAAACTGGTGCCCGACGACGTGGTGCAGTTGATCACCGCCTCCGGCACGCCAGACGAGTGTCGGGCGAAGGTGCGGGAGTATGTGGACAGCGGCTGCACCTGTCCCGTCCTGTACCCCTTAGGCGACGACGTGAAACTGATGATAGACACCTTCGCGGAGGGGTACCGCTGAGGCCGAGAAGGCGCGCCACGGGTTCGCAGCCGGGCACAGCAGACGACGACAGGCGCTCCCTGCCTTTGCACAAGGTACGCAAAGGTGCCGGCGGCTTTGCGCCGGACGGCCGAGGAAGCCCGCCGGCGCGACCGATGTCCGGGTCAGGCCGTCAGGCCGGTGGCCTCTTCTATCTCCTCGGGCGGGCCCTTGGGCTTTTTTGCCTTTTGCCAGGCGTCGCAGAGGCGCTCCGGCGGGATCGGGCGGTCGTGGTAAGGGGACCGGGGATTGCGACAGAAGGTGTGCAGGCGCGAGACCTGCCCATCGCCGTTGGAGCGAAAGGTTTGTGAGAACTCGCAATTGTAGCATTCAGGGGCCTGCATCCTGCGCACCAGGCGCTTTAGGCGTTCCAGCATTCCGCTCCTCTTCCCCATTGTACGCGCGTTGCGCCGTGTAGTCAACCCCTCAAGGCGGGCCGACGGCGCCTGTCCGGCTGAAGGCCTGGCTTGGTCGGGCGCGCCTGCGCCGCCACTAACATGTAGAATGGGCCTTGCACGGCGGCGAACGAGGCGGGATTTCGCGTGGGGGCAGAAGCGACCTCTTTATTCTTCCACCTCTGGCGTCGGCGTGTCGGTAGACGTTGCCGTGGGTGAAGGAGTGGCGGTCGGAGTCCACGTCTGTGTCGGTGTTGTGGTGGGCGTGGGGGTATGGGTCGCGGTCGGCGTCGGCGTGCTGGTCGCGGTGGGTTCCGGACGAGACTCGTTGCTCACCTGGCACCAGGCTGGCGCGCCTAAGTGGAAGGTGAAGGTCTCCGTATGATGTCCGGCGTGACCTTGCACCGGGATCAACGTGTTGGGATCAAAGTTGCTGACGGTGAGGATGAAGACCTCGGAAGCGCCGTTTCGGAACCTGTCCTCGTCGTTGAAATCAAACTTGATGCTCTTGAAGCCGGGCCTGCCGGCAGTGCCCGTCCACTCTACGGCATAGGTCCCTAGGCTCCCTGTGTAGGTGCTGCCGTTCGCGGGCGCAAGGCGGGTCCAGCCGGCGGTGCCGATGGCCACGTAACTCACGTTATACTTGCACCGGTTGATGACGCGGAAGGTGATCGTCGTGCGTCCATCGTTGGTGATGTAGCCCAAGAAGGTGAACTCAAAACACTCGCCGCGGCACGACGAGGCTGCGGGCGTTGCGGTCGGAGTGGGCGTCGCAGCCTCGGTGGGCGTGGCGGTGGGGGTTTCGGTCGGCGTTGGGGTGTCGGTAGGCGTGGCCGTCGGCGTCTCGGTCGGCGTGCAGGTATCGGTAGCGGTCGGGTCGGGCGTCTCGGTCGGCGTTGGGGTGTCGGTGGGCGTGGCGGTAGGGGTTTCGGTTGGCGTTGGGGTGTCGGTAGGCGTGGCCGTCGGCGTCCTGGTCGGCGTCGGGGTAGGGGTATGGGTAGGGGTAGAGGTGGCCACGTGGATGACCCCTCTCACCTCCAGTCGGCTTGACCAGAGCGTGGAGTCCACCGCGAGCAAGAGCGTCAACGCCAAGAGCGCGGTGGAGACGCCCAAAAGGGGAAGGATCTCACGTAGAACGTGCTCTTTGAGCGACATGCCCCGGTCCATCAGAACAGAGAGCCCAAAAGTCGGCGCAGGTAGATGGACGCCAACCCGACCTTTCGGATCACCAAGATCGCCTTCCCTTCCAAATGGCTTTCATCCCAGGGAAGGTCAAGGGCGTTGTTGTTGTCCCCCTTGGTCACGAAGATGCGTCTGCCCTCTTCCTCGCGGATCTCTGTGACCCGATGTACGATGGAGGCCCTATCTTCATGGTAGCGGAAACGAACGATGTCGCCCACGCGCACCTCGCTCGGTGACACGTCCCGGGTGATGACGATGTCGCCGGTCCTGAGCAAGGGCAACATGCTGACGCCGCTGATCAGGGCGGGGCGCACGCCGAAGAGCCCCATGTTGAACCAGACCAGGAACGATGCAAACACCGCCGTCAGGACCCAGGGCACGTTTCCGGCAGGGCGGGAAGCTGGGAAAGGCGAGGCGGGCGCCGAGTCTTTCTGCGCCTCGCTTTCTCGCAGGATGAGGAGGCTCACGATAGGGGTGAGCGTGCCCAGGAAAGCGGTGAAGGTCCAGCGAGGGTTGGGCAATATCGGCGAGAGCCACTCAAAGGCGAGGGGAACCCCGCGATAAGCCATGGCGGGCAGAGGCCCGCCCACAAGGGCGAGGTAGGTAGCCAACAAGTTCTCGGAAGCCGAGGGGAGCAACCGCGTGCCGACGAAACGAAACGTGGACTCCGTCGCTTGCAGTTCCAAAAGGCTCGTCAGCGGAACCGAGACGAACGTGAAGAGGAGCCAGGTGGCGCTGATGCCCAGGAAAGCGCGTCGCCGTTGGCTCAGCGTCGTCAGCAGATACCAGCGGGTCAACTCCAGGCCGGCCAGCCGCGAGGTGGCGTACCAGAGGTTGAGCGCCATGAGGCTTGGGCGGCTAGCATAGGGCGAGCGGCCGAAGCCGCTCAACAGGCCGGCCAGCACGAAAACGGCGACCTGGAACAACCCTACCAGCGCGGCCAGCGCCAGCAAGGTCTTATCCGGCGCCCACGTCGCCCCTCGGTTCTCTTGCCGCCAAAGTAGGAAGGAGAGGCCGCCCAAGGTGAGCCACAGCGCAGGTTGCAGGACGTACACCTGCAGGTCCGCCGAGGCGAGGCGCGGCACCACGCGCTGGGTGAGGAACACGAAGAAAACCAGCCATTCCACGACCAGAAGCCAGCCCGGTACGAGGCTGAAGAAGGATGAACTCCCCCGACGCCCTTGTTGTAACGAAAAGTCTCCTCTAGCGCTTTCCGCCGTCATTCATGCCTTCCTGAGCCACCTACCTGCATGAGGGCGGGGGACAAACCCCGCCCTCTTCACCTCCACGATCGCAGCCGACGGCGCTGCCGCGGGAACCCCTTAGGGCTGGTACTCGTTCCACTGGACGCCCCTGATGCTGATGGAGAATGTCAGGGTTTGTCCTTGAGGGGCGGCCTGCAGCACGTGTACCCAGAAACTGATCTCCGGCCTGGGACCTCCCGGGTGCAGCTGCGCGCCAAAATTGTCTCCGTAGCAGATCTCTACGTCGTCCTGACCGTCGCCGTTGAGGTCCAGACGGACGATCGCGTTCTGCTTCAACACGATGTTACCGGGGTTGAAGGTCACGTCCTGGATCTTCAGGGGGATGGTACCCGTGTTCACCGGGTAAAGGGCGATCTCGTTGCAGTAGGATGGATAGACGTTGTGCAGGGTCAGTTGGAGAACGTCGTTGTCGCCGTCTCCATCCGTGTCCACGAGGAAGCCTGTGCCCCAGCCCACGTTCTTGTCCAGATACCGCCAGAACCCCCCTGGCCAGCCGGGAACATCCACAAATCCGACGCTGCAGGTCATGTCCGGCTTGGTCGTCGGATAGACCGGTGGCGGCGGGTCGTCATCCTGGATGGTGAAAGACGCCAAGCCCCAATCCAGTTCGCCCGTGGACGCGATGGCGTTGACGATCAGGGACTGGGACCACAGGCCGTAGGCGATGCCGAGGGCGCCTAGCGTCAGCACCAGGATGATGACCAGAACTCCCAACGGCGGCGACCTTTTTATGATGAGCGGCATCTGAGGTCCTCCTCATAGGCCTGCCGGGCCCACGCGGCGGGAGCCGGCCCGGAACGCCCCCTAAA
>DAOTYP010000188.1:0-30297 GCA_034434975.1 Anaerolineae bacterium | reverse complement strand
GGAGTCTTAATGCCCTTGCGGGCATTCATTGATTCCTACCCCCACCCCAAGAGCACATTTCCGTCCAGCGGCTGGTGCGTCTTAATGCCCTTGCGGGCATTCATTGATTCCTACTCCGTACGAAAGGATGGAGTCTATGCCTACTCCGAGTCGGTCTTAATGCCCTTGCGGGCATTCATTGATTCCTACGCGGTAAGTTTCGTCTCGCATGGCTGGCCAGGTCTCCGTCTTAATGCCCTTGCGGGCATTCATTGATTCCTACTGGGTCAATCGACAAGAGACAAGTCGGCCCGCATATCGCGGTCTTAATGCCCTTGCGGGCATTCATTGATTCCTACAACGGGAACGGATGACCGTCCCTCCATCTCATCGTTCTGTCTTAATGCCCTTGCGGGCATTCATTGATTCCTACTTGCGGAGCGACCTGCAGAATGTGGATGCTTTCGTACAAGTCTTAATGCCCTTGCGGGCATTCATTGATTCCTACGAAACTTACCGCCTAGCGGATGAAATCCGACAGGCAAGTCTTAATGCCCTTGCGGGCATTCATTGATTCCTACGCAACATTTACGTGTGGAGGGATGAGTTGGAGGGATGAGGTCTTAATGCCCTTGCGGGCATTCATTGATTCCTACTATCCTTCCAGGACACGTCAGCCTTCCTGCTTCATCAGTCTTAATGCCCTTGCGGGCATTCATTGATTCCTACTTCACGTCATTGAAGCCCGGGTCAGCCGGGCCGGGGAAGTCTTAATGCCCTTGCGGGCATTCATTGATTCCTACGCAGGGCCTGGCCTACGACTGGCGCTACGACAAGGAGGTCTTAATGCCCTTGCGGGCATTCATTGATTCCTACCTCTGAGCGTTGGGATTAATGATGTTCTGCACCTCATCCGCGTCTTAATGCCCTTGCGGGCATTCATTGATTCCTACGAAACCGACAAAAAAGCGGCGCCGGCCCGCTAAGCCGGGTCTTAATGCCCTTGCGGGCATTCATTGATTCCTACAAAACTTGTGTCCGCCATGTTAAAAGGCGGACTCGGGGAGGTCTTAATGCCCTTGCGGGCATTCATTGATTCCTACGCGATAAAAAAGTCTAGGTGTTATCACTGCCGCGAGCGTCTTAATGCCCTTGCGGGCATTCATTGATTCCTACCACCGGCCTGGCTGAAGGAGCGTGGCTATGGCCTATGCCTGGTCTTAATGCCCTTGCGGGCATTCATTGATTCCTACGTTTATTCATCTACGCGGACGAGGCGGACGCCCACGTCTTAATGCCCTTGCGGGCATTCATTGATTCCTACCAAGGAAAGCGTTAGAGACCTCACGCCTGCGGAGCAATGTCTTAATGCCCTTGCGGGCATTCATTGATTCCTACCTAAGCCGTCGGCTAGAATGTAATCCCAGGCGCCAGTGTGTCTTAATGCCCTTGCGGGCATTCATTGATTCCTACGCCCGGACCCGTTCTGGGAGCTGTTGCAAAGGTTTAGGTCTTAATGCCCTTGCGGGCATTCATTGATTCCTACCAGAAGAGGAAGCCCTTGTCTCCCTCCTGGCACCCACGTCTTAATGCCCTTGCGGGCATTCATTGATTCCTACCTCCTTGGGGCCCGGCTTCTCGTGGTCCGGCGCGGCACAGTCTTAATGCCCTTGCGGGCATTCATTGATTCCTACGGATTGCCCACGCCGAGAGACGGCGTGGTGTACATCGGTCTTAATGCCCTTGCGGGCATTCATTGATTCCTACCCCTTTGGCCTACCCCCCATACAGCTTCCCCCAGCGTATTGTCTTAATGCCCTTGCGGGCATTCATTGATTCCTACGCGGCTTCACCCAGCACATCATCGTGTAGGCGCCGTTGTGTCTTAATGCCCTTGCGGGCATTCATTGATTCCTACCTCCGAGATGCGACGCTGCGCACCTTCCTGCATCTGGCACGTCTTAATGCCCTTGCGGGCATTCATTGATTCCTACAGCTATGATGAAAGAACGGGCGGGCCGCGCGCCTGGGTTGTCTTAATGCCCTTGCGGGCATTCATTGATTCCTACCGAAAGCCAAGCGCCGTGCCACATTGTCTATATGTGGCGTCTTAATGCCCTTGCGGGCATTCATTGATTCCTACCTGCTTCGTCAGTTCGTCTACGGACTTTCCGACCTTCGTCTTAATGCCCTTGCGGGCATTCATTGATTCCTACGGAAGCCCCTGCAAGGGGGCAAATCTTAGCAGCCGGCCGTCTTAATGCCCTTGCGGGCATTCATTGATACCTACCGACACGCGTGCGTCCTCATCGTAACCGACACGGGGTCTTAATGCACTTGCGGGCATTCATTGATTCCTACTGCCATAGAGGAAAGCGCCGCGCGCGCCGATGACGGCTGTCTTAATGCCCTTGCGGGCATTCATTGATTCCTACAGCACTCTATCGCATAGGGAATTGAACACCTTTTTCCTCTCCATTTCCCCATTATTATGGGCATATCGCCCCACAATAACCCGCAAAACCCCCTTCATCTAGGGCCCATCTCCCACCAATAACAACCTTGCGAGCACCCCCTGTCCAAAGGCCCCTTTTTGCCCCTTTTTGCTGGGGGTGCTCGCAAAACGCTAGATGATCAAAAGCCCAGGCTCCGGCGTTACCCCTACCTGCCCGATCGTCTCAATCAAGAGTTGGCAATCGGCACACAGGCGGTAGAAACGCACGTTATCCTCGTCTTCCTTCAAAAGCCGACGCAGACGCTGTTGCAACTTGTCGTACTGGGCCTGGGTCAGGTGCGCCTCAAAGACGCTGCGCTGCACCCGATCGCCATGACCCTCCAACACCTTGGCTACCTTCAGCCGACGCCGATCGTCAGGTATATCATAACTGATTACAGTGAACATGTCAAGTCCCCCCTGGCACGGTCAACGGACGATGAAAGGTTGATAATCGGTTATCCCCTGCTTCAGACAGTCGGCCAGGTGGCGCACCTGCAACTCAAAGCAGCGACGATAGGTAACCCGTTCACCCAAACGCGGATGCAGAAACGACAAGGCCAGCCGCGCCTCAAACTCTTGGATGAACCGCTTGCGCCCCTCCTCGCTCCACACGATGGGGCGCTCCTCGCTATCGCCTGGGGCGAAATCTTCCATCCTCACAATCCCGCCGTTGCAGGCCCGCAACACCACCGAATCTACCACGAGGGGACGAAACTCCTCCATCAGATCCAACGCCAAAGAGGGCCGCCCATACTCCGTCGTGTGCAAGAAACCGATGTACGGGTCTAACCCCACCAGGTTCACAGCCGCCTCTAAGGCATGGGCCAAGAGGGTGTAGCCGAAACTGAGCAGGACGTTGAGCGGATCGGTAGGGGGCCTGCGTCGCCGCGCCTGAAAACCCCAATCAGCCTTGAAGAGGCGCTTGAAGACGCCAAAGTAAAGGGCCGAACCTTTCCCCTCCACGCCTTGGAGCGAGTGCAGGTTTTGGGTGCGCGGCGCCCGCTCGGCCAAGGCAGCCAGTTGCTCCACCGCTTCGGCGACCTCAGGATCGTTCATCTCCCGGTTGTACCGCTGCAAGAGGGTCCGCATGTTGCGTAACTTGCCGCCGACGAAACGCTGAGCCAAGGCCAACCCGAAGGCCGCCTGGCGCGCCCTTTCATATTGCCATAGGCGGAGTTCTCCATACTTCGTCGGCGGCCCCACCAGCCGACCGTAATAATGACGACCATCCTCGGTCAGAAAGACCACATCCACGCCTCGCGAGAGGAGCGTCTTCAGCACGGGCGTGGTAACCTGTACGTTGCCAAAGATCAAGACCTCGCTCACATGGATCAAAGGCACGCTGGCCAAGGTCTCTCCATCCTTGGTAACGACAAGGCGATGGCCGTCGTGACTGAGTTTCGCTCCTTGCTCTACCAGATAGAGAGGCGGCATCGCGCGCATGGCCCCTGTTCATCTCTATCGGCCTTTTCTTGGGCATTTACAGGGCCTCCTCCGGCTTTACCTGCCGGCATTGTCCCAGCCCCATCGTGGTGCCCGCGCCCACGCCGGCGTAGAGCGCATACGCTGCCAAGGTGTGCATCACGCTCATCCAATAGCGATCGTAGTTCAGGCTGACGTAGGTGATCTGGCCGACGCCGCCGACGCGCATCCCCCCTTCCTTCATCGGCACGGCGCGGCTGGAGAGGTGAAAGCGCCCCACCGCCAGGCACTCTGCGGCGTAGCGTCGCACCTCCGGCGGGAAGGCGATGGGCGCGAAGGCGTTCCACCGCTCCCACAAACTCCCGAAGACCAGTTCGGGGAGCGGGATCGGCATGTGCCGCTCCTGAGACTTGAAGGTGGTGGGGCTGGTGAACTGCAAGACGATCTGACGCGGCACCGGCGGGCCGGATGCCAGGCGCGCGGCGGCCAACTCGGCATAGGTGGTCGCGCCGGCCCAACGGTGTTGGCCATCCTGCCAGGTCGCCGCCGTCACGCGAAAGGGCCGGTAGTCCAGTTCCACGGTGCGGCCCGCCGCGAGCGGGCCGTCTTGCGTGGCCTGCAGCAGCCTCTCGGCGACCTCTCGGCAGAGCGCGGTCAGCCGCAGTGTGTACGAGCCGTCGGGCGCGAGGCGTCCCTCGGGCATCGGCCCCAGGAGGGAGGAAACGGTGAAAGGCCGCGGCCCTTCCTCATCGTGCAGCGCGGCGGCCAGGTTCGCGTCGGCCTCGCGCAGCACCCTCAGCAAGAGGGCATGGGCCGCCCGGCCCCACCAGGTCGGCGTCGGCTCCAAACCCTCGGCCTGATCGGCAGGGCGCAGGGCCAACACCAGGGAGAGGAGGTCCGGCGTCGGCTTCCCTTCGCTCACAGCAGAAACGTCGTGCACGTCAAACCTCCGGCATCGGCAAGGCGTCCAGCCGGGCAATGCAGCCCTGAATCTGCTTCAGCAGCGCCTGGGGCTCCCCCGCTCCCTCCCGCATGCCGGCGTGGTCAATGTCATTGCGCACTTGCCCCAAAGCCAGCCAGAGCGAGAGGGCCTCTTCTCGCTGGGGGAGAGAGGCCAGGGAGAGGGCGGCGCGACCCCCTTCCTCTTGCTGGGATAGGAACAAGGCCCTGGCCTCGGCCCCCAAGGCTTGCTCCACCGCGGCCCGCTCCGCTTGGTTCAGGATGCGGCGTCGGCCTTGTTGCACCATCGCCCAACTGACCAGCCATTCGCGCGCCAGGGTAACCGCCTGCACCCATTGCTCTCGCTCCAGGTACCAGCGGATCATGGCCTTCTGGGTCGCCAGGGCGAGGCCCGCCTCCTCCGGCGCGGCGGGGTTGCTCAGGCCCAGGGGTTGATACGCCTGCTGGACGCCTTCCAGGAGGAGGGTGAAAGGGCGGGCCGCCGGCGCGTACGCCAGGGCGGGTTGGGCTTCGGCCAGGCAGCGCGCCAGGCCGGCGATCTTCTCCATTGCCCGTTGGGGACGGATCAGCCTGAGGGATTGCGAGATGTCCTTCAGGGCGCCGGCCAGGTTGCTCAGGCGACGGAGGGTAGCCAGTTGGACGCGGTCGCCCTGGGCCTTCTTCGCCAGGGCCCTGTGCTCCCCCTCCAAGAGGCCGGCGAGGAGGCGCGCGTCGCCCGTGCGATTGAAACGCTCCGCCGCCGCGGCCCATTCCAAGAGGGAAAGCATCGGGCTCAGGTCAAACATCGGCGTACAATCGGCCTCGCCTCTGGGCTGACGCACCTCGTAGGCGCCGTAGAGGACGGCCCGCAACGGCACGTTCAGCCCCATGCGCAGGAACGCGGCCACGAGGAGCCCCACCATGGGGAGCGAGCGGAGGCCGTGGGTGATGTCAAAGGCGACCTCCTCCCCCGGCCGGACGGCCCCGCTCACCTGCGCGAAGATCTCCCACAGTTCCTCCTCGTTTCGGCCCGGAGGGATCGCGATCGGCTGCACCTCTAAGCCCTCCGGCAACGCCTGGCACAGGTCGGCATAGTGCTGCTGGCGGGCCTCCTCCGTGAGGAAGACGATCAGGCCCTCGGGCTGCAGGAAATGGCAGGAAGCCGCCGGCGCGAAGCGGCTTCCGTACTCTTGACCCTGCCAGACGTAAACCGTGAACGAGTATTTCCCCGTGCCGAGGAAGGTGAGGAGTTTCATTCACTTGATCTCCTTCATCTCCACCAGGACCCAGCCCAAGGGGGATGCCGGTCTCTCTTCGGTTTTGCCCTGGGGCGTTGACAAGACGTGGACCATCACCCTGCGGCTCTTGGGGAAGGGGTCGCCGGGCTGGCGTTTACCGCGCGCGGGGAGGCGGTATTTTCGTATGATCTCTTCCATGAAGGGCTTGTCGGCCTGCAGGCGCGAGCCGAAGGTCTTACCCTCCCAGCCGGTCCCCCAGCCTATTTGCAGGAGGAACTTGCTCTCCTCTAAAGTCTCATGGCTCCAATCCTTGTAGAATGAGAAGGCGGGCCGGGCCTGGGAGAACCAGGCTGCTTCCCGTTGCATGCGGTCCTGGGCATGTTGTTGCACCACTTGCGGCAGCATCTTCAGCCACTCCTCCACGCGCAGGTTCAGGCCTCGCTCGCGCGCCCAGTCGGAGAAGAGGGCCAGGTCCAGTTTCATGGTCATCGCAAAGGTGCGACGCGTCTGGATGGCCTCCAGGGCAATGGGCGAGGCCGCCTTGCCGTTGCGGTTGAGGACGCGCGCGTTGAGGATCATCAGGCAGTCGGGGCCGACGGGTTGGCTGTCGCTGACCTGCAGCGCGCGCAGGAGGTCATGGTTAGGGTCGCGGCCGAAGATCTCCCTCTCGTAGTCCTGGGCGGCCCCCTTGCGGTTCTCTTTGAGTTTGCGGACGTCCGGCCTGAGCCCCAAGGCCTCCCAGGCGTGCCAGGCTATGGCGGTGCGCAGCGCGCCCTTGAGGCTGCTGCCGGGGATGTAGGGCCGGTCAAAGGGGTCTTTGAGTTGCTCCCGCAGTTGTGCCCCTTCTTGCCCTGAGCGCGGCGCGCCCTTGATCACGTAGCGAAAGAAGGGGCTGTCGGGGCGGAAGTCGCCGGGCTTGAGCAACTGCGCCGGCGGCGTTTGGGCCAGTTGGTCGGCCAGGGCCGGATCGTCCACGTCCTGGGCGTCCAGGAGCGCGGCCTCGTTGATGCGCCAGGTCTGGTTATTGTGGACGGCGTAGTCGTAGTCGCGCAGCAGGTCTCGCCCGCTACCGATGTGCAGCGGCGTGATGGTCGTAACCTGCAGGTTGTACATAATGTAGTCGTATTTGGGCATTCTCTTCCTCCTGATTCAGCGGGGCGGGGCCAGCGACCAGCCCACCGCCAGGGCCAAGCCGTACCGGTAGACCGGATGCGGCAGGTCGCCGGCGGGGTGGCGG
This sequence comes from Anaerolineae bacterium, assembly GCA_034434975.1. Classification (GTDB taxonomy): domain Bacteria; phylum Chloroflexota; class Anaerolineae; order JADYZS01; family JADYZS01; genus JADYZS01. Next base: position 22,985 of record DAOTYP010000188.1, on the reverse strand, counting down.
TAGGTAGGGCGCACGTCGGCCACGTCGCCCGCAGGGAAGCGGGGCGGCGAGACCAGGCTCCCCTCCGCTACCATGTACAGGCGCTTGCGGCGCTGGGCCGGCCCCTCCGGCGAGCGCAGCCAGCCGGCCACGGAGAGGAGGCTGTAGGCGGCCCCCGGCGCGCTCAGCGCGTCGGGGAGTTCCTGGGGGCGCGGATGGTAGCGGCTCAGGAGGAGGGCAGGTTGGCCGGCCGCTGGCTCCGGCCACGAGGCCGGCTCCTCCTTCTCCTTCCGGACGGTGAACGCGCCGTAGCCTACGCTCCGCTCGCCGCCCAGGCCGTCCTCCTGCAAGGTCGTCAGGGCCTGCCGGAACGCCTGGGAGTAAGGGACCTGATCGGCGCCAACGGGGGCTTCGGGGCGCAGCCAGGCCACGCCGAACCAGAGGCCGCACCCCTCGGCAAAACTCACCCGTCCGCTGTGAAAGATGTTAGAGGCGGAGTTGAGGCGGCTGACGGTCACGCGCGGCACCGACTCGGTGGCCCACACGGATAGGTAGCGCAAGGCCCGCCGCCGGCCGGCCTTGCGTCGCAGGCTGGCGGGTAGCCGCTCCGCCTCGTCTAGGGTCAGCCATAGGGCGCCTCCTTGCAGCGCCACGCCGGTGGTGGGCTCTTCCCCCTCGTCCTCAGGGTAGAGCCAGTCGTCCAGCGGCTCGCCACTTGCGGCCTTGCGCAGGAGGCCCTCCGAGAGGTAGCGGACGCCCTTGATCGCTTTCCTGCGCTTGCGGAGAGTCTCCGACTGAAAGAGGCGGCTCAGGTCTACGGGCATGGGGTAAAAGCGCACGTCCCCTGCGCGCGGGAAGCCCGAGGTGAGCAGGAAGGGCGGGGCGGGCGGGTCGGCCAGGAAGGGCGCGCTGAACCCTTCGGCGCTGCCGCCGTTGCGCCGCCAGGCATCCACCAGGGCGGCGAACAGGGTGTCCGACGGCAGGTGCGGGTCAGCCTCCTCTAGGTTCACCCCGCGCGTGCCCACGTGGAAACCGCCGTGAAAGGTCAGGGCATAAGGGGTTATCTCGGGCATGGGGCCCTCCTCTTAGCGGGCTATCCCCAGTTTCGCGCGCACCTTGTCCTGTAGGTTGCTCAGCGAGGCGGCCAGCGCGGCCAGGTCTTTCGGCTCGCCGATCACCTCCGGGTCGGCCAGGTAGTCTTTTTTGCTGCGCACTCTGACCCGGATGTTCTTCAGACGCACCTTGCCTGAGCCGCGCGAGCCCAGCCCGCCCAGGTAATCGTCTTCCAGGAGTTGCAGGCCCTCCACCACCACCTTCAGCCGTTCCACGTCTTGCGCCGGGTTGCAGCCGTCGCCTGCGTAGATGCTGTACACCAGTTCGGCCGGGCCGAACTCAGTGCCCGCAGGGACGCGCTCCATCTGGCGCAGGTTGGCTGCGGAGGTCACGCGATCAATGGAGACCTCCGTCTTGACCTCGGTGTAGGGGAGGTCGGTGCGGCCGCTTTGTTCCAGTTTCGCCGCGCTCTCCTGGCGCATCGGCACGTCGCGCACGAGGAGGCGGGTCGGCGTGCCGAAATCCCGCTCGCCTGGCACCCCGAAGACCTGGCAGACCGGGCAGGTCGTGTACGTCTCTTCTTTATCGCAAGAATGGATGTAGCCTTGGCCGATCTGCTGGTTCTGGAGCAAGCCCCGATATTTCTCCAGCAGGCTGCGCATCTTGCCCCGCAGAGAGGAGCCGGGGATGTAGGGTCGGTTGGTCAGCGGGTCGCGGATCACCGTCTTGTCCACGCCGCCGATCTCTATGCCGGCCTCGGAGCCGCCGATGTGCAAGCCCGTTACCGCCTCCACGTCAAAGGTGAGGAAGACTCGCCCTTCCAGTTGAATGTTCTTGGCCATGGGATCCTCCTTAGGACAATCTCCAGAGATGATTAATCGCCGCCGTAGGCTTTGTGATAGGCCAGGATGGCCTCAAAGAACTCCACGAAGCGTTGGAAGTTGGCGTCTTGCTTTTGCGGGTCCTTTTCTTTGACCACCTCTTCCAACGCCGGCCGGAGAACGTTGACCAGGCCTTGGACGGCTTTGCCCCTCTCTTTGCGGGCCCGGTAGTCCATCTTGGGTTTGAGCAGGATGAAGCGACGCAGCGCCTTCTCGCGGCCTTCTTTGCTCAGGCCCCACTGGGCTTGGATCTGGCGCACCTCCCCGAACAGGGCGCGGATCTGGCTGGTCGTTAGGCCGGCGTTCTTTAAGTCATTGCCCAATTGGTCGGCCCATCTCACCAGCGTCTCGGCTCCGTTAGGGTCGGTGATGATGGTGCGCAACTCGGTGGGGTTCGGTCCGTTCATGGCATCCTCCTTACAAAGGTTTGCATGTTGATCAGCGGTTTTCGTTCTGGGTCGCCTGTCGCAGGTAGAGTTCCGCCCAGCGGGCGGCCAGCCCGACCTGTTCCATGTGGCGGAACCCCTCGGCCTGCAACCAATCTCTGAGACGGCTGATGCCTTCCTGGCGGGTGCGCTCGGCCATGCGGCTCAGGATGTAGAAGGCGAGCCACATCCAGCGTCCCCATAGGATCTGCCTCTGGCCCAGGCGGTTTTGCTCTGCCCCCTCTCGGCGGCGCTTATCGGCCTCCCGCCGGTATTGCATGTACAGGTCTATGAGGTGACGTAGGAGGGCGCGAGGAGCGGCCTTGTCGCCCTTCCTTTCGCCGGTTGCGATCTCCACCAGCCGGTGCATCAGGGAGTGGGCCGTGTTCAGGTTCGTATTAGGACAGCCTTGCAGGCCGAACCTGGCCCAGGGCAAGGCCTGCCCCAGGAAGGCGATGGCGTCTTTGCGGTGCGCTTGGCCGTCGTTGTCCAGCCATTGTAGGCTTTTCGCCATGTCCTCGGCCTCCAGCGCCTCTTGGGCGGCCTGGTACAGCGGGTACTTGCCGCCGACCAACGCGATGCCTGCGCTGGCGTGCACGTCGGGATGTCCGGCCGCGTAGCGGCTCAAGTCAGCCCGGATCTCGCGCGCCAGTTCTACCACCGCGTCCCACGAGCCGACGAAGAAGAGGTCGTCGCCGCCCGAGTAGATGGAGTAGAGGCGTTCGCCCCTGTGCGGTTGGGCCGCGTCCTGCCTGTTCCGCCTGGCGGCCAACTCCTCCACCCAACCCTCAAAATATAGGCTGATGGCGAAACTCAACGCCGCGACGCGCGAGAGGGTGGCCTTTTCCTTTAGCCCCTCGGAGAAGAGTTTCCCCAAGTTGTCCACGTCCATCCGCAGCACGCCGAGGCGGGCGATCCCTTCCGATTGCGCCTCCATGACGTGGAAAGGCTTGATGCTGCCGGCGGCGGGGAGGGCCGGGACCTTCCGTCGCCGCAATTCTCTGATCTCCTGGTCGGTGATGATGGGGGTCACGTTGACCAGGAAACGGCGGCCAACGGCCGTGCGCGGCCCGGGGCGCAGGCCGCCCCAAGCCTCGTCGCTCAGGGCGAACGCGACCTGGGCGGCCTTCTCAGGCTCTGGGACCTGGTCGGCGGCCACCTTCACCGCGAGGCCAAAGGCCCTGAGCACCGTGCCCCATGCCTCGGTCCCCTCCGTCATGGAGGCCGCAGGCGGGGCGTCTAAAGGCGCCTCCTCAAAGATCAGGTAGCGGGCTTGGCGTAGGCTATCGCCCAGCGATTCATACGATGAACAAGCAGGGCATTTGCGCACCTCCTCTTCTACCTTGGTACGCCGGTCTTCGCGGCCGCATACCTGGCACTCGGCTTCCTCGTTGCCGCCGTGGCCTTGCGGGGTGAAGAGGGTTTGCAACTCCGCCCCCAGTTCGGAGAAGCGGCGTTGCTTGGCCAGTTGGAGCCGCGCGCCCATCTCGGCCCACGCCCCGCTGACCCGGCCCTCGAAGAAATCCTTCCCTTGAAGCGTATAGGAGGCCAGGGCGGTGTACAGTTCGCCATGGTGATAGCGCAGAAGGATGCGGCTGATGTCTTGCTGGATGGACGCCAAGCGTTTCTCGTCGTCGGCACGCGCCAGCAGGTAGAAATGTCCGCCTCCTGCATAGATCAAGTTCGTGATGGGCAACTCCAGACGGCGCAAGATGTAGCGCGCGAGCGCGTCGGTCAGGAGTTGCAGGTAGAAGGAGCGCCCCCGCAAGGCGCTGGTGGCGCCCTTGGCGGTGATGGTGTAGATGAAATCCTGCACGCCGCTCAGGTCCCCACCGACCAAGAGGGCCAACGGCTGCGCCGACTCCTGCGGCCTTTGCAGGAGTTCCCTCAGGCCCTCATCGGAGAGGGGAGCGTCGGCCAGCACGGCGGCCAGCGCGGCCGTCATCCGGCCGTGATCGTACAGGCTGATGTCGGGCCGGGCCTTGTAGTAGGCAGAGGGGATGCACCACGTGTAACGCTGCAACAACCAGAGGAGGCTCTCCAGGTAGACGGCCAGATCGCCTCCCGGTTCGTGGGCCTGGCGCAGGCGGCGCATTTCTCCCGTGAACTCGGTCCACATCTCGCTGTACCTGCGTTCTACTTGCCTTTCGTCCCAGGCGCGGGCCGGGAAAAGGACCTGCTCGTTCAAGGCCAGCGGGGCCAGCGGCCAGAAGATCTCGGCAACGCTGCCTTTCAGCGAGCAAAAAATAGAAAGGAGTTGCCTGGGCTGAGCCGCGCTCGTGTCGTCGGTAAGATCCGCGCGCTCCCCCGCGGAGAGGTGATCGGCCAGCGCGAGGATCCGTTGCGCGCGGTCGTCCGAGCGGTGGTGGCTCCCTACCAGGTTCTTGATCTCGCCCAACCAAGGGGGAGGCACGAACTGCTGCACGCAATCCTCGGAGAGAAGGGCGTGGTAATAGCCGTAGTCTCGTTTCGCTTGCTCGTCCCAGATGCGAGACCCTCGCACCCCGGCGCGTTGAGCGAACTTGCCGAGGTCGTGGAGTAAGCCCGCCAGGGCCATTGACCAGACGCGATGTTCCATGCTTCGCCTCCGTGCGAGGATAAGAACTATACCTAAATATACCATGCGCTCCGATGGCGCGCATCGGAGTCTGTTCCCATGGGGGATGGGAATTTGTTCCTAAGAAGGGATGGTGAGCCGGAGCCTCCTTGCTTGGAAGCAAAGGACAGAGGGCATTTTATCACTGGTTGCTCATCTTGTCAATCTAGACAATGGGAAATGTGTGTCCGTCGTGCCGTCTGCCCGGCCCTCTCTATTTGCCGCGCCCTGACCCTTGGTGGTAGAATACGCGCCAGGGCGTCTAGCGCCGGCCATCTCCGTAGCCGGAATGGGAAAGGTAAAGCCGCCGATGAGTGAGTCGCATGAGGCCATCGCGATCTTGGATTTCGGTTCCCAATATAGTCAACTGATCGCCCGTCGCGTGCGCGAAGCGCGCGTCTATTGCGAGCTCTTCCCTTGGGACGCGCCTGCGGCGGAGGTGATGCGCCTTTCGCCGCGAGGCTTCATTTTGTCGGGCGGCCCTAGCAGCGTCTATGAGCCGGGCGCGCCCTCTTTGCCGGCCTATGTTTTGGCCAGCGGCCGGCCGGTCCTCGGCATCTGCTACGGCATGCAACTCCTGGCCCATGCCTTGGGGGGGCGCGTCGCGCCCTCTGCCCATCGGGAGTATGGCCCGGCGCAAGTGGCGCTGGCCGAGGAGCCTTCCCCTCTCTTCTCTGGCTTGCCGTCGCCCCTCGCGGTCTGGATGAGCCACGGCGACCGCATTGAGGCGCTGCCGCCGGGGTTCAGGACCTTGGGGCACAGCGCCAATTCGCCCATCGCGGCGATGGGCGATGCGGGCCGAGGTTTGTACGGGCTGCAATTCCATCCGGAGGTCGCGCATACTCCCTTGGGGAAAGAGATCTTGCGGCGCTTCCTCTATCAGGTCTGCGGTTGCACCGGCGACTGGACGCCGGGCGCTTTCATAGAGGAAGCCATTGCCCGCATACGCGAGGAGGTGGGCGACGGGCGGATCATCTGCGGCCTCTCCGGCGGGGTGGATTCGGCCGTGACGGCGACCTTGGTTCATCGCGCCGTAGGCGACCAGTTGACCTGCATCTTCGTGGACACCGGCCTTCTGCGCCGAGGCGAACCGCAGCAAGTGGTGGAAACCTTTCAGAGCCGCCGAGGGATGCGCCTGGTAGCCGTCAACGCGACGGAGGAGTTCCTCACCGATTTGGCCGGCGTCACCGACCCGGAGGAGAAACGCCGTCGGATCGGCCATCGCTTCATCCGGGTCTTTGAGCGAGAGGCGGCGCGGCTGGGCCGGGTGGACTTTCTGGCCCAAGGGACCCTCTATCCCGACGTGATAGAGAGCCGGGGGCCGGAGCGGCGAGCCGCCGCCAAGATCAAGACGCACCACAACGTCGGCGGCCTCCCGGAGGACATGAAGATGCGCCTGGTAGAGCCGCTGCGCTACCTCTTCAAAGACGAGGTGCGCGCCGTAGGCGAGGCGCTGGGGCTCCCCGAAGAGATCGTCTGGCGGCATCCCTTCCCGGGGCCGGGCCTGGCCGTGCGGGTGATCGGCGAGGTAACGTGGGAGCGGTTGGAGACGCTGCGCCATGCCGACGCCATCTTGCTGGAGGAGTTGCAGCGGGCGGGTCTCTATCGGGAGACGGCGCAGGTCTTCGCGGTGCTTCTCCCGGTGCGAAGCGTCGGCGTCATGGGCGACGGGCGCACCTACGCCAACGTCATCGCGCTGCGGGCCGTCACCACGGACGATTTCATGACCGCCGATTGGGCACGACTCCCCTATGATCTCCTGGCCCGCGTCTCCAACCGCATCGTCAACGAGGTCGCAGGCGTGAATCGCGTCGTCTACGACATCTCCTCTAAGCCGCCGGCGACGATTGAGTGGGAATAGCGGCCTTACGGCCTTCCCTCCCTCTCCCCTTGCGCCGGTCTTCCCCCCAGGCCTCGTTCACAGCCAGTGCTGCTCCTTGGCAAAGTGGGTCAACTCGTCGCGGAACTTGGGGTGCGCGATGTTGATCAGGGCCTGCACCCGCTGGCGGATGGTCTTGCCGTGCAGGTAGGCGACCCCGTACTCGGTCACCACGTAATGCACATCGTTGCGGGTGGTTACGACGCCCGCGCCCGGCTTCAGCGTCGGCACGATGCGGCTGATCGTGTCGTTCTTGGCCGTGCTGGGCAGGGCGATGATGGGCTTGCCCCCCTTGGAGCGGGCCGCGCCCCTGATGAAATCCACCTGGCCGCCCACGCCGCTGTAGAGGCGTGAGCCGATGGAGTCGGCGCAGACCTGGCCGGTCAGGTCCACCTCTATCGCGGAGTTGATGGCGACCATCTTCTCGTTCTGGGCGATGAGGAAGGGATCGTTGACGTAATCGGTGGGGTGCAGTTCCACGACGGGGTTGTTGTCCACGAAATCGTAAAGGCGCTGGGTGCCGAGAAGGAAGCCGGCGATGATCTTGCCGGGGTGGAGGGTCTTCTTCTCGTTGGTGACGACGCCCCGTTCCACCAGTTCCACGACGCCGTCGGAGAAGAGCTCGGTGTGGATGCCCAGATCGCGCTTATCTCTAAGGAAGAGAAGGACGCCGTCGGGAATGCCGCCGATGCCCATCTGCAAGGTAGAGCCGTCCTCTATCAACTCGGCTACGTGTTGGCCGATGCGTTTGTTTAACTCCGTGACCTCGCCCAAGGGGAGTTCCGGCAACTTGTAACTGACGGGCACCGCGTAATCTATCTTGGAGACGTGGATGAAGCTGTCGCCCAGGGTGCGGGGCATCTGGTCGTTGACCTCGGCGATGACGATGCGCGCCGCGTGGGCGGCGGGCTTGGTCACGCCGACCTCAATCCCAAAGGAGCAGAAGCCGTGCTCGTCGGGCGGCGAGACGTGGATGAGGGCCACATCTATCGGCAGATGGCCATTGCGCCAGAGGTGCGGGATCTCGGAGAGGAAGCAGGGCGTGTAGTCGGCGCGGCCTTCGTTGACCGCCTGGCGCACGTTGTCGCTGATGAAGAGGGTGTTGACCCGCAGGTGCTCTTCCATGCCCGGCTGCACGTAGTCTGCGGGGCCGACGGTCAGGACCTGCACGATCTCTACGTTATGCAACTCTGGGGCGCGGGCGACCAGGGCCGCTAATAGTTTCTGAGGCACGCTACAGTTGCCGGTGAGGAAAACCCGCTGGCCGGACTGGATGACTTTGACCGCGTCTTCAGGGGTGGCGATTTTTCGTTGATATTGGTGGATCCAGCCGTTCATCGTGTTCCCTCGCTTGCGTAGGGCCGCGCGGCGTAGGCCGCGGCCAGGCCCGGATGGATGATATCCCCGTTCATGGTATTGACGCCGCGGGCCAGGACGGGGTCGGCGGCCAACGCCGCCTCCAAGCCCTTGTTGGCGATCTCCTGGATGAAAGGCCAGGTGGCGTTGCTCAAGGCGTGGGTCGCCGTGCGGCCCACGACGCCCGTCATGTTCGGTACGCAGTAGTGGATGATCCCTTCTTCTACATAGGTGGGAGAACCGTGGCTGGTGGGACGCGTCGTCTCCACGCAGCCTCCTTGATCCACCGCCAGGTCCATGATCACGGAGCGGGGGCGCATCTTGCGCACCTGCTCGCGGCTCACGATGATCGGCGTGCGCTGCCCCGGCACAAGGATCGCCCCCAGCAGCACATCGGCAAAGCGCACCACTTTGTCTATGTTGAACGGATGCGAGACCATGGTGATGACGCCGCGATACATCTCCTCTAAGCGTTGGAGGCGGCTCAGGTCTTTGTCCAACACGTAGACGGTCGCGCCCAAGCCGAGAAAGGTGCGGGCCGCGTTGGAGCCGAGGACGCCTGCGCCGAGGATCACCACTTCGGCCGGTGAGACGCCGGGGACGCCGCCCAGCAGGATCCCCTTGCCGGCGGGGTTTTGCAGCAGCCCCGCGGCGATGTAGGCCGACATCCGCCCGGCGATCTGGCTGATGGGGATCAGCACGGGAAGGCTGCCGTCGTCGGCCTGGATCGTCTCGTAGGCGATGGCGGTAACGTGCTTCCTGAGGAGCGACTCCACCTTGCTGCGTTGGGCGACGGCCAGGTGAAGGAAGCCCAGGAGGATCTGCTTCTCGCTCAGGAGGTCAAACTCCTCCGCCGTGGGCCGCGAGACCTTCACGACCATCTGGGCTCGCCCATAAACCTCCTCGGTGGAGTAGACCAGCGTCCCGCCGGCCTTCACGTAGTCTTCATCGGTGAAGCCGGCGCCCAGGCCTGCATGGTGCTCCACGTAGACGCGATGGCCTGCCTCGGTCAAGAGTTGCACGCCAGCCGGGGGTAATCCCACCCGATACTCGTATTCCCGCCTTTCGCGGGGAACGCCTATGTCCATACTGCTGCCTCGCTTCGTTGAGATGGTGTAGGTTGGTGCTGCATGGTCCAACTTCTCAGCAAAAAACCCCCGGCTCGCGCGCAAGGATGCGTCCCCCGCGAGCCAGGGGCCCCTTTGCCCCAAGGAACGGGCCCGCTCAGGCGATGACCGCCTCGGCCTCCGGCTCAGACGCCTGCGCCATCCGACGCGCGATGACGCGCCCCAGTCTGCGGATCCCTTCCTCCGCCACGTCCGGCGGGGAGAAAGAGAAGTTGAGGCGCATGGTGTTCTTGCCACCGCCGTCGGCGAAGAAAGGCGCGCCGGGCACGTAGGCCACCTTCTCCGCGATGGCGTCGCGCAGCATCTCGGCGGCGTCTATGGACTCCGGCAGGGTCACCCACAGGAAAAGCCCTCCCTGCGGCCTCGTCCACCGTACGCCTGGCGGAAAGTAGCGCGCCATGGCCTGCACCATGTGGTCGCGTCGCTCACGATAGACGGCGCGGATCTTCTGGATGTGCCGATCCAAGAAGCCGTCGCGGGCGACCTCGTAGGCGACCATTTGTGTGAAGGTGGCGGTGTGCAGGTCCACCCCTTGCTTGGCCATCACCAGGCAGCGGATCACCTCGGCAGGGGCGACGACCCAGCCGAGGCGCAGGCCGGGCGCTAAGGTTTTGCTGAAGGTGCTCGTGTAGATCACGTGGCCGTGTGCCAGCCCGTCGCCCGTCGGTGGGCTCCCTCGCCGTTCCGCATCCAGCGCCAGCAGAAGCGGCAGGGGCTCGCCCTCAAACCGCAACTCGCCGTAGGGGTCGTCCTCCACGAGGGGGATGCCGTAGCGGTCCGCGGTCTGCACAAGGGCTTGACGCCGCTCCAGGCTAAGGGTGATGCCGCTGGGGTTTTGGAAGTTGGGCAGGATGTACATCAGTTTGACGCCGTCGCGCAGGGCTTCTGCCAGAAGGTCGGTGCGTAGGCCGTCCTCGTCCATGCCGACGCTGACGTATTCAGCCTGGTAACTGTTGAAAGCCTGCATGGCGCCCAGGTAACTGGGCCGTTCCACCAAGATGTGGTCGCCGGGGTTGATGAAGAGTTTGGCGATCAGGTCCAGCGCTTGTTGGGAGCCGCTGGTGATCAAGATGTTCGCCTCGGTCACCGCCAACCCCATGCGCCCCATTCGCTCGGCCAGCCAACGGCGAAGCGGCAGATAGCCCTCCGTGGTGCTGTATTGCAAAGCCTGCGCGCCCTGATCTTGGAGCACCTTTTGGCAGGCCGCCTGGAGCTCGGCCAGCGGGAAGAGCTCCGGCGCCGGCAACCCGCCGGCGAAGGAGATGATGTCGGGCTGCTGGGTCAGTTTCAACAGTTCGCGAATGGCGGAACTGCCCATGCACCGGGTGCGCTGGGCATAGCGGCGGCTCCACGGTATCGTCATGATCCTGCTCCTCTCGTCTTTGAGGGAACGGCAACGCAGCCGTTCCCGTTCATGCGGCCAGGGCCTCGTCGGGCACTAGGCTGGCTCCGCGGCGCAGAGCCTCTTTGTTCTGCGCCAGGAGATGGCGATGTCGCTCCGGCAAGTGGTTGTCCAAGGCCTCCTCTATGGCCTTCAGCGGCAGGATCTTTGTGGCGGCGATCAACGCGCCGAGGCACACGACGTTCGCCAAGCGCGCGTTGCCGATCTGGCTGGCGATCTCCTGGGCGGGCAGGCAAAACTCCCGGATGTCGCTGCGGCCGGAGCGCCCTTCCACGAGGGAAGCGTTGATGATCAGGACGCCGCCGGGCTTCACCAGGGGGCCGTATTTCTCCAGGGAGGGCCGATTGAGCACGATAGCCGCGGCCGGCTTCCTCACGATGGGTGAGCCGATCTCCTCGTCGGAGATGATGACGATGCAATGGGCGGTGCCCCCGCGCATCTCCGGGCCGTAAGATGGGAACCAGGTCACATGTTGGCCCGCGTCCATCGCGGCGTAGGCCAGGAGTTGCCCGGCGAAGAGGGCCCCTTGCCCGCCGAAGCCGGAGATGATGATCTCTGTCTGCATGGTCATTTCAGCCCTTCTACGACTTTGTAGTCGCCCACCGGGAAGTAGGGGAGCATCTTCGCTTCCAGCCAGGCCAGCGCCTCGGTAGGCTTTAGGTTCCAGTTCGTCGGACACGGGGAGAGGATCTCCACCAACGCGAGGCCCAGGCCGGCCAGTTGGGCTTGGAAGGCGGTCTTGAGCGCCTTCTTGGCGTTGCGGATGTGGCGAGGGTCATGGACGCTGCGGCGCACGGCGTAGGCCACGCCCGGCAAGGGCGCAAGCAATTCGGCGACGCGCACCGGCCAGCCTGCCATCTCCACGTCGCGGCCCTCCGGGCTGGAGGTGGTGATTTGGCCGGGCAGCGTCGTAGGGGCCATCTGCCCGCCGGTCATGCCGTAGATGGCGTTGTTGACGAAGATGACGGTGATGTTCTCGCCGCGCACGGCGGCATGCAGGATCTCGTTGGTGCCGATGGCGGCCAGGTCGCCGTCGCCTTGGTAGGTGAAGACGACCTTGTCTGGTTGCACGCGCTTGATGCCTGTGGCCATCGCCGGCGCGCGCCCGTGGGCCGCCTCCGCGAAGTCCACGTTGAAGTAGTCGTAGATGAACACCGAGCAGCCTACCGGCGCTACGCCGATGGTGCGCTCACGGATACCCAACTCGTCAATCACCTCGGCCACCAGGCGATGGATGATGCCATGGCCACAGCCGGGGCAATAATGGGTGTGAGATTCGTTCAGAGTCTCCGGCCGCCGAAAGACGACCTTCTCTAGCATTTCGTTCATGGGAAACTCCTCCGGTCTCCGTTGACGGAGGCGCGTCAGTCAGCCCCTTGCGGCTCACACTCTTCGGGCTGCGGGCGCGCAAGGGGGCGATGGCCGTTGCCGGACGGGCCTGCGGGGCGCCGCGCGTAGCAGAGGCCCCGCACGACCTCAAAGATCTCGTCGGGCATCGGCATGGCTCCGCCGGTGCGACCGTAGAAGCGCACCGGCGCGCGTCCCTCCACGGCCAGGCGCACGTCCTCCACCATCTGGCCTGCGCTCATCTCCACCACCAGGAAGGCCCGGGCTTGCTTAGCCAGCCTCGCCAGCCGCTCTGTGGGGAACGGATAGAGGGTGAGAGGACGGAGCAGGCCGACCCGTAGGCCCTCGGCCCTCGCCTGGCGCGCGGCGCTCAAGGCGATGCGCCCTGCCGTGCCGTAGGCGACGATGACCAGTTCGGCGTCATCCAGCCAGTACTCCCGATAGCGCACTTCGCAGCCCCGGATCAGCGAGAGTTTCTCTTGCAGGTGACGGTTGTGGGCCTCCAGGCCTTCCGGGTCAATGCGAATGGAGGTGATGACGTTTTTGGGCCTCCCTTGGGCTCCGGTGAGGGCCCAGGCGGGGCGTTGGGTGCGCACGGGGCGCATCTCCGGCATCTCGGCGGGCTCCATCATTTGCCCAAGGCTGCCGTCCAGCACTTCTATGACGACGTGGCGATATTGATCGGCCAGGTCAAAGGCGAGGATGGTCAGGTCTATGGCCTCCTGCACCGAAGCGGGGGCCAAGACGATGGGGTGATAATCGCCGTGCCCGCCGAATTTGACCGCCTGGAAATAGTCGCTTTGCGCTGGATGGATGTTGCCCAAGCCGGGCCCGCCGCGCATGACATCCACCAGGACGACGGGCACGTCCGAGCCTGCGATGTAACTGAGCCCTTCCATCATCAGGCTGACACCGGGGCTGGAGGAGGAGGTCATGACGCGCGCGCCGGCGCAGGCTGCGCCGTAGACCATGTTGATCGCGCCGATCTCGCTCTCGGCCTGGAGGAACACCCGCCCCAGCGCAGGCATGCGTCGGGCCATGTACTCCAACAGTTCCGTTTGGGGCGTGATGGGATAGCCGAAGTAGGCTTCGCAGCCGGCGCAGATGGCGGCCTCGGCGATGGCCTCGTTGCCTTTCCATAACTTCTTCGTCACGGGTACCTCCTTGGGCAGGCCGGGCCTCCTGGCTACGCCGGCACGGCGACGGGCGGCGCGACAGGCTCCCGCGCCGGCTCCCAACGGTAGACGGTGATCACGACATCGGGGCAGACCAGCGCGCACAGGGCGCAGCCGGTGCACTTGCCCTCCGGGTCCACGAGGGCCGCCGCGCGGTAGCCTCGTGAGTTGAACCGCTGGCCCATGCGGATCAGGTTTTGCGGGCAAGCCGTGGTGCAGAGTTCGCACCCTTTGCAGCGGTCAAAATCTATCTCAATCCGACCTTTCGCCATCGGTCACCTCCTTGTGACGTTGCCTGTGGGGCCATTCCCACCCTCAGTTTACCACACTTTCTTTGCGGCGCAAGCGCGAGGCCTGCGGGCATGGAAAAGCGGCCATCGCGGGCCGCCCCCAAAGCGTGGGGAGCCAACGACCTTGTCGGCTCATGCCTATCTACTTTACTCGGCCACGCCGATCGTCCAACGAAGGCGCCGGCCAGCGCGCCTCAGGTGGCCCACTCCGGGCGGGGCACCACGGGCAACGGGCGCTTCCCCTGTAGCAGGTCTATCAGATAGTTCAGCAAATCGGTCTCCGTCACGATCCCGACCAGGCGTCCCCCTTCTACCACCGGCAACCCGCCGATTTTATGGTCGCGCAGGAGACATGCCGCCTCTACGATGAGCGTCTGCGGCGAGACGGTGATGGGGTTCGCCGTCATGCAGGCGCCCACCTGGATGTGATCCATGAGGAAGTTATCGTACCAGCGTTCGCGCACCACCAGCGGAGAGTTCGCCGCCCGACGCAGGTCGCGATCGGTGACGATGCCGACGAGCCTCCCCCCCTCCACGACCGGCAGGCGACGGAAGCCGCCTTCACGCATGAGCGCGATCGCCTTGCGGATGCAGTTGCTCGGCCCGATGGTCACCGGGTCTCGCGTCATGATCTCACCTACGACCCCGCAAGGGCCCTGTCCGAACATGCTTCCTCCTGCTACCCCTTGACCGCCGCCTGTCTTTGCTCTGCAAGGCACAAGGCCGTGAACGCATCGCGCAGCGTGGGCGAAACCTGAGGCCCAATCCGCGCCACCAGGCCGTTGCCCGGATAACGCGTGATCTCCGGGTCGTTCGTGCTGTAAGGCGCGAAGCCGAAGGCGCGAAACAGCCTCAGCAGCACGTTCTGATATCCGCCCAGGCTCAGCCCCGTCCCTCGCAGGTCCCAACACCAACTCAAGCCGGCCGCGATGATGATCTTGTCGTCGTAGGCATGGTCCGCCAACGCTGCTTCCAACATCCCTTTGGCCAGGCCTTGCCTGCGCCAGGAGGGCGATACCTCAATCCCGCCCAATTCCACCAAAGCGGTTAGCCCCGCCTGACCCCAACGGCTCAGAGGCGAGGGGGGATGAAAGGTGAGAAAGCCGACGATCGTATCCGGTGCCGTGAGGGCCACCACCACTCGCCCTTGCGGGGCGGCCGCGATCTCAACCAGGGCGCGGTGCTGTTTTTCGGGATGATGGTTCCAGAAGAGGCCGAGCCCCGCGTCCATCCGCCAAGATCGCAGCTGTGCCGGCGTCGCCCCGACGACGATGTGGACCGGCCCTCGTTCCGTGCGCACCTCCCTCGGCCCGGTCCTCTCTACCATACGCCTCAATGCCCCCCTTGGCCGTTTAGCCCCAACTCCAACGTGGCAACTCCATTGTAGCACGTCTGGCTTCTCTTGTTTATGACGCGAGTCATGCTGAGGGGCGCAGCAAACAAAGCGCCGTGAGCCTCCGGGAACGGAGCTTCACGGCGCGTGGAGCGGCGAGCGGGAAGGTTAGCCCAGGTAGTAGGTCATCCTTTGCAGGTGCACCACCGGATCAATGTGTTGCACCTTGATCCCGCTGGGCACGGTGAGGGTGATGGGGGCATAGTTCAAGATGGCCTTGATGCCGGCATCCACCAGGGAGCGGGCTACTTCTTGGGCCACGTTGGCGGGGACGGCGATGATGGCGATCTTGATCCCTCTCGCGCGCAGGTATTCGCCCAGTTGGGCTACGTTCTGGATCTCCAGGTCTCCGATCTTGCGGCCGATTTTGGCCGGGTCGTTGTCAAAGACGGCGACGATGCGGAACCCGCGCCCGACGAAACCGCCGTAGCGGGCCAGGGCGTGGCCCAGGTCGCCGGCGCCGACCAGAACCACGTCCCACACGCTGTTCACGTGTAGGATCTCTCGCAGTTGCTCCCGTAGGTAGCTGATGTTGTAGCCGGTGCCCTGTTTGCCGAATTCGCCGAAATGGGAGAGGTCTTTGCGAATCTGAGCGGAACTGATGCCCAAGCGATCGCCCAGTTCTTGGGATGAGGTTACCTCGCGCCCCTCGGCGGCCAGGAAGTTAAGGGCTCGCAGGTAAAGGGGCAACCGGCCGATGACGATGTCGGGAATGGACTTGGGAACCATGGGGGCACCTCCCAAAATCAAGGCATACCTGCATTGTATATCTCTTGTGAAGCACCGTACGAGAGTATAACACGCCCCTGTGAATTGTGCAAATCTTGTGCTGCGCTATGCCTGAGATTGTGCCTCGTAAAACAAGATTCCCGCGCCGACCATTCAGGCGCGGGAATCGCTCTCAGCGGAAACGGCGCGCTACTGGATGCGTTCCACCTGTACCCACCGCCCCGATTCCGCCGACTTCAGCGTGGCGTCCAGGACGGCGTTCACCTGCGCGCCCTCACGGAAGTCGGGGGCGACGCTCTTGCCTTCGGCCATTGCCCGTAGGAAATCAACCACCGCATGGGTGAAGGCATGTTCGTAGCCCAAGCCGTGGCCGGGCGGCCACCAGGCGCTCACGTAGTCGTGCACCGCTTCCGTGGCCTGAATGACGCGCCAGCCCTGGCGGTCTTTGGGGTCATCGCCGGAGAAGTATTCCAGTTCGTTCATGCGCTCAAAGTTGAAGGCGATGCTCCCTCGCGAGCCGTTGATCTCAAAGCGGTTGTAGTTGAGCCGCCCCAGCGCGAAGCGGGTCGCCTCAAAGGAGCCGATGGCCTCGCCCTCAAAGCGGGCCAGGATGAGGGCGGCGTCGTCCACCGTGACCTCGCCCATCTGTTGGCTTCCTTTGGCGGTGAGGCCGGTTGTCTCTGTCGGCAAGGGGCGTTGCTTGATGAACGTTTTGGTCATCGCCGTCAGTTCGGTGATCTCGCCCACCAGGTAGCGGGCCAGGTCAATGGTGTGGGAGCCGATGTCGCCCAGGGCGCCGCTCCCGGCTGCCTCCTTGCGCAACCGCCAGACCAGCGGGAAGTTGGGGTCCACGATCCAGTCTTGCAGGTAGGTTCCGCGATAGTGGCGGATGGTGCCGAGGGCTCCTTCTTCTATGAGGCGTTTGGCGAGGCGCACGGCCGGCACGCGGCGATAGTTGAAGTTACAGAGGTTCACCACACCTGCCCGCTTCACGGCGGCCCACATCTCCTTGGCCTCTTCCAGGGTGTTCGCCAGCGGCTTTTCGCAGATGATGTGCTTGCCGGCCTTGGCCGCGGCCACGGCGATGTCGTGGTGGGAATCGCCTGGCGTGGAGATGTCCACGATGTCAATGTCGGGGCGGTTGACCACCTCCCGCCAATCTGTGACCACTTCTTGCCAGCCGAAGCGATCGGCTACCTGCTGCGCGGCGGCCCTGTCTCGCCCGCAGAGCACCTTCAAAACGGGGCGATATGGCACATCAAAGAAGGCCGCTGCCTGTCGGAAGGCGTTGGAGTGGGCCTTGCCCATGAACTTGTAACCGATGAGAGCCACGTTCACGGTGCGCATCTGATAGCCTCCTTTGCTCTAGGTAGTGCTTCTTCCGCTCATCAGGCGGCTGAATGAGGCGCTCCTCACGCGGGTCATTGTAATAGGATGGGCCGAACTTGACAAGTCGGCGAGTCGCTCCGTCGTCGCGCCCGGCTACGAGGAAGAGAGCGCGGCAAGGATCTCGCCGCGGGCGAAGTCGTCTGTCTCGCGGCGCAAGGCCGCTTCCAAGCGACGGCGAGGGCGCCGGTCGTGTCTGATGCGGCCCAAGGCCCAGGCGGCGTGGCCCCGCACCAAAGGTTCTGCATCTTGCAGCGCGTCGGCCAGGGCGGGCACGGCCTCGTCCGATCCCCAGTTGCCCAGCGCGATGCAAACGTTCCGCAGAAAACCTCTGCGCTTGGCGCGCAGCGCCGGGCTGCCTCGGAACCGTTCCCGGAAAGCCTGAGGCGTCAGTCGGATTAGGTCAAGAAGGCGGGGCGCGCCCTTCTCTATGGCCTCGTCCAACGCCAGAGGATGCCGCGGGCGGGCAAAGCGGCGATTCCAGGGGCACACGTCCTGACACAGGTCGCAACCGAACACCCAATTCCCCATGAGGGGGCGCAGTTCGGCGGGGATGGGGCCTTTGAGCTCAATGGTCAGATAGGAGATGCAACGGCGGGCGTCTAGCACGTAGGGCGCGACCAAGGCGCGCGTCGGGCAGATATCCAGGCAACGGGTGCAGCGGCCGCAGGTGCCGCGCTCTCGCCGCTGATCCGTCGCGGCAGGCTCTTCCGCCTCGGGCTCCAGGTCCACATCCAACAAGAGCACGGCCAGGAAAAGCCAAGAGCCGAGGCGGGGCCGAATGAGGCAGGTGTTCTTGCCGATGAAACCGAGACCTGCCGCCTCTGCCCAATCCCGCTCCAGTACGGGGCCGGTATCCACGTAGGCGCGCGCGTGTGCCTGGCCGTCGCTTTCCCGCTGGATGAAGGCGATCAACTCCTGTAGGAGCGGCGACAAGGTATCGTGATAGTCTTGCCACCAGGCGTAACTGGCGATGAGGCCGCGCGCGGGGTCGTGACGTACCTCGGTTGGTAAGGTCCCCAGATGGTAGTTCCAGCCGAGGACCCCTATGGAGCGCACGCCGGGCAGCACTCGGCGTGGATCGCGCCGCTTCTCCGCGGTGTTGGCCATGTATACCATTTGTCCCGCCCGTCCGGCGGCTAGCCAGGCGGAGAACTCGGCCGCGTGAGGCGCGGGCCCGGCCGGCGCGACGCCTACCGCATCAAAGCCCAGCGCGCGGGCCTTGTGGAAGAGGCGCGCGGTGAAGCTCCGGGTCATTTTCCCTCCGGCGGGGGCGGCCGTTGACTTGCCGTGCGGGATGTGGCATAATCTGGGTGTCGGTGGTAAACGGCTTTCTGGGGGCGATGAAGGAGTCGCACCATGTCAGACAGGTCGGATCCGAAAGGCCAGCCCAGCATGACGGGCGTTTGGATGTTAGCCATGGAGTTGTTCCAGCGCGGCTATCAACGCCAAATGGACGGCGACTGGGCCGACGCCATCGCTTACTACAAGCGTTCTCTCGCCATCTACCCCACGGCGGAAGCCCACACCTTCCTCGGCTGGGTTTACAGTTTCCTGGGTCTCTATGAGGAGGCCATGGCCGAATGCCGCCGCGCGATTGAAGTGGACCCCAGCCTGGGGAACCCTTACAACGACATAGGCGCCTACCTCATTGAGCAGGGCCGTCACGATGAGGCGATTCCCTGGCTGGAAAAGGCCATCCGAGCGCCGCGCTACGAGGCCCGCTGTTATCCGTATTATAACCTAGGACGCATCTACGAACACAAGGGGGACTGGCCTCGGGCCATCGCTTATTATCGGCAAGCCTTGGCCGAGAACCCCGATTATGGGCTCGCGCGCAGGGCGTGGATGCGGTTGCAGGCTCGGTTGAACTAGCCCCCGAGCGGCCTTGCTTCCGCGAACTCCTCGCCTGCTTTGTCGTGGGCCGACACCGCCGTATGTCAGGCGGCGGACGCCTGGGGCGTGGGGAGGTTTTGGGCTCGCCGGATCATTTCCAGGGTCTCGCGACGGAGAGGGTAGGTCGTTAACTCGTCCAAGCCTACCCAGCGCGCATCAGCCACGTCCGAGGCAGGACGCAGCGCGCCGCCGCGCACGGTGGCCAAGAGGTCTATCACTACGTAGTGGTAGCGTACCCGGCTTTCCTCGTCGCGCGTGATGGGCTCAAAGATGCCGAGCACCGGCCCGGGGTCAACCTCCAGGCCGGTCTCCTCGGCCACTTCGCGGCGCAGCGCCTCGGCGATCGTCTCTCCGACCTCCACCAGGCCACCGGGCAGCCCCCACGTGTCCTTCCCCGGCTCTTGCCCTCGCCGGATCAGGAGAACCTTGCCCTCGTGCAGGATGACGCCGCCCACGCCGACCAGCGGCGCCTCCGGATATTCCCTGCGCACCTTGTCACCTCATGGGCTTTGTGATCTCAGCCCATTATACAACAGGGGGGATGGCGCCTGGCAAGGGAGTGGGCCGTGCGGCTCGGCCAAGAGCGCCCTGGCCGCTCATTCAGGCACCTGGTACAGCCGATCGGTCTTCGCGGCCATGATGAAGTCGTTGCGATGCAACCCTTTGATCTTGTGGGTCCACCAGGTAACCGTCACCCTGCCCCACTCGGTCAGCAGGGCCGGGTGATGCCCTTCCTCTTCGGCGATCTGGCCGACCCGGTTGGTGAAGGCCAAAGCCTGGGCGAAATTTCGGAAGCGGAAGACGCGCTCCAGGCGCTTGATGCCGTCCCGTTCTACGATCTGCCACTCGGGCACGTGGGGACGGTATTGGGCGATCTCTACGTCCGTGACCGTTGGCTCGTCGCCGCGACAGGCCACGCATTTCATTTGCGATAATTGGTTCATGGCCGACCTCCTTCTTTGATGTATAATACTGCTGCCCCCCGCTCAGGACGGTGAGAGACTTTACCTTTTTCCGTCGCGATGGAATCTCTCAGGAGGGACGAAAGTGTTCGCTCACGGCGGCGGTTGGTGGGCCTATCTCAGTCAAGATGCATCGCAAAAACAGCCCAAGGTGGATCGGCGCCTCCTGTGGCGGGTGCTGGGCTATGCCAGACCCTATTGGGCCCTCGTCGCCTCTCTGATCCTTCTGATCATCGTCACGTCGTTGATAGAGTTGATTCCCCCCCTTCTGTACCGAGACCTCATTGATCACGTTTTGCCGCGGCGCGACGTCGCCCGTTTGAACCTTTTGGCGTTGGGGATGGTCGGCGTTCCTATCCTGAGCGGTCTCATCGGCGTGGCCCAACGCTACCTCAGCGCGCGCGTAGGCGAGGGGATCATCTACGATCTGCGCCAACAGATGTACGAGCATCTGCAACGGATGTCGTTGCGTTTCTTCACCCACACCAAGTTGGGAGAGATCAACGCCCGCTTCAATACCGATGTGGTAGGCGCGCAGAACGCCATCGCGGGGACGCTGCCCAACATTGTCACCAACCTCATCACCCTGGCTTCCACCCTGGCGGTCATGGTCAGCATAGAGTGGCGCCTGGCCGTGCTGTCGGTGATCGTCCTGCCGGCCTTCCTCTTGCCGGCGCGCCGGGGCGGGCGCATCCTGCGGGAGATTCGTCGCCGATCTATGGACTACAACGCCGAGATGAGCAGCATGGTCAGTGAGACCCTGAGCATCAACGGCGCGCTTTTGGTCAAGGCTTTCGCTCGCCAGCGGCAGGAGGTGGAGCGCTTCCGGGCCACCAATCGCCAGGTTCGCGACATCGGCGTGCGCCGCGCCTTGGTGGGGCAATGGTTTTTCATGGGGCTGGGCATCGCCGGCGCGGTGGGCACGGCGCTCATCTATTGGGTGGGCGGGCACCTGGTTCTGACGGGGGCGATCAGCGTGGGGAGCATCGTCGCCTTCGCCGCCTATCTGGTGCGCCTGTATGGGCCGATCTCGGCCTTGTCCAACGTGCAGGTGGAATTCGTGACCTCTATGGTCAGTTTTGAGCGCGTCTTCGCCTACCTAGACCTCCCTGTGGAGATCGCGGATCGCCCGGGCGCCGTCGTTTTGAGGGACGTGGCCGGTCACGTGCGGTTTGAGGACGTCTCCTTCGCCTACCAGGTGCCCGATCCGACCTGGCAAGGGAAGGGAGAAGCCAAGACGCGCGAGGCGGGCCGCTTCCCCGGCGGGGATGGGGCGGAGATCCCCAGCCGCCGTTGGGCACTCCGGCATGTCTCCTTTGAGATCTTGCCGGGGCAACTGGTAGCCCTGGTGGGGCCGAGCGGGGCAGGCAAGACGACGATCACCTACCTCCTGCCGCGGCTCTACGACCCGACGGAGGGACGGATCACCATTGATGGTTACGATCTGCGCGACGTGACCCAGGAATCGCTGGCTCAGCAGATCGGCATGGTCACTCAGGAGACCTACCTTTTTCACGACACGGTGCGCGCGAACCTCCTCTACGCCCGCCCGACGGCCACCCAAGAGGAGTTGGAAGCGGCCTGCCGCGCCGCGTACATCCACGATTTCATCAAGGCGTTACCTAACGGCTACGATACGATCGTGGGGGAGCGCGGCTATCGCCTGAGCGGGGGTGAGAAGCAGAGGCTGGCCATCGCGCGGGCCATCCTCAAGAACCCACGCATCCTGATCCTAGATGAGGCGACCTCGCACCTGGACTCTCAGAACGAGGCTCTGATCCAGGCAGCATTGAAGCCCTTGCTCAAGGGGCGCACCAGCCTCGTCATCGCGCATCGCCTCTCCACCATTCTGGCGGCAGACAAGATCCTGGTGTTGTCGGAAGGGGAATTGGTGGAGGAGGGGACTCACGGCGAACTCTTGGCTCGCGGTGGCCTTTATGCGCACCTCTACGAGACCCAATTTGGGCGCGAGGCCGCCTTGCCGGCGCGCGGCCTGGACGCGCCGCTCAGGACATAAGGCCATCCGATGAGCGGCGGGCAGGCAGGAAGGTACGGGATGGGTGACAGTATGAACGGGTCGCAGGAGCCTTTTAACGCTCGTCGTCATCAGCAGCAGACCCAGGAGCGGCTCATTTTAGGAGGCTTTCTGATCCTGGTGGTGGTCGGTGGCGGCCTCATCCTGGTCATCTATGGCCCGGCCGCGGCCGTCACCGGCCTGGCCTGCCTCGGCGTCGGCTTGGGGCTTTTCGCGCTCCTGTGGGGATTTCTCAAATTGCTGGACCGATGGAGCCGAGATGAACCGTGAGCCGGCCTACACGGGCCGGGAAGGAGCATCATGGACGCCACGAAGGTAGATAGTCACCCTTCTCCAGACGCCTTTCCCATGCGGATCGCGATCACGGTTCGTTTCCGTGATCTGGATGCCATGGGCCACGTCAACAATTCCGTTTACCTCACCTATTTTGAGGAAGCGCGCGTGGCCTATTACCGCGCCCTCACCGGCAAGGAACTGGACCCTGCCACCTTTGATTTCGTCATCGCGGAGATCGCCTGCACCTATCGCTCGCCGGCGCGCCTGGGTGAGACCTTGGAGGTAGGGATTCGCACCGGCGAGGTGCGTAGCCGCAGTTTCGTTTTTGAGTATGTGATCACCGAGCGCGAGAGCGGGCGGCTGGTGGCGACGGGACGGAGCGTGCAGGTCGCGTACGACTACGCGGCAGGCCGGGCGAAGCCCCTCAGCGATGAGATCGTGGCCCGCATGGAGGCGTTTGAGGGGCGGCCCTTGCGCAAGCCCAACGCCTTCACCGCTTAAAGGCCCGGCCCCTGAGAGTTGGCGGGAAGTCACCGCGCTCGGAGGCCGGATCGCGCCTGGAGATAGTATGTATGTATTGACAAAATGTAAAAGATATGTTATAATATTCATGCTTTCTTTACAATAATGGCAGGAGCGTCCCCTTAACATGGAAACGATGACGCCGCGTGAGCGCATGATCACGGCGATGAAAAATCAGCAGCCGGACCGCGTGCCGGTCGCGCCGGACATCTCCAACATGATCCCCGCCCGCCTGACGGGCAAGCCCTTTTTTGATATCTATGTCAACTCCGACCC
>DAOTYP010000187.1:0-1692 GCA_034434975.1 Anaerolineae bacterium | reverse complement strand
CATGGCCTTGGCATTGTAGGCCGACAGGTACGCGCTGACCACGTAGACGACATCGGGCGCGTCGCGCATCCCCCAGTGATGCGGCTCGTTCAACTCCACGGGGATGCCGCGCGCGCCGTACCAGGCCATCACCTTCTGGTGCTCTCGGATGGAGCCTTCCAGGTCCCAGGGGCCGCGGCCGTCCATTCGGTTGAACCAGAAGAGGGGGATCGCGCACCAAGCGTTGTGGATGGTCTCCGCGAAGACCTCGGCCAGGCGGATGAAGTCATCGGTGCCGGAGTAAGTGCGCAAGAGCGGGTAGTTGCCCCGGCGGCTGGCTGCGTAGAGGGCGCGATAGTCGTCGGGGGTGCGCACGGGCACGCCGCCCGCGCCGGCGCGGCGGGGGTCCTGTCGCTCCGGATGAAAGAAGTTCTCCTGCGCGTCCTGATCCACCCCCAAGGAGATCACATCCAGCGCCTTCGCCTCGGCGATGGCGGCGATGCCGGCCAGGGTGTCGGCCATCGTCGGTAAACCGAAGTGGTGACGCAAGACAGGGAAAGGAGATTTCCAGCGAACGCGCTCCACCAGCGTCTGCGGGTAGTACGATTCGCCCGTCCTTTGCCCCTCGCCGCCCCGCAGGTAAGCGAGGACCTCCTCGGCCGGCTCGGAGCCGTCAAAGACGCGCTCAAAAAAGCCCAGCCGTCCGGCGCGCTCGGCAACGGGCGGGGTCCCACCGAAGGCGAAGCGCACGCCTCGCCGGCGCAGTTCGTCCGCCTCCTCCGCGAATTCGGCCAAGAGGCGTTCGCCCGTCTCCGGCGTCAGGCGGTAACTGACGCCGATCAGGTCGGCGCCGTGCTCCCGGGCCGCACGCAAAAATTCACGCATCGGGACCGCCGGGCCTAAGAACACCGCCTGCCAGCCCGCCGACTCGGCCAGGCGAAGGAAGTTGCTGACGCCCGCGACGTGCACGCATTCACCCAACGCGCCGGCTACGACGACGGGACGGCGTTTTTGTGAGCCCAAGTCGCACCTCCTCACCAAAGAGGTAACAAAAGGCCAGAGGCGAACGCCCCTGGCCGCGGCCTGGTTACGCTTGCCTCTTCCACGTGCCTGCGAGGTTAGCTGACGGGTTCGGGCCGGAAGATGAGCCCTACGCGATGCGCGCCGCGATTCACCCCAAGGTTTGGGTCCCCCGCTCCCGCCCCAGGGCGGGATTCGGCCTCCGATCTCGGTTGGCCCTTTGATTATATCTCCTTCCAGCCCGACGGTCAAGATGCGCCAACAAAAACGCAGGGCTTTCCAGTTTTCCGAGTTTGATGTATTCTTGGCCTGAAGGTGCTTTGGAGGTGGTGTCATGGAGGCGGTTGAGGGTGGTCGCAGCTTGCTTAAGGCGCTGGGCTGATGGTGAGGCCTGTGGTGCGGCGGGTGGTGGAAAAAGGGGGGCGTACTTGGGGCCGGTCAAGGGCAACCAGCCCGCACTGCAGCAGGCGACGGAGCTGGGGCTGGAGGAAGCCTCCGCGCTGGGGGAGCGCCTGGAGGCCGAGTACGGCCGGCCGGGGGTGCGGTACTGTGGGCGGTTGCGCCGCTGGCGGTGCCGGCTGTCGGGCCCACCGAAGCCGCAGGGCTGGCAGGTGCAGGAGGTCCTTTGGGTTGCTGGTGGTTCCATCGGGCCTCTGAGCGTCCAGCAGGCCCTGGAGTGCCTGCGCGGGCACT
>DAOTYP010000186.1:0-1834 GCA_034434975.1 Anaerolineae bacterium | reverse complement strand
CAGGCCGTTCTTGGACCTGTTCCGCCAGGTCTATCCGCAAGGTGTCATGGAGGAACACCGTGACCCATATGGCCGCATCCTTTTCATCACTTATCGGGTGCCTAGGGAGGCCGTTGCGGCCACGCGAGGGCTGACGGCGGCATATTGGGCAGGGGCGGAAGCGCAAGGCGATCCCGCCCTGCAGCGGCGGGAGGCTTCGTTGGATGGGCAGTGGGATGCGCAGCCGCTGTTACCTCCGCCCTTCGCCGCGCGGTGGGAAGGTTCCCTCTACATCCCTGCTTATGGCCGGTACGTTTTGACCCTGACCGCTTCGGGCACAGCCTCTGCGACGTTGAGCCTCAACGATGAGGCGGTGCTGAGCGCTGAAGGGGGCTCGGCGGAAGTAACCCGCACCCTGGCGATCGGGTTCCATGCTCTCAGCCTGGAATATCGGTCGGGTGCTGCTCCTGGGGTGTTGCGGCTGGAGTGGCGCGGCCCGGCGGGTGAGGGGCTTGTGCCGCCGACGAACTTCTTCGCGCCCCTGCCTGCTGCCCGTTATGGCCTCGTGGGCTACTATTACCCCAATGCCGACTGGCAGGGCCCTCCTGCCCTCGTGCAGCGAGACGCTTACATTGCGCCTAATAACCCTCTGCCGGAGCCGTACAGCATCGCTTGGCGCGGTAAGATTGCGGCGCCGCGCGCCGGGCAGTACGTGTTCGGCACCCGCTCTGATGACGGCTCGTTCGTGTTCATCAACGGCCAGATGGTGGTGGACAACGGAGGCGTCCACGGCTCCGAGTATCGCGAAGGGGCCATAGACTTAGAGGCGGGGTTCCACGACATAGAGGTGCGCTACTTCCAGGCGGGCGGCTCCCGGGAGATGCAGTTGTGGTGGCGTCCGCCTGGGGGAGGTCTGGAGAAGATACCCTCGGAATATCTTTTCCCCGTGGAGGAGATGCTGCCGGAAGGCTTGGCGTTGCCGCCGTTGCCCGCAGTCCCTGTGGCGACGCCCTCACCCGGCGGGGCGCAGACGCCCGCAGGCACGGGACCTCCCCCGGTGGCCGCGCCGGAGGAGGCCCCCGTCGTCGTGGTGGAGCCGCTGTGGCAGACCGGGACGTGCGGCGCGGGCAACGGCCAATTCCAAGCGCCGCGCGGCGTGGCGGTGGATGCGGCTGGCAACGTGTACGTGGCCGATGCGGGCAACCACCGCATCGTCAAATTGGGCCCCGACGGCAGGTTTCTGAAAGCATGGGGTTCTCAAGGCGCGGGCAACGGCCAGTTTGACGAGCCTTTTGATCTGGCGGTAGACCCTCAAGGTCACATCGTCGTGGTGGAGTCGGTAGGGCAACGCTTACAACGCTTTACGTCCGAAGGCCAATTCTTGGCGGCCTTTGGGGCTAACCTGGCCATGTATCGCCCACGCGGGATGACGGTGGACGCTGCCGGCAACGTATATGTGGCCGATACAGGTGGTGTGCGTGGCCTGAAGATCTCGCCCGCGGGCGAGTTGCTGAGCCAGATCGGCGGAGCCCAGCAGGCCATCGGCCAAGGGCAGCCTACCGATGTCGCGGTGGCGCCCAACGGCGACCTTTACATGATTGAAGCCCAAAACGGTATCATCTGGCGTGTGTCGCCCTCCGGCGAAGCCGCGCGCGGGCGGGTTACCATGCCCGCGAGCACTTTGGACGGGCCGCATCTGGCCTGGGGACCTGATGGTCTCTTATATGTGACGGATCCCGAGGCTTTTCGCGTGGCGATCTACGACGCCGACCTGAAAGCCGTCGGTCAATTCGGCGCGCAAGGCGATGGGCCCGCGCAATTTCGCAAGCCGGTGGGTCTGGCGGTGGGCCCTGAC
>DAOTYP010000185.1:0-20323 GCA_034434975.1 Anaerolineae bacterium | reverse complement strand
GCGCGGATGAATGCCACCTAGCGCGGCGGAACCACCCTGCTCGTAGAGGTAGGTGTTGGCGCTGTCGCCCAGGATAACCTCGTCGCCGCGGCCACAATGAGTCAGCAGGCAGACCAGGTTTCCCATCGTGCCCGACACGACGAAAAGGCCGGCCTCCTTGCCCATCCGCTCCGCGCCCATCTCCTCCAACCGACGCACCGTGGGGTCTTCGCCGAAAACGTCATCCCCCACCTCCGCCTCGGCCATCGCCTTGCGCATGGCCGGCGTGGGCAACGTGACCGTGTCGCTTCGCAAATCTATCACGCGCATCTTGTTCGGCTCCCTAGGCCAGAGATGTCAAGCAGGGGGCCCGCCCTCGGCCTAGCCGAAGGTCCCAGGCCGCAACACTTCCTCCTCCGTGCCGTCCGGCTGCAGGCGCAAGAACCCGAAGCGGATTTGCCGCACCCGCTCCATCTCCTTGACGGGCGTGAGCACCTGCACGCGCCCCGAAGCCAGGTCCAGGTCCTGCAAAAGACCGAGGCCCAAGAGGGCATCGCGCTCGTCCAACAGGCCCAGCAGGAGGCCGGAGAGGCGGGCAAAGGGGATCACCGCGACCTCGCCGATGCCGGACGGGCGGAGCGCGTCGCGGGCGGCATCGCGCCCGGCCAGGCCGGGCATCCCCATCGTCAGCAGCGTGGCGACCTCGCCGTCCGTCTCGGCATACAACACATCCACGTCCAGGGCGCGGGCAAGGGCGCGCAGGAGATCATCCGACAGGCGCCTCCCTTGGCCTAGCCGTGTCCCCCGCAAGGCCACCCGCGCCAGGGAGAGGCCCACCAAACGGCCCTCGCGGAAATAGCGGCGGAATTGGGCCATGCGATAGGCGCGGCGCTCTTCCGGTGAGCGCCGCTGCGCCGCCGGCGACGGCGCCAGTTCCAAGAGCGTGGGCCGCCCCAACACGCGCCAAGGACGCAGCAGCGGCTCCAATTCCGTCCCTCGGCGCAGCGCGACGACGTGAGAGGGCGCCAGCAACTCGGCCTTGCGTTCCTTCAGTTCCCGCCCCACGCCATCCTGCACCAGGCCGCTGGTATCTACCACCACGGCCTCTGCCCCCAAGGCCCGCGCCCGATCCAACATCCGCCGCGCGCCGATGACGGTCGCCAGGAGGTGCCCCACCGGCGAGGTGCTGCCGACGAAATACGCGGCGAGGGGCACCTGCGAGAGCCCGCTGACCGGCCCCGGCAAGATGCCCAGGCCGATCACCCCCGGCGGGCCGATGTTGGACTGGCCCAGGTCCGTGTCTATGACCGCGGTGCGCGCCCCAGTCTGTTGGAGGCAAGACGCGAGGTAAGCAGCAAAGGTGCTCTTGCCGGTATCGGTCGCGCCGATCACCATCACCACCCGCCGCCGCGCCTCGCCGGCGACGATGGCCTCTGCCGCCTCACGCCACTCGTCCGGGATGATCAGTTCGGCCATCTCTCTTGGGGCACGGAATCTATCACGGTCGCCGGGCCGAGCCGGCGCGCCCGCCTTGACCTATCGGAACCGATTATACCACCGGCAGGGCGGCCATAAAAGCAAAGGCGGCTGGATCAGCCGCCTTCCCCCACGATGCGCCGATGAGTCAGGGATCAGGCGCCGGCGCGGGCCTTGAGGTATTCCACAGCCTGGCCAACGGTGGTGATCTTCTGGGCCTCCTCGTCGCTGATCTCGCCTCCGAACTCCTCCTCAAAGGCCATGATCAGCTCCACCAGGTCCAAGGAATCGGCCTCCAGGTCCTCGCGGAAGCGGGCCTCCAGCGTGACTTTCTCAGCCGGAACGCCCAATTTGTCCACGATGATGGCCTTCACCCTTTCAAAGGTGTCCATCTCTAGCATCCTCCTCAAAATTAGAGTTAGACTTTTACCGGGAAGGCCCCGGCGTCACGGCGCTGAAGGAAAGGGGCAAGCCTTACTTGACGGCGATGCCCAGGCGCGTTATGATAAATCACTACCCCGATCCGTTGAGCAGAAACACCGGTCGGAAGGGAAAGTTACGCAAGCCGTGGGACATCAAGCGCGCAAGGCCGATCACCTGCGCATCAATTTGGAGGAGAACGTCTCCTTCCCGCGCCTGACGACGGGCTTGGAGCGGTACCGCTTCGTCCATCAGGCGCTGCCGGAATTGAACCTGGAAGAGGTGGACACCGGCGTGACCCTCTTCGGCAAGCGCCTGCGCCTCCCCCTCCTCATCTCCTCCATGACCGGCGGCACGGAAGAGGCGGAAGCCATCAACCTGCGGCTGGCGGAGGCGGCGCAGGCGCGCGGCGTAGCGATGGGGTTAGGCTCTCAGCGCGCCGGGCTGGAGTTACCGCATCTGGCCTACACCTTTCAGGTGCGCTCGCGCGCGCCCGACATCCTCCTCTTTGCCAACTTGGGCGCGGTGCAGCTCAACTACGGCTACACCGTGGACCACTGTCGGCGCGCGGTGGAGATGATCGGGGCGGACGGCCTGATCCTTCACCTGAACCCTCTGCAAGAGGCCTTGCAAGCCGACGGCAACTGGGATTGGTCGGGCCTGCTGGCGAAGATAGAGGCGGTCTGCCGCGCCCTGCCGGTGCCGGTGGTAGCGAAAGAGGTCGGCTGGGGCATCTCCGAAAGGGTGGCGAGGCTGCTGGCCGGTGCAGGCGTGGCCGCGATAGATGTAGCCGGCGCGGGGGGCACCTCGTGGAGCGAGGTGGAGAGCCATCGCGCGCCAACGGAGGCACGGCGCCGCCTGGCGAAAGCCTTCGCCGATTGGGGCATCCCTACCGCCGAAGCGCTCCTGGCCGCGCGCCGGGGTGCGCCCGGCCTTCCCCTCCTCGCCAGCGGTGGCATCCGCACCGGCCTGGACGTAGCCAAGGCCCTCGCCCTGGGCGCGGAGGCGGCGGGCCTCGCCTCGCCCTTCCTCAAGGCCGCTGCCGTCTCCACCGAGGCGGTGGTAGCCCTCATAGATGAACTGGCGATGGAGATCCGGATCGCCATGTTCGCCGCCGGCGCGCAAGATGTCGCCGCGCTGCGCGAGCCGGGCCGCCTGGTGGAAGCCTCCCCCGCCGCGCCGCCATCACCAAAGGAACCTTGACCATGAGCCTGCAAGAGTTTGCCGCCCGCTATCTCCCCCTCGTAGAGGAAGCGTTGCGCGCGGCCGTGGCCAACGACGAGCCCGCGCTGCGAGCCCACTACGGCATGATGCGCTATCACCTCGGCTTCGCCGACGCGGAGTTTCGCCCGGCGCAGGTGAGCGCGGGCAAGCGCGTGCGGCCTCTCCTTTGCCTCCTCTGCTGCGCAGCCGCCGGCGGCGCGCCGGAGCGGGCAATTCCCGCCGCCGCCGCGGTGGAGCTCCTGCACAACTTCTCGTTGGTGCACGACGACATTGAAGACAACAGCCTGACCCGCCGCCACCGCCCGACGGTGTGGGCCCTCTGGGGACGCGCGCAGGCGATCAACGTGGGCGATGCCCTCTTCGCGTTGGCCCGTTACACGCTGGGCGGCTTAAGCCGGACGGGCCTCCCGGCGGAGCAGGTTCTGGCCGCGGGCTACACCTTTGACCGCGCCTGTCTGGCGCTGACGGAGGGCCAGCACCTGGACATGGCCTTTGAGGGGCGCACCGATGTCACGGTGCGCGAGTACCTGCGCATGGTGGAGGGCAAGACGGCGGCCCTCCTGGCCGCCTCGGCGGAACTAGGAGCGTTGGCCGCTCAGGCGGAGGCCGCGCGCGTGGCCGCCTTCCGACGGTTTGGGCGGGCCTTGGGCCTCGCCTTCCAGATCCAAGACGATGTGCTGGGGCTTTGGGGCGATGAGAAGGTAACGGGCAAGTCGGCCGCAAGCGACATCCTCCAGAAAAAGAAGTCGCTTCCCATCGTCTATGCCCTGGGGTGCGCAGGCGAGGCTGCGACACGGCTGCGCGCCCTCTACGCCGGCCCCCCCTTCACGCCGGAGGTCGTGCCGACCGTGCAGGCCCTCCTGCTGGAGCTGGGCGCGCGCGAGTTCGCCGAAGCGCAGGCGCAAGCCTACCACGAGGAAGCCCTGGCTGCCCTGGGGGCGACCGGCGCCTCCGGCCCTCCCCTGGCCGCCCTGCAGGCGTTGATTGCCTCGCTCCTGCAGCGGACGCAATGATGGTCAAGAGATAGCCGCCCCTCTTCACCGACAAAAGGGCCTAGGAGGCGGGAGCAAAGGCCTCTTGCACGGTCGTCCTTTCCACCTTCTGGCTGTTGACAGGTAACACGACCCAGGCGACGACCAGGGCTATGAAAGCGCATAGGTCAAGCAGGACTAGCGTCATCATCGTGTATTCCTCAAATTCAGATCTGGTAAGCGACTTCTCCGTGTTGGGACGCATCCAGCCCGATGCGTTCTTCGTGCTCTTGCACCCGCAGTCCCACCGCCAGAGCCAATACCTTCAAGATCACCCAGGTTACTGCCGCCGCGTAGGAGGCGACGACGGCGACCGCGATGAGCTGTACCAGCAACTGGCGCGGGTTGCCGTAGAGGAGGCCGTCAGCCCCGGCCACGTTCACCGCCGTGGTGGCGAAGAGGCCGGTCGCCAGCGCCCCCCAGATGCCGCCGATGCCGTGCACGCCCCACACGTCCAGCGCGTCATCTATGCGCAGCCTAGTCTTGAGGTGGATGCCCCAATAACAGAAGACCCCTGCGCCGAGGCCGATAAGGATGGCCGCGGGGACGTTGACGAAACCAGCGGCTGGGGTGATCGCCACCAGGCCGGCCACCGCACCCGCCGCGCTTCCCAGGACGCTAGGTCGCCCTTGGTGGGCCCAACCGACGGTCATCCAGGTCAACGCGGCCATGGCTGCCGCCGTGTTGGTGACGACAAAGGCGTTCACCGCCAGTTCGCCCGCCGCCAGGGCGCTGCCAGCGTTGAAGCCAAACCACCCGAACCAGAGGAGTCCAGCCCCCAACACCGTCATGGTAACGTCGTGAGGGTCCATCGGCTCCTGGCCGAGGCCCAGTCGCCGGCCCAAGACCAGCGCGGCCACGGCTGCCGAGACGCCGGAGGAGACATGGACCACCGTCCCGCCCGCGAAATCCAACGCGCCCAAGGCGCGTAGCCAGCCACCTACGCCCCACACCCAATGGGCGATGGGATCGTAGACGAAGGTAGCCCACAAGAGGCTGAAGAGAACGAACGCTTTGAAGCGCTTGCGCTCGGCGAACGCGCCCGTGATGAGCGCGGGGGTAATGACAGCAAACATGGCCTGATAGATCATGAACGCCTGGTGCGGAATGGTCGGCGCATAGTCAGGGTTGGGCGCCGTGCCGACGCCGCGGAGGCCGAGCCACTCCAGACCCCCGATCAGACCGCCCTTGTCCGGGCCGAAGGCCAGGCTATAGCCCCACAACACCCACTGCACGCTGATCAACGCAAGGATGAAGAAACTGTGCATGATCGTCGCCAAGACGTTTTTCTTCCGCACCAAGCCGCCGTAGAAGAACCCCAAAGCCGGGGTCATCAGCATCACCAGAGCGGTGGAGACCAAGATCCAGGCAGTGTCGCCTGCGTTGATCTCGCCGGCCATGTGAGCCTCCTTAACGTTAAAAAAATCGGCCCTGTCCCCAACGGGCAGAGCCTCCACGCTCCATCAATTGTGCCACATGCACCTTACCAACTGAAAGCCAGTATAATGCTAACCACGCGGCCACGCTACGGACGGCGAGTACAAAAGTGGCCATCTGCACTTGGGCAGCCTGCACAGTGCAACGGCACCCTCGGCTCCCCGATGATGATCCCTTGCTGCCTCGTGCGTTAAACGTCAATTTGTGTTATATTGAACGAAGAGACCATGAAAGGAGTCCACCTATGAGGCGCTCTTACCTTTCCGCGGCCTTCGGGGCGTTGCTGGTAGGGCTTGGGGTTTTGCTCCTCTTGCAGAACCTCAACGTTCTAGACATCGCCTGGGATCTCCTCTGGGCGTTTCTCTTCGCCGTCGGCGGCGGCGCGTTCATCGCCGTTTTCGTGGGCAACCGCGAGCAATGGTGGGCGGTTATCCCCGGCTTCACCCTCCTTGGCCTGGCCGCGCTCTCAGGCTTGAGCGCCATCCTCCCCGAAGCCCCCGGCGGCTGGGGCGGTGGGCTCTTCTTGGGGATGATCGGCCTGGCCTTCTGGGTCCTTTACCTCAGCCGCCGCGAGAATTGGTGGGCGGTCATCCCCGGCGGCATCCTCATCACCTTGGCCCTCGTGGCAGGATTCGCCGAAACCGCAAGCGACCTGGCGACGGGTGGCCTCTTCTTTTTCGGGCTGGCGGCAACCTTCGGCCTCCTCTATCTCCTCTCCACCCCTGCAGGGCAGATGAAATGGGCTCTTATCCCTGCAGGCATCCTTTTCGTCATGGGCCTCTTGCTCCTTCTGGCCTCGGCTGAGGTTTGGGCTTACCTCTGGCCGTTGGCCCTGATCCTGGCGGGCCTTTACCTGGCCTACCGCGCGCTCGCCTCGCAGCAGGCCTGACAAGGAGCGTGAACGCCATGGAAAAGCAGGAAAAACGCGGCTCCGGCCTCGTCTGGCCAATGATCCTCATCGGCGCAGGGATCGTGCTCCTCCTGAACAACCTGGGCCTCCTGGCCTGGGATGTGTGGGAAACCATCTTTCGGCTATGGCCGATCCTCCTGATCGCCATCGGCCTAGATATCCTGATCGGGCGGCGCTCGGCTTGGGCCTCCTTATTGGTCGTGGCCGTCGTGCTCCTCGCGCTGGCGGGCAGCGTTTGGCTCCTGAGCCGGGGCGGCGGAACGTTCCCGTCCGGCGAGGTCTTGAGGACCGTGGAGATCAGCGAGCCTCTACAAGGCGCGACCTCTGCCGAGGTGGAGATCGGCCTCGGCGCAGGGGTGCTGCGCCTAGGAGCGCTCAGCGAGGCCGATACACTGATTGAGGGTACGATAGCCGTAGAACGCGGCGAGAAGGTGATCAATGCCCGTCAAGGTAGCGGTGAGGCGACGCGCTACACCTTGCGGACGGAGGGCACGGTCAAGGCCTTCTCATGGTTCGGCCGGCGAGGACGCGCGCTGGAAGATAGAACTTGGGAACTGCGCCTCAACCGCGACGTGCCGCTGCGCCTGAGCGTGAGCACGGGCACGGGCCAGGCTTTCCTGAACCTGGAACGGCTGAACCTCACCTACCTAGAGGTGGACACCGGCGTCGGCCAGGCCACGTTGACCCTTCCGGAGCGCGGGCGGTTCCGCGCGCAGGTGAACGCGGGTGTCGGACAGGTGATCATTCGCCTTCCGGATGGGCTGGCCGCACGCATCCGCGTGGATGCCGGGATCGGCGGCGTGGAGGTGCGGGGCGATTACCGACGCCAGGGTGACACCTACGTTTCGCCCAACTACGACACGGCGGCAAACCGGGTAGACTTGGAGGTGGATGGCGGCGTCGGTCAGATCAGGATTGAGGCGTACAAAGGGGAGTGAGGCCAGCCTCGGCCACCTTTGAAGCCCCGTCCTCTCCCTCACCGGGGAGAGGACGGGGCTGAAAGCATACGAAACGGCGCGCGGTTTACCGCGACCAACGCTCGTGGAGCGACGGGAACGGCGGGAAGGGCGCATGGGGCTCCTGCTGATACCAGTAGCCGACGGAGGCGATGTCGTCGGTGAGAGGTTGGAACTTCCCCCCCGGCCACCAACCCAGCGCCTGAATGGTGGTCTTCAGGTTCTCCTTGAAACGAATCGGGTCAAAGATGTGCCAGCGGTAAAGGCCGTGCCTGGGTACCTCCCCCGCTTCCTTGCGGTAGAGGGGATAGCCCAGGAACGGCGTGGAATAGGTCTGACCGTCAAAGCACCATGCGCCGCCGAAGTAATCCTCGGTGCCGGTGCCGCAGATGGTCGGATGCGCCGTATCGCCGTCTATGTAGAATTTGATCTCGCCTTCGCCCCACCAGCCGTTGGAGAGTTGCGTCCAGGCCAGGAACGTCCCGACGTAATGCCCGCGCCCCCGCACGCCGTCCAGGATGACGTGCTCCGGGCGCTCACGGGTCGTCATGGCACGTCGCCATTGGGCGTGGAAATAGCCGACACGTTCGGGGACCTCGGTCAGGGCATAGGTGATCTGGTAGAAGAAACCGGGGATCGCCTCCCAGTGCTCATTCTGAATGGTCACGCGCGCCCGCCGACGGAAGGGCATCGGCCAGTAGGCATTGAAGCCTCCCGACGGGTTCACGGCCACCGGGAGCGAGTTCACGTTGTAGCGCAGGCCATGCCCGTTGCAAAAGAAATCGCCCAGAGGAACCTCTACGGAGGGCGTCGGCTCCTCGTCCCAGTAGATGCGGAGCACGGTTGCCCGATAGGCCTTGACATCTACGGTGATCCAGATATGCTGCACGACGCCAGGCCCCGCGATGTCGGCCAGGGTCGTGGTGCTGCCCGGCTCCAACGTGATGCAGGGACGCACTTTCCAACCTGGGCCCAACAGAGAGGCGGGGTTGTTGTGGTCCGGCGCCGCCTTGGCGCCGCCGCCCCTCTCGCCGGTCGGGTTCTCGGCAGAGATGGAACGGGTCTCGGCCTCGGAGAGGAGCGGCAAACTCCCCAAACCCAGGTTGAGACGGTAGAGCAGATCCATCGGCACAAGCCTCCTTAAAGTTGATGGGGGTCTTGCGCCATTCTACCATAGGACGCACCTTTGCGCACGCCCACGCCCCCCACCGGTCACCCAGGGCGCTACCCCTCGCCTACCTGGTGGGCCAGGATGATCGCCTCCGCCACCTCCTTCATGGGCCGGCGGTTGTTCATGGACATCTTTTGGATCTTGCGGAAGGCTTCGGCCTCGGTCAGCCCCTGCTTGTCCATCAGGATGCCCTTCGCCCGATCCACCAACTTCCGGGTCTCCAAAGCATCCTTCAGATCGGCCACCTCTTTACGCAGGGTTTGGAACTCCTTGAAGCGTCCCAGGACCACCTCAATCGCCGGCGCCAGGTCGCTCTCCTGGAACGGTTTGACCAGGTAGCCGGCAACGCCCGCCTCTCGCGCCCGCGCCACCAGGTCGGGCTGGCTATAGGCGCTGAGGAGGAGGACCGGCGCGATGGCCTCCTGGGTCAGGATGCGCGCCGCCTCAATCCCGTCCATGTCGGGCATGCGGATATCCATGATCACCACGTCGGGCTTCAGTTCACGGGCCAGGTTCACGGCGCTGCGTCCATCCCCTACCTCGCCCACGACCAGGTAACCCAGGTGAGTTAACATCTCACGCAGGTCCATGCGGACGATGGCCTCGTCATCGGCGATGATCACGCGCGTTCTTTCCACGTCTCGTCACCCCCTAAAGGCAGTTTGCGAAAGCGAATGATGGCAGTTACACCGTGCGCATTGCGCATCGTGAAGGTTCCCTTCAGGCTATCTTGCACCAACGTATTCACGATCTGCAGCCCCAGGCTGTCGGTGCGACTCAGGTCAAAGCCGGCAGGGAGGCCCGCGCCGTCGTCGCGAATCTCAATGACCACGTCGTCGCTCTCCTCGCGGAGATAGACGCCGATGGTCCCGGCCTGACGCTGTTCGTAGCCGTGCTCCAGCGAGTTCTGCAAGCATTCGTTGATCACCAGGGCGCAGGTGGTCGCCTGCTGGCTCGGCAAATAGATGGTAGGCCCTTGCACCTCCAGGCGAATCTGCTTCTCCGGGTTGACGGCCAACTGGCGCACCTGGGCGATGATCCTCTGGCAGACATCCCGCAGGTTGATCAGGTACCCCTCCTCTACGGAGAGGAACTCGTGGATGACCGCGACGCTCATGACGCGCCGAACCGCCTGCTCCAGTTGGGCCCGCACCTCCGGCGAGTCGCTGCGACGCGCCTGCATCCGCAGCATCGCCGCCACCATCTGCAAGTTGTTCTTGACCCGATGGTGCACCTCCTTGATGAGGGTGGATTTGACCTTCAGTTCCTGCTCTTTGCGACGGGCGTCCGTCGCGTCGTGCACCAACAAGAACGCCCCGGCCCATCCCATCTGCGTGCGCCACCCGTCCCAAGGCCGCCACCACGAGGTCGGCAGGACGAGCCACCTCCCCAACAGGCTGCTAGGAGGCTGGCGCAGAGGGATCGCCTTCTTGATCCATACCCTGTCTTGCGGGTGAGACTCCGTTTCCAGACAGCGGCCGGCCCGCATCGCCTCGCCCACCAATTCGTCGTCGCCCGTGCGCAATTGGCCCAGGCGCAGGCCCCGCAGGTCGTCCATGTAGCCCAGGCGACGGTAGAGGTTAGTGCCGATCCCGCTCACGTAGCGGATGCGCAGTTGCGGGTCAACGAACAGCGCGCCATCCCACTCGCCGAAGGGCGAGAGCGCGGCGGCCCCCGCCAATTCGCCCCGCAGCGCCATCCCCTGCAGCCAACGCACCGCCCGCTGGAAGGCCGGACTGCGGCGGCGGTGGCGCTCCCGCTCAATCAGGTTCGTCTCTATGCTCAGGCACGCGATCACGCGCCCAGAAGGCCCGCGAATCGGATAGACCTCCTGCACCACCGGCGCGCCGTCCGTCAGACGATCCCGCTGCTCACGGGCCGCTACCCCGCTCAGGCCCTGGAAGATGATCGGCTCCTGGACGGCCGTGATCACCTGGCCCACCAACGGGTTGCGGTAGAGCGAAGAGATGGAATGGGGCCGGGCCTGCGCGATGACGATCGCGCGGTCATGCCGCATACGCCCGTAAACGAGGATGTCGGCCCGACTCACGTCCGCCGTGATGCCCAACCCTTCCTCTATGCGGGCCAGCAGGTCCAGATCCTCTTTGGTCAACCCCGGACATTTGCCAACGACTTGATCCATCGGTCGCGCCTGCAGCGCTCGCCTGCGCCCTCTAGCATAAAGCCGACGGCATCTCCGCCATCGGCCCAAGAGCATCGCCTTGCGAGGCCCACCTATCCCCTGAGGGACCGATGCCCCCTTATACGCCAGGCCTCGCTACTCTTGTCACCTTGCTGCAGTTACTATACAATTATATCCAGAGCGTTCCTAAGGTCAAGTCATGCTTTGGGCGGAGACTATAGAGGATGCGCAAACTGCTCTTGGCGACGCGCAACCCCGGCAAGGTGAGGGAATATCGGGAACTCCTGCAAGGCCTGCCGGTGGAACTGACCTGGCCGGAGGCGGAAGGGATCACCCTGGAGCCAGAAGAGGCAGGCGCGACCTTCGCCGAGAACGCCATCCTCAAGGCCCGCGCCTACGCCGCGGCCAGCGGCCTCCTGACCTGGGCCGACGATTCGGGCTTAGAGGTAGATGCCCTAGGCGGCGAGCCGGGCGTGCGCTCGTCTCGCTACGCCGGCCCCGGCGCGAGCGACGCCGACCGCTATCGCCTCCTCTTGCGTAAGATGGCAGGGGTGCCTTGGGAGCGGCGCACGGCGCGTTTCCGTTGCGTCATCGCCATCGCCGACCCGGCAGGCGCGCTGCACACGGCCGAGGGAACCTGCGAGGGGATCATCGCCTTCGCGCCGCGCGGCGCCAACGGCTTCGGCTACGATCCGGTCTTCTACCTGCCCGATCGCGACTGCACGATGGCGGAACTGTCGCCCGCCGAAAAGAACCAGATCAGCCATCGCGCGCGGGCGGCGCGCGCAGCCCGCCGCATCCTAGAGGAGATGCTCGGCGAGGGAAAAGGTGTGGAATGAGGTGAGGGCTGCAGAGAACGTTGGTCATCGGTCAGGGAGGCGTCATGAAAGAGGCGCAAAAAGGTTCCCTCAGCGTTTGGAAAGAGTAGGGTAGGCGTCCAGTACGGTTGATAAAGATGTGGTAATATAGAATTGAGAGATGCGAACGTCTCTCCTTCTCCTCCTTTTGACGAGTGCCGGGGGTTGGGCCGCTCCCGGCACTCACGCGTCTAAGGGCGCGATGGACCACTTCCCCTGACAGCGTGCTGGAAGAATTGTGCGACCACCCGCCCCTGTGCTATAATGGTCGCAACCCCGTTGGCCAGGAGGGGACATGCGCCTGGAGGATTTCCCTCGCCCCAAGGATGATAACGGTCGCGGCGTGCATTGGTCGGCCCGGCTTTACCATCCTCGGGGGCCCGAACTTGACTTCTGGATCTCCGAACTCCAGGCCATGAAGATCAAGTGGGTCAAACTGCTGGATGACGGCGGCGCTTCCTCGTTGGAACTCTGCCAGCGCCTCCTGGCCGCTGACATCATGCCCATCGTCCGCTTATATCGCGAAGCCCCCAACCCCGGCCACATCGGCGGAAGGGAGGAGGAGACCCTCCGGCGCCTGATCGCCGTAGGCGTCCGCTACTTTGAGACCAACAACGAGCCCGACCTCCCCGCCGAGTGGAAAGGCGGCTACATGCCGGAGAATTGGCTGGAGATCGTGGTGGATAACTTCATCTACGACGCCGACCGCATCATCGCCATGGGAGGCCTGCCGGCCCTCCCCGCCATGAGCCCCGGCAAGAAGCACGACGCGCTGGCCCTGGTGGTGCGCAAGGGCCGCGCCGACCTCTTTGAGAGAGGCGCCTGGATCGCCATTCACAACTACACCCTCAACCATCCGCTGGATTACCCTTACGATCCGGTCAACGTCCTCGGCCAACCCCTGACCCAAGAGGAGTACGACGCCCTCCTGCGGGAGGAGGTCGCCCCCGAAGGAACCTCTTTCGCCTGGGATAACCACCCCCTTGCACTCATCAACCAGTGGCGCGCCGCGGACAAAAACCCCGACGCCTCCCTGGCGAAGGATTCCAGTTGCTTCCTCGCCTACCTGCTGGCCAACGAGGCCGCCATGACCCATCTGGGCTTCCCCGTGCCGGTCATCAGCACGGAGGCGGGCCCGGTCGTCAACTGGCGAGACGATCGGCGTTACCCGCGCGTCTCGCCCGCCATCCATCGCGATTGGCTGGTGCGCATCTTCCAGTTCATGCAGGACCAAGCCCCGCCTTGGTACTTTGCCGTCTGCCCCTGGCTCCTCGCCTCCTACCGCATGGGCGACTTCAACCCCACCTGGGAGCAGATGTCCTGGTACACCCACTGGTACGACCGGCGCTTCGGGCTGCACGGAGAGTTGCCGGCCGTCGCCGCCCTGAAGGCGCTGCCCAGCCGCCCACGGGTGGCCCGCGGCACGGCCATCTTGCGCGGCACCGCGCGCAGCCAGGCCGGCAAGCCCATCAGCGACCTGAACCTGACGCTGCGGACGGAAGGCCGGGACGTGGCCTTCGCCACCACGGGAGCCGATGGCGGGTTTGTCTTCGCTAGCCTCGCGCCGGGAACCTACGACCTGGTATGGAGCGATCGCCTCCTGCGTCAGGGCATCACCCTGACTCAAGACGAGGTGCGCATCCTGGAACTGACCCTCACCGACGGCGAGCG
Source organism: Anaerolineae bacterium (assembly GCA_034434975.1). Lineage (GTDB taxonomy): Bacteria > Chloroflexota > Anaerolineae > JADYZS01 > JADYZS01 > JADYZS01. The sequence continues at coordinate 7,048 of DAOTYP010000185.1, read as the reverse complement.
CAGCCTCATCACAGGGCGGGTGCGGGACGCTGACCGGGTGCCGCGTAGTGGAGCCTTGGTGGAGCTGCGCCGGGAAGGGACCCTCTTGAACACCGCCGTGACGGAGGTGAACGGGCGCTTCACTTTTACCGGCCTGCGAGCGGGGACTTACCGCTTGCGCACCGCCGGCGCGGCGGAGCAGGAGGTCGTGTTGGATGGGTGGGAGGCGCAAACGGTAGACCTCATCGTTCCCGCGCCGGCAGGCTATCGCTACCGCCTCATCACCAAGCGCCTCCTGCCGCGAGAGGAGACCGCCAACCGCAGTTCCTTCTTCGGACGGGTTTTGGATGTGAGCGGCAACGGGCTCAACGGGATTCGCCTGCGCATGACCTGGACGAACGCGGCGCCCGGCACGCGCTTCCCGGAGACGACCTCCGGCCAAGACCCTTACAAGCCACCCGGCAACTACGAGTTTGTGCATACGGCGGGCGAGTTTCAAATCCAGGTGGTGCAGGGGGATTGGCCCAGCGACATCGCCGACGGCCTGGTCACGGTGGGGATTCCAGGCCGCGAGCACGATGTCATCGCCTACGAAGTAAACTTCCAGTTGCAGGCCGTCGGCGAGGCGGAGGCGCGCGCGAGCCGCGTGGAGGGAACCGTTCCCGGCGGGGATGAAGGACAGCGCCTCGTCCTGCGACGCGAGGGCACGCGCTGGACGACGACGCTAGACCCCGCGGGGCGCTTCGCCTTCACCGACCTGGCAGCAGGGTCTTACTCCCTAGAATTGGAAAGGGTTGGCGTCATTGCGCCGGCCATTGAGTTGGACGGAAGGAACGTGTACACCGTCACCTTCCCTCTGCTGAGCCGCATCCAGGGGAGGGTGCGGGGCGGCGCGGCGGGGGAGCCGGTCGTCCTTGCCTCCGACACATGGGGCTGGTCGCGCGAGACGACGCTGGAGGCCGACACAAGTTACCTGTTTGACAGGCTCCCGCGCGGGGTTTATCGGGTACAGGTGGCCGGGCGTGAGGCCGGCGGCCTGGAAGTGGATGGGCGCAGCCACCTCACCGCGCCCGAGATCAACCTCCTGGCGGGGCGCAATAGCGCCCTGCGGGGCCGCGTGCTGGATGCCGACGGCCTTCCCCAACCCGGACGCCTGCTCAGCCTCTACCAGGACGACACGCTTCTGATGAGGACGACCACGGATGTTGAGGGCCGTTACGCGTTCGCGGGGCTCGGCCCCGGCGCCTATCGGTTGGATGTGGAGGGAGTGGGTATGAACCGGAACGAGATCATGTTGGACGGCGACAACGAGGAAGAGATGGACATACGCCTGCCGCCGGGCAGCGCTTCACGCCCCATCGCCCACTACGTCCTCTTCAGCCCAGGGGACGCCGTCGGCGCGCGGGCGGCGCTCCTCTTGGCCCAGCCCTACCTGCGCAAGACCGGCGCGTTGGGCGGCTTCTCGTTGCAAGAGGCTGCCCGCGCAGCCCGCGTCACCATCGTGGGCGACGGCATCACCGCCGAGGAGCAGGCCGATCTGATAGAGGCCGGCTGCCAGGTGGAGCGGTTGTCGGGCGACGCCTACGCGCTGGAGCAGGCCTTCGCACGCTTGCTGGCAGATTGACCGGCGGCAGGGAAAGGAGCGACCATGACCCAAGGGGGTTGGTTGAGACGGCTGTTGCGAGGCCGGTCCGAGCGCACGGTGCACATCTGGTGGGGGCCGGAGCCACAGGGCAACGACGCCGCCGCCTATGGCGTGTCCATCGCAGAGGCCGATGTACCTCCTGGCGAGCCGTACTGGCGGGCGGTGCGCGTCCATCATCTGACCCCCACCGAGAACAATGGCAACCACCACATCTATTTTGACGTGTTGGATGAATCGGGGCAGCGGGTGCACGGCGCGCGGCTGCACATCACCTGGGACGGCGGCGAGGATTACGTGACGATAGAGAGGCCCGCGCATGAGCCGGGGGCCAACTTCCCCATGTGGCGCGGCCAGGTCTGCGCCGCCGAAGTAGAGGGGCTGCCCAGCGATCGCGTCCTCGGCCTCAAGTCGGGCCACCCGGACGAGGCCCCCGGCAACACCTGGTTTCACCACTCTTTCCTGGTCGTTTACGCGCGCCAAATAAAGCCGTTCCCCGGCCCCCATGCCAGCACCATCTCCGGCATCGTGCTCAACGGCGCGGGCCGCACGGCGCTTCTCCTGCAGCATCCCCAGGGAGGCGAGGTCGCGCGGGCCCCCGTCGCCGAAGACGGTAGTTTCCGCTTCGGCCAGGTGGCCGGCGGCACCTACGTGGTGGAGGTGGAAGGGACCAACATCAGTTCAGAGCCGATCACGGTGGACGGGCGAAACGAGGCCAGCGTGATGCTGACCATCCCCCAGGCCGCCAGCACCATTCTCGGCTCCGCCCTCAACGGCGCGGGGCGCATCGCGCTTCTGTGGCAACATCCCCAAGGGACCGAGGTCGCGCGCGCCTACGTGGCAGAGGATGAGACCTTCCGCTTTGACGGCCTGTCGGCCGGCACCTATGTCGTCGGCGTGGAAGGGAGCGAACTGCGCTCGGAGCCCTTGACCGTGGACGGCCAAAACGAGGCCCGCGCCGCGTTGGTCTTGCCGCAGGCAGGTAGCCTCATCTGGGGGATCGCGGTGAACGGCGCCGGGCGACACGTGCTCCTGCTGCGGCATCCCGAAGGGACCGAGGTCGCGCGGGCCCTCGTCGCCGAAGACACCGTCTTCCGTTTCCAGCCGGTGGAAGCGGGAACCTACGTCGTCGCGATAGAAGGAACTCGCGCCCGCTCCGAGCCCGTGACCGCGGACGGCCAGAACGAGGTCAGCGTGGTGGTCACGCTGGACCTGCAGCCCCAGGCAGAGAGGGGCCAGAGCGTCATCTCCGGGCGCGTGCGCTACGGGGCGGGCCGCACGGCGGTTCTGTTCCTGCACCCGCAAGGGGCCGAGGTTGCGCGGGCCGTCATCGCCAAAGACGCCTCCTTCCGCTTCACAGAATTGGGGGCGGGAACCTACGCGATAGGCGTGGAAGGGACCAACGTCCGGTCGGAGGCGATCATGGTGGATGGACAGAACGAGGTCAGCGTGATGTTGAGCGCGCCCCAGGCAGCCGGCATCGTTCGGGGCACGGTGAAGGGCGGCGCGGGCCGCACGGTCGCGCTTTTCTGCCAGGGCGAACTGGTGGATCGCGACCAGGTCAGGCCGGACGAGCGATTCTCCTTCGTAGAACTCTCCGCCGGCACCTATGTGGTGGAAGTGGAGGGGACCGGCGTACGTTCCGCCCCCGTGACCGTCTCCAGAGAGGAGGAAGAGGTAGTGGAACTCGCTCTGGAGGTCTCCGCCGAGGCAGGGCGCGCCTGGCCTCTGGCCCACTACGTCCTCTTCGGGCCGCCCACCGCGCCGGGGACGCAGACCGACATGCTGCTGGCCGTGGACTACCTCTTGACCTTCCGGCCTTCCTTCGGCTTCCGTCGCGCCGAGGCGGAACTGGCCGCGCGCGTAACCATCATCGGCGACACGGTCAGCCAGGCCGACGAGGAAGCCCTGCGGGGAGGCGGACGCATGGTAGAGCGAATCGGCGGCGGCGCCGTCGCGGTGGAGCGCGCCCTCGCGGCGCGGGTCGCGCGCGGGACGCCATGAACGTCGCCTCCCCGCCTCCATCCATGCTGCAACGCAGAGGCGGGCTCCGCAGGGCGCCTCTGCGTTGTCGTTTGTCTTTAGGGCGCGGCTTGCACCTTTATCTTCTTTGGCTCTTTTTCGCGCTGGCCTTGGGGGCGCGCGTGTGGCGTCTGAGCGACCATAGCCTCTGGTTTGACGAGACGATGAGCCTCTACTGGGCACGCCTCTCGCCCGCCGAGATCTGGCGCATAGGGCTGGCCTTGGAGCAGGATCCTCATCCTCCCCTCTATTACCTTCTCCTCCACTACCTGGTCAAAGCCCTGGGCGAAAGCGAGGCAGCCGTCCGTTCCCTCTCCGTGGCGGCGGGCGCGCTGCTGACCTTTCCGATGTACGGCCTGGGCAACCGCCTGGCCGGCAGGGCCGTGGGCCTGATGGCTGCACTCCTCGTCGCCATCAACCCCTTCCTCGTCTGGTATGGCCAGGAGGCGCGCATGTACGCGTTGGCACTCACCTTGGGAAGCGCAGGGCTCTGGGCTTTCCTGCGCGCCCTAGAGCGAGGGCGCTGGCGCTGGGTTCTCGCCGCAGCCGCGGCCATGCTGGCCGCGCTCTACACCTACGTCCTGAGCGCGGTGCTGTTGCCGGTGATGGCGTTCTGGTGGCTCCTTCTGCTCTGGAGGCGAAGGGATGAAGAAGACGAGGCCCCACGACCCACGCGGTTGCAGGGCGGCTTGGCGGCGCTCATCCTGATCGCGGTGGGCTTCGCGCCGCTGGCCTGGCGCGCTTGGCTGGCCACCGCCACCCCTGCCGACCTGCCTGGTGGCGCGCCGCCGTCTGCCTGGGCCTTGCTCCTGCACTGGCTTTCCATCTGGACGATCCACAAGGCTGCGGGCGCGCCGTTGGCGCCCTGGGTTGTAGCAGCCCTGGCGGCAGCCGGGCTCATCGCCGCGCCGGCGCAAGGCCGCCTGCGCCTGGGCGGCTACCTCCTGCTGCCCTTGGCAACCGCGCTTCTCCTGGGCCGCCGCGATCCCCTCGTCCTGGCCGAGACCCGCTACTTCATCGCCGTCGTCCCCGCGCTCCTTCTGGCGATCGCCGCCTGCCTGGGCTGGCTCATCGGCCGGCAGCGCGCCCTAGGGTTGGCGATGCTTCTCCTGGTCGCAGGGGTTACATTGGCCGCCTTGCGCCAGAACTGGCAACCTCAACATCGCCGCGAGGACTGGCGCGAGGCCGCCCGCTACATCGCCCAGCACGCCGGGCCCACCGACGCCATCCTGGTGCATGTGGATTACATGCACATCGCCTTCCGACACTACTATCGCGGGCCGTTGCCGGTCTTCTTCCCCTTCCACGACCGCCTGAGCGACCCAGCCCAGGTTGCGCCGCCCCTGGAAGGGATGGCGGGCTACGAGACCATCTGGCTGGTACAATCGCACACGGGCACCTTTGACCCGAGCGGCCTGGTGGAGCGCTGGCTGGCGGAACGCTATCCCCTGGTGACGGAGCAATATCCGGCCGGCGTGCTGCTGAAAGGCTACGCCGTACGCTCCCGTTTCCCCTCGCTTCCGGAGGGCGCCCGCCCGCTGGATGTCTCTTTTGACGCGCCCGTGCGCCTCGCGGGCTGCCGCCTGGGTGACGCGCGCCTGCGCGCCCGCGACGACCGCTCGCATCCCCCTAGCGGCTGGGTGCACGTTACCCTCTATTGGCAGGCGACCGCTCCCCTCGGGCAAGACTACCTGCCAATCGTGCGCGTGGTGGATGAGAGGGGGCAGGTTTGGGGCGACCGCTTAGAGCGGGCGGCGAGCACCATCCGCCGCTTTCCACCTAGTCGCTGGCCCGTAGGGGAACTCGTGCGCGACGAGGAAGATGTGAACCTAAACCCCGTCACGCCGCCGGGGCGCTACCGCCTCGCGGTGGGGCTGACGGAAGAGGGAGGAAAAGAGATACCCGCCTTCGGGGCGGACGCGCTGGCAGGGCAAGGGATCTGCGGCGAGGTGGAAATCATCCCGTAGGGGGAGCGGACGGCCGCCGATCGGCTCAGCCGGCGACCCGCTCCGGCTCCGCCTCTTCAGCCGGTGCTAGGGCATGCACCCGAGGCCCGACAGCCTCATTGCCGCAATAGGGGCAGATCGTCCACTCCAGGTGAAGGAGACGGCCGCACTGAGAACACGGCTTCTTCAGCGGAGTGCGGCAGTAAGGACACAGGCGGAAATCCTCTTCAATCGGGCGATGACACTTGGGACAGGCCCTTTGCTCCGTGATATCCTGCAGCAGCGCTTCCTGGGCTAACTGGCGCTCATAGACCTCATCCAGCGTCTCCCGCGGGCGTAAAAGGAAATAGAGGATCAACCCGACGGGGCCGAAGAGGAACACCATGAGCGTAGCCAGCAAGATCGCGAAGATGTCGCGCGTGCGGGAGCGGATGTCGTGAAAGGTCCAAAGGACCAAACTGATCCAGAAGGCCACCAGGAATCCGCCCGTCAGCGCCAACAGGAGGGATAAGACGGTGCCGATCTGGTTGGAACTTTGGGAGATGGCACCGAGGAGTTTGCCGATGTCAGGCATAAAGCTCCTTTACCATTTCTTAAAAAGTTGCAGGGCCGATTATACCCCAGGACGAGGATTCGGGCAAACGAACATGCAGGTCATAGTCAAGAGACGAACGGCTCCAAATGGCGACGGAAATGGCGCTCTAAGGACGCATGATAGGCCTCCTCGTGAGCATGAAGCGCCGCCAGCAACTCCATCCTAAACCGGGCCAACACCGAGCCGAAGGTCACGTGAAGCACCTGGCGGGCATGAAAGTCCTCCAGGAGTGCGGGCAGACGCTCATCCGGCCATGCCATCCCATCAGGCAGATGGCTCGGGTCCGCCGAGACGTGGTAGGAAGCCCTGTCCTGAGGGTATCGCTCCCGCGCAAAACCGATGATCTGGCGGAAGAGGGCGGGCTCTAACTGGGCTATCACCCGCAACGCCTCCAGATAACTGGTCCCCGCCGTCTTCAGGTGCACCAGCCCCCGCGTCGCCTCGCTCAGCAACGGATAGACGCTGAACTTATCCGAGCCGGAGTGAAGGCTCAACTTGTAAGGTCCCAACGCACGCGCGATGGCGGCATGGATCGCCAGTTCCCTGGCGAGGGCGGACAAGTCGCCGATGTAATCTACGCCCTTCTCAAAGCGACCGGGATAGCGAGGCGCCAGGCTCACCCAACGCACCCCCAGACGTTTCAACTCGCTGGCGAGGTAGATGTGCTCCACAGGCGTGGTGGGGGAATCGGTCTCATCCACGGAGATCTCCAGCTCAAAAGGGATGCTTTTGGCCGCGAGGTGGCGCGCCATTTCCGTCACGTGCGCGAGGGCACGACCATACTTGGCCGCCGCACGCCACACGGACGCCGCGTCCAGACGGATGTCATAGCCGTCTACCTGAACCACTTGCCCCACGTAGCGC
>DAOTYP010000184.1:0-10381 GCA_034434975.1 Anaerolineae bacterium | reverse complement strand
GACCGCGAGGTGGTGGAGAAGTACCCCAAGGGCAAGATCCTGTTGCAGGCTGAGGCCGGGACAGGCCCCTGGATCCTGAATAAGTGGGAGCCGCAGAGCTACGTCTCATATAAGCGCAACCCCGACTACTGGAACAAGCCGCCCCTTATTGAGGAGCTGCGTTTCGTCGTCATGCCCGATCAGCAGGCCCAGGTGGCGGCCATGAAGACCGGCCAGATCAACTTCCTCCCCTTTGACGATTACAAGATCTACGACCAACTCAAGGACGACCCGAACGTTAAGATCCACTCCTTCCTCACGGGCAGCTACTATCGCATCAACGTCAATCACCTGCGGCCCGCACTCCAAGACAGGAACGTCCTTCTGGCCTTGCGCCACGGCATCAACCGCCAGCAGATGATAGATGTCATCACGCGCGGCCAGGGCGTGATCTCGGGGCCGGTCACGCCCCTGAGCAAGGGCTATGTCCTACCCCAGGAAGAGGTGGAAAGGTTGCAGAAGTACGACCCCGAGCTGGCAAAGGACTATCTGAGGAAAGCAGGCTACGATCCCGACAACAAGGACAAGCGCCTGAAGCTGATCGGCATCAGCATCGCCGGCTACCAGACCTTCAACGACCTCATGCTGATCGCCCAATCTAACCTCAAGGACATCGGCATTGACATGGAGCTGCGCATCCTGGAAGTGGGCGTCTGGGTCAAAGCCCGCCTGGAGACGAAGGACTACGACCTGAGCGCCAACAACCTCGGCGCCGCCCTGGTAGATCCTAACCTGTCCTTGTACCGCTCGGACCGCGACGAGCAGAAGTGGACCGGCGGTGGCGACCCAGAACTGGACAAGCTCTTGGACGCCTTCAACGAGGAGCCCGACCAGGAGAAGCGGAAGAAGATCTCCCAGGAGATCCAGCGCAAACTGATTGAGAACGTGCGGGAGATCTACCTATTCGCCACGCCGACCTTCCAAGCGGTCAGCAAGAAGCTCATCGGCTACGAGCCGTGGCCTGGCGACCCCGGCACCATACGCGCCCTGGATTGGGAGCAGGTGTACTGGGCCGGCTAACGGGCGCAGGAGGGGCGTAGGGGCGACGCCGTGCGCCGCCCCTACGCTCGCGTCGCGGCCAGGCGAGGCTGCAATCCCTCTGGTTCCTCTCTGTCCTTGGGCCTATCGGCGATGGGCGGCCCCCTGACTCTGGTAGGAGACGTATGCACAGGTACATCATCCGGCGTCTGCTCCACATTGTGCTCACCGCGTTCCTTGCCTCCGTCTTCCTCTTCCTTTTGCTCAACCTGATGCAAGGCGACGCCATTGACATCTACTTCGGCATGTCGGAAGATCGCTCCCCGGAGGCCGAGGCTTACCTGCGCGCACAATACGGCCTGGACAAGCCCCTTGTTGTACAATATGTAACGTGGCTTGGTAAAGCGGTGCGGGGAGATTTGGGGACATCCTGGCGTTTTGCGGAACCGGTGATGGACATGTTCGGTAAGCGGGTGTTGCTATCCTTTGAGATCGCTGGCATCGCCATCTTGATCAGCGTTGTGGGCAGCATCACCCTAGGCATCTATCTAGCGGTCCGCCAGAACAGCCTTGCCGATCAGGTCATTCGCTTCCTGGGCCTGATCGCCGTCTCCGCGCCGATCTTCTGGGTAGCGCTGGCGCTGATTCTGGTCCTGTCCCTGTGGTTTCACTGGATGCCGCCGGTGCGCTACGTGCCGTGGAGCGAGGACCCATGGAAGCATTTTCAGATCGTCTTCGTGCCGGGCGCTCTGTGGGGTTTCTTGTCCATCCCTTCCTTCAGCCGTTATGTCCGCAACGCCATGCTGGACGTGTTGAGCGCGGACTACGTGCGCACGGCGCGCAGCAAGGGGCTGTACGAGCGAAGGGTGCTGTTCGTGCACGCCTTGCGCAATGCCGCCGGCCCCTTGGTCACGGTGATCGGCATGAGCATCGGCGGGGCGGCAGGAGGCAACGTCCTCTTGGAGAACGTCTTCTCTTTGCCCGGCATGGGGCGCTTGTACACGACCGCCATCGGCCAGCGGGATTATCCTGTGATCCTGGGCCTGAGCCTCCTCCTTTCCCTCTTCTTCCTCTTCATGATGCTGGTGACGGACCTGGCCTATGCCTGGTTGGACCCGCGGGTGCGGTATGAGTAGGCGGCGGATGCAGGGCTCAGGGAGCGTTTTCACATGGGCGCTGCGGTGATGGATAGGAGCAAGGGGCCAAGGGCGGGTGCACCACGCGCCGCGCGCTCCGCGCGGGCCAGGGCATTGCGGCGGGTCTTGCGCACGCCGGTTACGGTGGTCGGCCTCGTCCTGGTCATCGGTCTCGTGATCTTCGCGCTAACGTCGGACCTCCTTCCCGTGCAGGATCCCAACGTGATGGATCCCAGGGCGCTGCGCTTGCCGCCTGGCACGCCGGGGCACCCTCTGGGCACCGACAACTACGGACGCGACATCCTGAGCCGATGTGTGCATGGCGCGAGGATCTCCCTCTTCCTCTCCCTGGCGGTGGTCACCATCAGCGCGGCCATCGGCGCGGTGCTGGGCGTGGCCGCGGGCTATCTGGGCGGCGTCGCGGATACCCTCATCAGCCGGTCGTGGGATGTCTTGTCTACCCTACCCGGTCTCATCCTGTTCATGGTCATGGTGGCTGCGCTGGGGCCCGGCATCCCGATGTTGATCATTGCCATGAGCATCGGCGGCATTCCCTGGTATGGCCGTCTGATGCGCGAGCGTGTGCTGTCGCAGCGCAGCAAGGAGTATGTGGAGGCGGCCAAGGCTATAGGGGCCAGCCAGTGGCGCATCATGTTCCGACACGTGCTTCCCAATTGTCTGACGCCGGTGCTGGTAGCGGCGGCCTTGGCCATCCCCGGCGTCATCATGGGCGAAGCGTCGCTGAGTTACCTCGGCCTGGGCATCAGGCCGCCTCAGCCGTCCTGGGGCCAGATGATCGCTGAAGGCCAGACCCTTCTGCTTCTGGCCCCCTGGATCTCCATGATCCCCGGCGCCTTCATTCTGCTGACGACCTTGGGCTTCAACTTGGTGGGCGACGGCCTGCGCGATTACCTGGATCCGACCCAACTGCGCTGAATCCGGGTAGCAAGAGCGCGGACGGAAGGAAACGAGGAATGACCGAGCGAATGCGGGTTTGGCATTGGGTAGGGGGGATCCGTTTTGAACAGGCCAGCGCGCCGGTGCCGGAACCGGGGCCGCATCAGGTGTTGCTGCGGGTGCGCGCGGTGGGCGTCTGTGGCACGGATGTGAACATCGTGCGCGGCTTCAACGCGAGCGTGAAACCGCCCCTGGCCCTCGGCCACGAGATCGCCGGCGACATCGTAGCCTGTGGGCCGGGCGTCACCCAAGTGCGCGTAGGCGACCGCTGCGCCGTGGACCCCGGCGTGGGCTGCGGCCATTGCTTGTGGTGTCGCACGGGCCAGAAGACCTATTGTCCTCAAGGGGGGGCCATCGGCATCACCGTCCCCGGCGGCTGGCAGGAATACATGGCGTTGCCGGAGGAGAATTGCTATCGCCTGCCGGAGCAGATGGGCTACCTGGAGGCGACGCAAGCCGAGACCCTCTTCACCGTGCTGGGGGGAATTGATAAGTTGCACATCCAGGTCGGCGAGCCGGTGCTCGTCATCGGGGGTGGGCCGGCCGGGCTTCTTTTCGCGCGCCTCGCGCGTCAGGCGAGCAACGTCCCCATCGTTTTGGCGGGCACGCGTCGCAAGAGGTTGGAATTGGCACGCCGGTGGGGCGTGGATCGCGTGCTCAACGTGGCCGAAGAGCCGCTGGAAAAGGCCCTGGCCGGGGAGGAGTTTCCGGTGGTCATTGAGGCGGTCGGCACGGCGCAGTCCATCCAGCAGGCGATCGCCGCGGCGGCACCGCGCGGGCGGGTGCTGATCTACGGCGTGCCGGGCGAGCCGCGCATCCCCGTGGACGTGGAACGCCTCGTCCTGCGCGACCTTTCCTTGTTGGGGACTACCGATACCCCCACCTGCTGGCCCCGGGTCAGCAACCTGTTGGCCGGGGGCGATCCCAACCTCAAGGATTTGATCACCCACACTTTTCCTTACGAGCGCTTGCCGGAGGCCATCCTTTTCTCTATGGAGCATCGGGACGAGATCATCAAGGTCGTCGTAGAGTCGGGAAACTGAATCGCGGAGGGAATCCCATGAACGTCGTTTGCATCGGCGCGCATCAGGACGATGTGGAGCTCCACTGCCTGGGCACGCTGCTCAAATACCAACAGCGCGGGGATGTGCAGATCACCATCGTTGCCACGACGAACGGCAACAAGGGGTCTCAGCACGATCCCAAGATGCCTTATGCTCAGGTGGCAGCCATCCGCGCGGCCGAGGCGACCGCGCTGGCCGAGGCCCTGGGCGGGCGTTACATTGGCCTGGAGCAGGAAGACCAGTACCTGCGAGACACCGACGAGTTGCGCAATCGGCTGACGGACATCCTGCGCGCGGCCCAAGCCGATCTGGTGATCGCGCCGCCGCCGGTGGACTACAGTTCCGATCACATGGTCACCAGCCGCTTGGCCTTTGAGGCCTGCGCCTTGGCGGGCTATCGTTCCATCTTTACCGAGCATGAGCCTTTGTCCTCCTATCCCGCCCTCTTCTACATGGACTCGCTGACGGGCCTGGAGTCCCAGCCGACCCACTACGTGGATATCAGCGACGTCTTTGCGCGCAAGTGCGAGTTGTTGCGGCTATACAAGAGCCAAATGAAGAACATGGAGCGGTCCGGGTGGGACCTGGTCAAGTACGCGCAGATCGTGGGCGCTTTCCGCGGCCTGCAATGCGGGGTGGAATACGCCGAGGGGTTCCGGCCAGCCTTGGCCTTCCCGCGCGTGCGGCCCGGTTCTCTGTTGCCTTGAGACCTCATCGGCGATGTTATGGAACTCACGAGAGGAGATAGACACCATGCAGGAATGGACGCTGGAGCAGGCGAGAAAATGCTGGAAGCCCATGACGAAGGCGGTGCAGCATGTGGGCGTCCCCGGATACCAGTTTCAAACCGGCGTGCTCTGGGATGGCTCCTTGATCTGGGGGCCACTGTCTTTCCTGAACCTGAAGGTCATGCAGCAGGAATTGGCCCCTCTGGGGAACCACCACATGCACATCTCGGTCGGCTACGGCCACCCCATGCGTTTCGTGGACCGCAAAGGCACGGCCAACCCCCAAATCCTGCGCTGGCTGGAGGAAGGGAGGCTCCCCATCCCCTACGTTGAAACCCGCGATGGTGACCTGGTCTGGCAGGAGCGCGTCTTCGCCCACCTGTTGGACCGCAAGCCGGAAGAAGGGATGAAGCCGACCCCCGATGACATGCTGGTCACCCATGTGCGTTTCCAGGTGCGCAATGCAGGCTATGCGCGGCGGACGGGTCACCTATGGCTGCACTTCGGCGATGTCAGCCGGATGCGGTTGTTCTACAAGTGCTACGTTGCGCCCGATGAGGTCGCGCCCCCGATCCCGCACCGCTACGAGGCGCCTTACGGGTTGATGGAGGATAAGGTGCGCTACGTCCTTCCTCAACCGGCCAAGGGCACCCTGCGCTGGCACGACCAGGTCCTTGCGTCGGAGGGCCTCAAGAACGTGCCGGAGAAGGTGATAGAGTGGGAGGTGTCCCTCGCGCCGGGGGAAGAGGCGGAACTGAGGCTGGTGATCCCTTACGGCCTCGTCACGCGCGCGGTGGGAGAGCGACTTCTTGCCCTAGATAGCGACCTCCTGTATAAAGAAGTGCGCGGCTTCTGGCGGAAGGTGATCTACGGCCCTGGCCAGATCATCACGCCCGATCCTTTCGTCAACGATTACCTGGCGGCGGTGGCCGGGCAGATGGCCCAGCAGGTGGCGTACCGCAGCCGCAGCACGCAGGTATGGATGTACAAAACGAGCCCCAACCATTACGAGGGCTACTGGCCCTGCAACGCGGCCAAGGCGCTGCCGGCCTTTGACCTGCGGGGGCTGGCCCACGTTAACCGCCCTGTGCTCCGCAGTTTCATTGATTGCCAGACCTCGGATGTGCGGGGGATGGATAAAGGCGCGGTGGGACGGGATGAGAACCTGCAAGGCGAGGGATACGCGCAGGTTCACGGCTTCATAGGCAACTTCGGCGAGTGGACGGCCAATCCCTTGCTCCTCAGCCACGGGCTGGGGATGTGGGCGCTGGCCTCGCATTACCGCATCACGCGCGACCGGGAATGGCTGGGCGAGGGGCCCGGTTCGCCCTTGGCAGCCATGATCGCCGCGTTTGATTGGGTGGCGACGCAGCGCCGCCGCACGATGCGCGAGGAGAACGGCGAGAAGGTTCCCTATTGGGGCCTCTTGCCGGCGGCCTCGGCCCACGATTGGCTGGCGGGCAACACGATCTTCAACGATGCCTTCTGCATCTACGGCATGGCCGAGATCGTGCGCCTGCTCAGGGAGATCGGCCACCCGCGCGCGGAGGAGATGGCGGCGGAACTGCGCGATTACCGCGCCTGCCTGCGCGACCGCTACGCCGCGGCGCGCGATCGGGCGCGCCCACTGCCGCTTCCCGACGGCACCAGTATCCCTTACGTGCCTAGGATGGTGCAGGAACTGGATTGGGCGCGGCCCGATTGGACTTATACCGGCTACGGCCCTCTGCGCGCAGGGGCCTGGGGCGCGTTGGACCCTCATGACGAACTGGTGGACCAGGCGCTGGCCTTCCTGGAGGCCGGCATGCCGAAGGGAGAGAACAAGATCTTCCCCATAGATTATTGGAAGGAGATCCCGGACAACGCCGACGCCAACTTCGCCGACGTGTTTGACCTCAACGCCGAGCGACATTACCTGTGGCGGCACTACGTGGAATATGAGACGATGTGGCCGGTCGGCGGTGCGCTCTTCCTGGCGCGGGACGACCTCCCCCGCTTCTTTGAATGGTTCACGCACAACCTCGCCATCGTGCTCCATCACGATTTCCGGGTGGGGGTGGAGTCGTTGGATGGCGTGCCCTCGTGCGCGCCGGGCGATGGCGAGCGGTGGCAGACGATCCGCCGGATGTTCGTCAACGAACGCGGGGGCTGGGATGGCTCGCAGCAGGAGCTCTTCCTCTTGCAGGCGATACCGCGAGAATGGCTGCGGCCCGGCTATCGCCTGGCCGTCAAAGAGATGGCCACCTGGTTGGGCGGCAAGGTGGACATATCGGTGGACGTAGCGGCGGACGGCAACTCCGTGGCGGTGGAGGTCAAACTCAATGACCTGGCTGTGGCGCCCAAGGGGATCCGTATGCGGCTGCGCTCGGGCGACGGGCGCCCGTTGGCTGCGGCGGAGATCAACGGCGTGCGGGCCGAGGTTCTCCCCGGCGACACGATCAACCTGCCGCTGGCGACGAGCGGGACCTTCCGGGTCAAAGGGACGTTCTGATGAAGATCGTTGAGGTCCGCGCCATACCCCTTGGGGGGAGGGACGCTGAAGGGGGATGGTCTCTGGAGGTGGCGGCCGAGGAGACCATGCAAACGCTGGTTGAGGTGGTGACCGACGAGGGCCTGACCGGCGTCGGTAGCGTCTATACCAGTTATTCTCTGACGGAGGCGGCGTTGCGGCTCCTGCGCTCCTGGCTGATCGGCGAGATCGCCATTGAGCCGGAGCGCGTCACGGAGAAGTTGCACCAAAGCACCTTCTGGCAAGGCCGGGGCGGCGCGGTAACCCACGCCATCAGCGGCATAGACATGGCGCTGTGGGACCTTCTGGGCAAGGTCAGCGGACAACCGGTGGCGCGCCTGCTGGGCGGGTACTACCGCGAGCGGATCAAGCCTTATGGGTCCGTCCTGTTTGAGGAGCCGGGGAGGCTGCGCGAGAAACTCCTCCGCGTGCTGGCCCGTGGCTTCCGGGCCATCAAGTTGGGATGGGGGCCTTTCGGCCGCGTGGACCGCAAGACTGATGAACTCCTGGTGCGGACCGCGCGCGAGGCGGTGGGGCCTGACGTGGAGTTAATGGTGGACGCCGGAGGGAGCGAGGAGTTCTGGCCTCACTCCCTCAAATGGGCGCTGGCAACGGCGCGCATGTTGGCCGATTACGACGTGATCTGGTTGGAGGAAGCGCTGCCTCCTGACGCTCTGGAGGATTACGTCACGCTGCGCGAGCAATCGCCGGTTTGGATCGCGGCAGGCGAGGTGCTGACCCGCCGGCAGTCCTTCATTCCATGGATAGAGAGAAGGGCTTTGGATGTGGTTCAGCCCGATTGCAGCAAGGTGGGCGGCCTCTCTGAGGCGCGCCGCATCGGTTGGATGGCCTACGATCACAACATCCTGCTGGTGCCTCACGGCTGGAACAACGCTGTCGGTTTGGCGGCGGACCTGCATCTGGTAGCCGCCCTGCCGGTGGCCCGCTGGGTGGAGTACCTGACGCCCTCGCCCTACATTGACGAGATCGTCAAGACGCCTTTCCGGCTGGATGCGGATGGGATGTTGCCCATCCCGACCGCGCCGGGGTTGGGGATAGAGTTGGACCCGGAGGGGGTCGCCAGGTACTCTCGGCTCCGCTAACGCTCATTTACGTGACAGGATCTCAGAACACCCCTGCGAAGGCAGAGAACGTGGACAAATCAAGCCGCGAGTACTACGATTGGATCGCCACCAAACTGTACACTGCCGTCTTGGCCGATACGATGGATAAATTGGGTTGTCGGCACCAGATCATGCGGCCTGAGGTCCGTCCCCTGTATCCTGAGGCCAAGGTCGTCGGTCGGGCCGCAACGATGCTGGCGGTTGAGACCTGCCAAATGCCGCAGGAGCCGTATCGCTTGGAGATGGCCCTTTTGGACGATCTCAAGCCCGCGGAGGTCGTGGTCTGTCAATGGCTGGGAACGCAGCCGGCGGCGATATGGGGCGAGTTATTGAGCACGTGCGCGGCGGCCCACGGCGCGCGTGGGGCGATCATAGATGGTTATTGCCGGGACTCGTGTGGGATCCTTGCGATGCGGTTTCCGGTGTTCGCCATCGGGTTGACGCCTGCGGATTCTATGGGCCGCTGCGAGGTGGTCGCCATCCGGGAGCCGATCCGGATCGGCGAGGCGTTGGTCCGCAACGGCGACCTGGTCGTGGCCGACCGTGACGGAGGGGTTGTGATCCCGCAAGATATAGAGGACGAGGTGATCTGGCGGGCCATGGAGAAGGTCAACGGGGAGAACCTGGTGCGCAGCGAACTGGCCCGCGGGGCCAGCATCCGGGAGGTTTTCAAAAAGTACCGGATCCTCTAAGTGTAGGAGGGGAACGTTGGACCCTTTGCTGTCGGTCAGGGGGCTTCGGACCTACTTTTTCACCCAGGAAGGCGTTGTCCATGCGGTCAACGGCATCAGTTACGACTTGGCGGCGGGGGAGACGTTGGGGATCGTGGGGGAGAGCGGCTGTGGCAAGAGCGTGGGGGTTCTCTCGGTGATGCGGTTGATCCCGCAGCCTCCGGGCAAGATCGTAGGGGGCGAGGTGATCTTTGAAGGGCGGGACCTGCTGCGCCTCAGCGGGGATGAGATGCGTCGGGTGCGCGGTAAGAAGATCGCCATGGTGTTTCAGGACCCGATGACCTCCCTCAACCCGGTGCTGACCATTCACCAGCAGATTGCGGAGGCGTTGCAGTTGCACCTGCAGATGGACAAGGTGGCTGCCCGGCGGCGGAGCATAGAGCTTTTGGAGATGGTCAACATCCCTCGGGCGGCGGAGCGGGTGGACGACTATCCGCACCAGTTTTCCGGTGGGATGCGGCAGCGGGCGATGATCGCCATGGCCCTGGCCTGCAATCCCCAGGTTCTGATCGCCGACGAGCCGACCACGGCTCTGGATGTGACCATTCAGGCGCAGATCATAGACATTGTCAAGCGTCTGAGGCGGGAGTTGGGGATGGCCGTCATCTGGATCACCCATGATTTGGGGGTGGTGGCGGGGCTGGCGGACCGGGTGGCGGTGATGTATGCTGGCTACATCGTGGAGATGGCGGAGGTGGGGGCGCTGTACGGCGATCCGCGTCACCCTTACACGTTGGGCTTGCTGCGCTCCATTCCGCGGTTGGACGCCGAGCGCAAGAGTCGGCTGACCCCGATTGATGGTTTGCCGCCGGACCTGGTGGATATGCCGCCGGGGTGTCCCTTTGCGCCGCGGTGCCTCTATGCGGTGGCGCGCTGTTCGCAGGAGAATCCGGTGCTGGCGATGGTGGCCGAGGGGCATTGGGTGGCCTGCTGGGTGGACGTGAAGGCGGCGAGGGGGTGAGGCATGGCGGAGGTGTTGTTGGAGGTGCGGGGTTTGCGGATGTGGTTTCCCGTCAGCCGGGGGGTGGTCATCCAGCGGCGGGTGGGGTACATCAAGGCGGTGGACGGGTTGGACTTCTCCATTCGGCGGGGGGAGACGTTGGGGCTGGTGGGGG
>DAOTYP010000183.1:0-4524 GCA_034434975.1 Anaerolineae bacterium | reverse complement strand
ACAGGAGCAGAAGGACGTAGATGTTGCCCAACTGGATGCCTCGGACCGCCGCCAACGCGCCCGGCAGCCACAGGAAGAGGCCGTAGTAGCCGAAGTTGAGCGCGATCCAGGCTACCAGAGTGGCCAGGGTGACCTGCCGAAGGTTGCCACTGAGTAGATCGGCCACCCGCGCGCGCGTCGCTCCGGCGTCGGCATGGACGACCGCCGAATCCACCACCTGGCCGGTGACTCGCGTGAGCACCTGCGCCGCCTCCTGGGCTCGCCCTTTGCGCGCGAGGTAGTAGGGGCTTTCGGGCACCAGGGTCCGGGAGATGAAGGCCAGGAAGGCCGGGACGGCGGCCACCAGGAACAGGGGGCGCCATGCCCCTCCGGCAACCTCCAGGAAATAGTAGGCCAGGCCCAAGGCGATCAGGTTGCCGATGGGCCAGAAGAAGTCCAAGAAGACGAGGAAACGCCCCCGCACCTGCGGCGGCAGGTACTCGGAGAGGAGGGTAGGGTCCACCACCAGCATCCCGCCCAGGCCGACGCCGGAGAGGAAGCGGAAGGCGAAGAGGCTGACAGGGTTCCACGAGGCCGCCGTCAACGCCACGAAGACGCTGTACCACAAGATCGTAACCTGGAAGATGGAGCGTCGTCCGATCCGATCGGCCAAGCGCCCCCAAAAGAGGCTGCCGACGAAGGAGCCCATGAGGGCTGCCGAGCCGATGAGGCCCAGGCTGAAGCCGGAGAGGTTCCAGGCCGCCTGGAAGACGGGGAGCGTGAAACTGATGAGAAGGATCTCCATCGCCACAAAGGTCCAGGCGATGCCGGTCACCAGGACGATGCGGCGATGGAAGTGGGTGAAGCCGCTCCGTTGCAGGATGGCTTCCACGGTGCTGGTGTTGGTCGTGGCTTCCATGATGAGACACCCCCAAGATTGGTTAAATGAACTGGGGGGTATTATAAAGCCGGACAGGTGTCATGTCAAATGACAAGACATCGGGAAATTGCGGCCCTGAACGGTTGATGCTATACTCCTGCTAGGTATTTCGGCCCTTGGGATGTGCTAGGATGCCCCTTCGCGCCCGTCGCATGTTGTCTCTGTGGATCGTCCTCGCGTTCATCCTGGCCGCGTGCGCCTTGCCTTTCGGGGCCCGCGAGGCCTCGCCGGACCCCTTCGCCCTCTTCCGGCCTTACCTCTTGCCCGAAGCCGAGGCCGACCTGGGCGCGCTGAGGGATGCGCCGGTCTATCACCTGACCATGCGCATTGACCCTGCTAACCGACGGGTGGCGGGCCAGGCGCGGGTCTCCGTGCCTAACACCAGCCGCCAAACCTGGAACGAGATCTTCTTCCGCCTCTATCCTAACCTCTTGCAGTACAGCGGCGTCATGACGGTGGACGGTGTGACGGTGGACGGGCAGGCTGCGGCCTTCACCTACGATGCCGAAGACACCGCCTTGCGTCTCATCCTGCCGACGCCCCTCGCCCCGGGCCGCTCTGCCCTGGTGCAACTTTCGTACACGTTGCAGGCGCCACGGCGCGAGCGAGGTTATGTCCTCTTCGGCGAAGGGCAGGGGATCTTGAGCCTCCCCGTCGCCTATCCGGTTCTCGCGGTGCACGATGAGGGGGGCTGGCATCTGGATGTCGTGCCCGCGCACGCCGACGCCGCCTTCAGCGCCGCTTCTTTTTATGTGGTGACGGCCACCGTGCCTGCCGGCGTCACCCTCGCGCCGAGCGGCGCGGTGGTGACCACTACCACCCAGGCCGACGGCACCGTCGCGTGGACGATCGTCTCCGGCCCGGCACGCGAGTTCGCCCTCCTCCTCAGCGCCGATTACCAGATCGCCAGCACCCAGGCCTACAGCACCACCGTCAACTCGTACTTCCTCCCTCAGGACAAGGCCGCCGGCTTGGCGGCGCTGGAATATGCCGCCGCCGTCCTGCGCGTCTACAGCGATCATTTTGGCCCTTATCCCTATACCTACCTCAACATCGTGGAAGCGCCCCTGACCTATCGCGGCCAGGAATACCCCGGCTTGAACCTTCTGGGCGTGGATGTCTATCGGGATCAGCGTCAGGCGTTGGAGTTCCTGGCCGCGCATGAGATCGCTCACCAGTGGTGGTACAACCTGGTCAACAACGATCCGGCCAACGTGCCTTGGTTGGATGAGGGGTTGGCGGAGTATTCTACCTTCTTCTACTACAAGGCACGCTTCGGTGAGGAGGCGGCGGAGACGCTGCGCGCCCGCCGCTGGGTTGCGCCGGTGGCGTACGCGCGCGAGCGCGGCCTGGATGCCGTCGTCGGCCAGCCCGCGTCGGCTTTCCAGAGCAACTACGAGGCGATGGTTTACGCCAAGGCCGCGCTCTTCTTTGACGCCCTGCGCGCCGAGTTGGGTGAGCCGACCTTTCTGGCCGCGCTGCGCGAGTACGTCCAACGCCATCGTTGGGGCATCGTCTCCCCCGACGACTTCCTGACGGCCCTCCTTGCGGTCAGCGGTCGCGACGTGCGCGCGCTCCACCAGCGCTGGATTCTGAGCACGGAAGCGCCGTAGGGGTGTGAGGTCGGTCATGCGGCGCCTGCTCTTGTTGCTGGCTTTCTCCCTGGCCGCCTGTGCCCCCCGTTCCTTCGCGCGTCCTACGCCCTCGCCGACGGCGCCCCTTGCCCCATTGCCCGTCGCGGCGACGGTCGTCTCCGCGCCCACGCCTTCACCTGTCGCCGCGACGCCCTCTCCGCCTCCGACGCCTACTGCATCGCCCGCGTCCCGCCCTTCTCCTGCCGGCCTGGCGAACGAACGAGAAGACGACCTGGCCGATTATCGCCTTGCCCTCCTCCCTGCCTTTCAGGCCGACCTGGATGCCTTGCCCGGCTTGAGCCGCTATGAGATCGCCATGCGGCTGGACCCGGAGCGGCGCCTCGTTACAGGCCAGATGCAGGTGCGCTATACCAACACGGAGGGCGTCGCACTGGAGGCGTTGGCCTTTCGCCTGTTCGCCAACTATCCGCCGCGCTTCACCGAGCGCGAGGGCGGCATAGAGATTGTGGGCGCGCAGGTGGACGGCCAGGCTATCGCGCCGCGCCTGGCCATGTCGGATACGGTGCTGTGGCTTCCCTTGCACGCGCCCTTAGCCCCCGGCGCGAGCGTCACAGTCGCGCTGACCTTCTCGGAGACGGTTCCGGCGGGGCCGGGCGGAGCCTACGGCGCGTTCTCGGCGGCGGGCGGCATCTTCGCCCTGGCCCACTTCTACCCCCTGATACCCGTCTACGACGAAGAAGGCTGGCACGTAGAGTTGGGGCCGGCCATCGGCGACCTGACCTACAGCGACGTGGCCCTTTACCGTGTGCGCCTCACCGCGCCGTCGGACCTCGTCGTCGTCGCCTCCGGCAGCGTGCAGCGCGAGGAGAAGGGAGAGGACGGCCTGACCACCTGGACGCTGGTCGGCGGCCCCATGCGCGACTTCTACATCGTCGCCAGTCGCGACTATCGCGTCCTCCGCAAGGAGGTCGGGCCGGTACAGATCAGTTCGTACTACCTCCCTGGCGACGAGGCGGGGGCCGAGCGCGCGCTGGCGGTCGCCGCAGAATCGTTGCGCATCTTTGCGGAGAAGTTCGGCCCTTACCCTTACGCCGAATTAGACGTGGCCGAGACGCCTACCCTCGCTGGCGGGATTGAGTACCCCGGCGTCATCGTGATCGCTCAAAGGGGCTACCGCTCCCCCGACATCGGCTTTGACTGGACCGTCGCCCACGAGGTCGCGCATCAATGGTGGTACGGCCTGGTGGGCAATGATCAGGTGAAGGAGCCTTGGCTGGACGAGGCGTTGTCCCAGTACGCGATGCTCCTCTACCATGAGGAGACGGCAGGGGCCGAGGCGGCGGCTTTGGTGCGCGCGCAGTCTTTTGAGGCGGTCTATGAGGCAGCCGTCCGTGAAGGGTGGGATAGGCCCATCGGCCTCCCTGTGGCGGAGTACGGCGACGACTACGGCCCCATCGTCTACGCCAAGGGCCCTCTCTTCTTCCAGGCGCTGCGCGACGAACTGGGTGACGAGACTTTCTTCGGCCTTCTGCGCCGCTACTTGGCCGCGTATCGCTACCGCAACGCGACGGGACGCGAGTTCCTGGCCCTGGCCGAGGCGTTCAGCGGGCGTGACCTGAAGCCTTTGTACGATAAATGGGTGGGGCGATGAGGGGCGTCTTTCGGGCCGTCGGCGAGGGTTTCTCTGCGGCGCGAACGGTTGACGGCGCTCCCCTTCCGGGCTATACTGTTGACGACGGGCCGCATGAGGCTAAGAAAACGAGCAAGGAGAAAGCGATGAACCTCATCTCGTTCATCAGCGCCAATTACGTCGCCCGACAGGTCGGCTACCGGATGACCGGAGGCTGGGGCCAGGGCGACCGGGCGACCAACGACCATTTCCGCCCTGTGGAGACCTTCGCCCAGCGATTTGACGAGATCCTCTCCGACATTCGGGCGATGGGCTTTGAGGCGGTGGACATCTGGACGGCCCATCTGCATTGGGCGTGGGCCACCGACGCCCACCTCGCG
>DAOTYP010000182.1:0-14993 GCA_034434975.1 Anaerolineae bacterium | reverse complement strand
ATGCACTGAACTCGCAGATCTTCTGCATGGGCGTGGAGAAGTTGAAACCCATCCGAGGCAAGATCACCTTCTGGGGGGAAATTGACCGCCAGCACCTCCTCCCACGCGGGACGCCGCAGGAGATAGAGGACGCGGTGAGGCAGGTTAAGGAAGCCCTGTGGGCCAACGGGGGGGGCATCGCCCAGTGCGAGTTCGGCGCGGGCGCCAAGCCGGAGAACGTGTACAAGGTCTTTGAGACCTGGAACCGGGTGCTGGAGTCATAGTCCTCTTCGTTTCCCTTCCTGAAAGGAGCGACCTTTATGCTGCCGATTGAAGATACCAGCCGGGCACGGCTACAAGCCACGCGCGCGGGCGTGCAGCGCTTCCAGGAGATGCGCCTGGGGCTCTCGGTACACTGGGGGCTGTATGCTCTCCTGGGCCGAGGCGAATGGGTGATGCACAACGAACGCATTCCTATCCCCGAGTATGAAAAGTTGGTCCAACGGTTCAACCCCACCCGTTTCAACGCCGAAGCCTGGGCCGACCTGATGGTGGAGATGGGGGCGCGGGGGTTTCTCATCACCACCAAACACCACGACGGCTTCTGCCTGTACGACACAGCCTTGACCGACTACAAGGTGACGAGGACGCCCTTCGGCCGCGACGTCATCGGCGAACTGGCGGAAGCCTGTCACCGGCGCGGGATCGCCCTGCACTTCTACTACTCCCTCTTGGATTGGCACCATCCCGCCTATCGCACCGACTGGCCTGCCTACGTGGCGTATTACCAGGGGCAGGTTCGGGAACTGTGCACACGGTATGGCCCGTTGGGTGGCATCCTGTTTGACGGCTACTGGCCGCGCGCGGAGTTCACGCCGGAGACGGAACACTTCAAGCCCGGCGGCCGGTGGGATTTGGCGGGCACCTACGACCTGATCCACTCGCTCCAACCCGACGCGGTGATCGTGAACAACCACCACGTGCTCCCCCTGCGGGGCGAGGACTACCAGGTTTGGGAACTGGACATGCCCGGCGAGAACACGGCAGGGTTTAACACGACGGAGGTCGGCCCGTTGCCGCTGGCGTCCTGGTTCAACCTGAACCGGGGATGGGCCTACTACGAAGGGGAGCAGCGTGTCCAGCCGGCGGCGCAGGTGATCCGGCAGATGACGGAGTGCTGGAAGCGCCAGGCCGTCTATTGGCTGAACGTGGGGCCGACGCCGGAAGGGGAGATCTTGGCCGAGGAGGCGGCGGTGTTGCGGCAGGTGGGCGCCTGGCTGCGCGGGCATGAGGCCTGAAAGGTTCTACCTCTGCGTTCGCACCCAAAGCCGCACGCCGTCGGTGATCACCTCAATCGTCCCGCGCTCATCCGTGCGCAGGAGGAGCGCGCCGCCCTCTGCCAGCCGCTCCAGCACCGTCGCTGCGGGGTGGCCGTGCGGGTTGTCTTGGCCTACGGGGAGGACGGCGATCAGGGGGTTGACCGCGCGGAGGAAGCGCAAGCCGGTCGCGCTCGCGCTTCCCTGGCGGGCCACCCGCAACACCGCGCTGGCGACGGGCCAGCCCCCTCCCAGCAAGCGCGCCTCCCCCTCTTCATCCAGTTCGGAGAAGAGGAAGCCCACCTGCCCCCACGCCACTCGCACGACCAAGGCGTCGTTGGGATGGCCCGCTCCCAGCACATCCAGCACCGCGCCCCGCCCCAAATCTACCCGCAGCCCCGGCTGCGCCTGCACGACGGGAACGCCCTGGGCTTGCAACCGCTCCCGCCACTCCCGGTAGGCGTGGGTATCGCGCTCACCCTCCGGCTGCAGCACCTGAGCAAGGCGGTAGCGCTCGGTCAGCGGCACCAAGCCGCCTAGGTAGGCGCCGTCGGGCCGCGTGAGCACCACGAGTTCCAGTTGCCGGTCAGCAAAGGGGAGCGCCCGCCCCAAGGCCGCGCGCAAGGCCGTGGGGCTTGGCCCGCCGTCCACCAGCACGTGCCGTCCATCCGGCGTCGTGATCAAGGTCGCGCTCCCTTCGCCCACGTCCAAGAAGTGCACGTGCAACCTCCCGTCGGGGAGTTGCAGGACGGAGGCCCATGCGACCGCCGCGAGGAAAGCCGAGCCTGCCACGAGAAGGCTGGTGCCCCAACGGAGCCTCAGGTTCGTCGCCAGGCGTGAAAGCGGCCCCTTGATCCGGCCCCAGGCCAACCACACCCCCAGCACCCCGTAGGCCGCCGCCACCCAACCTATCCCTGGCCTGCCCAAAGCCCATACAGGCCAGGCGGCCAGCCTCTCCACGACGACCACCGTCCAGACCAAGGCCAACCAGGGGATGTAGGCCACGAGATGCGCCAGGGGGGAAAGCCCGCAAAGCCTCAACAAGAGCGCCGCCGCGCTCCCTTCCAGGATGAAGGGTTGGGCGGGGAGGATCAGCAGGTTGGCCACCAGGGAGACGAGGGGCAGGCGGCCGAAGTAGTGGGCGATGAGGGGCGCGGTGGTGATCTGCGCGGCCAGCGTCAGCGCCAGGAACTCGCCGCCGCCTTGCCCAAGCCGCCGGATGCGGCCCGCCGCGATCCGCCGCGCGAGGGCCCTGGAGAAGGCCCCTTGCAAAGGCGGCGCGACGAGGATGAGGCCTGCGGTCGCGGCGAAACTGAGTTGCGCGCCGGCATCCCACAAAGTCAGAGGGTTGGCGAGGGTGAGCAGAAAGGCCGCGGCCGCGAGGGAAACGACGCCGGTCGTCGGTCTCCCGATGTGCCGCGCCAGCATGTAGAGAAGCCCCATGACGGCCGCGCGCGCAACCGGTGGATCGCCGCCCACGAGGGCCACGTACAGGAGGACGCCCAGCGCGGACGGATAGAAGGCCCAGCGCTGGCCGAGGGCATGGCGCGCCAGAAAGTAGATCACCCCTGCTAGGAGCGCGACCTGGCTGCCGGAGATGACGATGACGTGGGTGGTGCCCGTGGCCCGGAAGGCATCTTCCACTTGCTCCGGTATGCCCGATTCTATCCCCAAGAGCATCCCCTGGGCCAGGGCCGCGTAGGGGTCGGGGAAGAGGCGGGAGAGCGTCTCGGCGCTGGCCTCCTTGAAGCGAAGAAGGGCGGCCCGCCAGGCTTCCCCCTGCCCCCGACCGATGACCTCTATGCGCGGGTAGCGCAGCAAGGAATGAACGCCACGCCGCGCCAGGTAGTCCCGATAGGAGAAGCCGGGCAACTCCGGCGGCGTTTCCAGCGCGCCGGAGAGACGCAACGCATCCCCATAACGGTAAGCCGGATAACGCGAGGTCTGCACCAGCGCCAGGCCGCGTACCGGACGCTCCTCGCCCAGCGTCTCTATCGTCCGCGCGCGCAGGCGCAACAGCGTGACGCGATCGCGGACGTCGGGGAAATCATCCACGATGCCCGTGAGGACGAGGCGGCGGGGCTGAGCAGCGGTGCCGTTGTAGGCGGCGAGGTCACGAGGGCCGAAGCAGGGGTGCAGAGGAGCGGCCAGGTAGCGCGCGGCCCCAAAGAAAAAGGCAAGGGCCAGGAAGAGCGCGAGGCGCAGGCGAGGGCGGAAACGAAAAAGGAAAGCCCCAAGGAGAAGGCCGGGGACGGCGACCCAGGGGAGAAAGGAAAGCCGACCGCAGGCGACGACCCCCTCCTCCCAGGCGACGTGGGCGACGAAAAGGCCAAGGAGCCAGGCTAAGACGAGGTAGACCAGGATCATGCCGCCGAAACCTGAGGGGATGGGAATCTTCTGCGCGCATTGTAGGTCAGGGCTGTCGGTTTCCGCAAATCGGGCCCGTCTGCTGTGGCCTTCGGCGTCGGGTTGCGCTCCGGCTAGGCTCAGGGTAGAATAATCCCGATTTTGACGGCCTCGCGCCGCGGCGCCGGTCAGGGCGACGTTTCCGCAAAACCGCCATCAGGCCAACACGGAGAACAGAGATGAGCCAAGGATCAAACAAGCCTCGCATCGCCGTCGTCGGGAGCCTCAACATGGATATGGTGGTGCGCGCGCCGCGCCGCCCCGCCAAAGGGGAAACCCTTCTCGGTACCGAGTTTGGCCTTTTCATTGGCGGCAAGGGCAACAATCAGGCCATCGCCGCCGCGCGGGCCGGCGGACAAGTAACGATGATCGGTCGGGTCGGGGCCGATCCCTTCGGCGACGCGCTCCTGGCTTCCCTGGCCCGAGAAGGGATTGACGCGCGCTACGTTCTGCGAGACACGGCCCATGGGACCGGCGTCGCCCTCATCGTGGTAGATGCGGAGGGCGACAACAGCATCATCGTCGTGCCCCAGGCCAATCGCGCCCTGACCACGGAAGACGTTGAGCGGGCCGCGGAGGCCATCGCCGCCTGCGAAGTCCTCCTCCTGCAATTGGAGATTCCCCTAGAGGTGGCAGCCCGCGCCGCGCGCGTCGCCAAAGACGCGGGCCGTACCGTCATCTTGAACCCTGCGCCGGCCCAGCCGGTCCCTGCTACGCTGTTGGCCGCCGTGGATATCTTGGTGCCCAACGAAGGCGAGGCGGCCGCGCTGGCCGGGCTGCAGCCCTGCGGCCTGGAAGGCGCACGCCTGGCCGCGCGCGCCCTGCGTGCGGCCCAACCGACCCTCCAGGCCGTCATCGTCACCCTGGGCGCGGAGGGCGCACTCGCCGTCTCGTCCACAGGCGAGGTGCACGTGCCTCCTTACCGGGTCAAGGCGGTGGACACCACCGCCGCGGGCGACGCCTTCTGCGGCGCGCTGGCCGTGGCCCTGGGGCGAGGCGAGCCCCTCATAGACGCCGTGCGCTACGGCAACGCCGCAGGCGCGCTCGCCGCCACCGTCGCCGGCGCGGAGCCCTCCCTCCCTCGCGCCGAGGCGGTGGAACGCCTCCGGGCCGGCGGCTCCTGGTTGGACCGATGACGCGTCATCTCCCTTCGCTAAAGTTTGCCTTTTCGGCTCCTTTCTCGCAAGCGGGTCGCGTAGGCGCGCGCCTGCGTCGGATAGATCGCGAACTCCTCCTACTCCTGGCGCTCGGCGTTTTCGCCTGGGCACCGCTCCTCTCGCCCGGCTACTTCTTCAACGCGCACGACGCGCACCACAGCGTCTTCTGGCTGGTGGAGTTTGACCAGGCCCTGCGGGACGGGGCCTGGTGGCCGCGCTGGGCGCCAGACCATGCCTTGGGTTACGGCTATCCGCTTTGGATCTTCTACTCACCCCTCAGTTACTACGTAGCCGAGGCCTTCCACCTGCTGGGCATGGGCTTCACCGCCGCGGTCAAGGCCACCTACGCGCTGGCCTTCGTCGCCGCCGGCGTCGCCATGTATGCCCTCGTGCGGCGGTGGTGGGGCCGCGGCGCAGGCCTGGTCGCCGGCCTCGTCTACACCTACGCGCCCTACCATCTGGTAGATATCTACGTGCGCAGCGCCTTCGCGGAGTTCGTGGCTTTCGTCTGGTTCCCTTGGGCCCTGCTCGCCTTCTGGGACCTGGTGGAACGGGGCGGAGCGCATCGGCTGGCGTGGGCCGGGTTGGCCTACGGCCTCATCGTCCTCACCCACAGCGTGACCGGCCTCCTCTTCAGCCCGTTCCTGGGCCTCTACATCGTCTTCCTGCTCGTGCGCCGTTCCTTCCCCTGCGCCGTTGGCCTTCCCGTGAGGCGGCTCGCGCGCGAGGCCCTCTCCCCGGCCCTGGCCATCACCCTGGGGCTCGGCCTCAGTGCCATCTTCTGGCTCCCGTTGGTGCTGGAGCGCGCCTACATCGTGCAGGAGCAGTGGCTCCACGGCCAATACAACTACCTTCTGCAGTTCGTCTATCCGCACCAATTCCTTTCACCTTTCTGGGGCTTCGGCCACGCGATAGAGGGGCCTGAGGACGGCATGAGCCTGCAAATAGGCGCGCTCCCTATCATCCTGGGCCTCCTGTCGGCGGCGCGCGCGCTCCAAGGAGACATCGCCCGACGCGACCTCGTCGGCTTCCTGGCGCTCACGACCGTCCTTATCGTCTTCCTCATGACGCCCGCCGCGCGCCCCCTTTGGCAACTGGTGCCGCTGGGCGGCCTGGTGCAGTTCCCCTGGCGGATGCTGGCGTTGACCGCCCTGACGACCGCGGCCTTGGCCGGCGCGGCGGTGGCAGGGAAAGGGGAAGGGGAAGAACGTTTTTCGGCTTGGGCCTGCGCGCTAGGGCTCCTCGCAACCCTGGCCGGTTTCCCTTACACCCAACCTGAACTCACCCCCATCACGCCGCGGGATGAAAGCCCTCTCGCCGTCTTGGATTTTGAGCGCAGGTATCCGGATATGATCGGCTCCACCGCCTGGGCGCAGCCGCCGCAGGATTCCCCCCTCGTCGCGCAGTACGAGTCGGGAGGGCCGCTGCGCAAGGCGATCATCCTCTCCGGTGCAGGGACGGTGGAGCCGATCCGCCACGGCGGCGCATCCGAGGAAGTGCTGGTCCGCGCGGCGACGGAGGTGCGCTTGCAGTTCCTCACCTATTGGTATCCGGGCTGGCGCGCGACGGTAGACGGACAGCCCGTGGAGATCGGGCCAGAAGGCCCCCACGGCCTGATCACGCTGAACGTCCCCGCGGGCGAACACCGGGTCGCCATACGCTTCGGCGACACGCCCGCGCGCTCCCTGGCCGCGGCCATCAGCGGGCTGAGCCTGCTGACGGTCTTGGCCCTGTGGACAAGGGGCATCAGACGCCGGTAAGCAGGGGAGAAGACGACCATGGCCGCCGATTTCATCCTAGGCATCTCCTACTGGCCGCGACGCAAAGGCCTGGCCTGGTGGCGCGCGTTTGATGCGGGCGAGGTGCGGGAGGAGTTCGCCCACATCCGCAGCCTGGGCCTCAGCCTGGTGCGCTTCGGCCTGTTGTGGCACGAGTTCCAGCCGGAGGCCGATCGCCTCAACCATCGCATGTTGGATCGCCTGGGCGTCGTGTTGGACGTGGCCGAGGACACGGACCTGCGCGCGCTGCCGGTCCTCTTCACGGGTTACGCGGCCGGCGCGCTCTGGTATCCCGACTGGGCTTTGGAAGAGGGCACACCGACGCACGCCTCCCCGCGCCTACTGGTCAACGGCCGCGAGGTCAGAGGCTACCGCGTCAAAGACTTCTACGAGGACAAAGGGATGCTGGAGGCGCAACAACGGTTCCTGCGGGAAACCGTCGGCTACTACGCCGGCCACCCGGCCATCTGGGGTTGGGGACTGAGCGATGATCCGGAGCGGGCGCGCCTCGCTCGCGCCGCGGGCGCGGCGGAGGAGTGGCTGGGCACCCTGGCGGCCTGCGCGCGCGAGTTAGCCCCTGACGCGCGGCTGGCCTTCGGCCTGGGTCAGGATTCTCTGGCCGGCAAGGCCGCGTTGCGCCTGGATCACCTGACCGAACTCTGTAACCTCATCGCCCTGCACGTCCACCCTGGTTGGTCCGCGGTGGCCGAAGACCCTTTGGACGCCGACTTCGTCCTCTACGCCCTGACGCTGGCGCGGGCCTTGTCGGGCCAGGCTCCCTTCCTCGGCTCCCTTGGGATCGGCACCGTGCCGAAGCCGGGCGACCCTGGGACCTTCCTGTCCTCGCGCACAACACATGGGAGGTTCTACCTGGCGAGCGAGACGGAGCAGGCCGAATACATAGAGAAGGTGCTGGCGGAATCGTGGCGGGCGGGGATGCCGGGTGCCTGGGTGATGACCTACGCCGACGCGCCAGAGGCGCAATGGGAGGAGCCGCCGTTTGACGAAGCGGTTTGGGAGCGGACCGCGGGCGTGGTGCGTCGGGATGGGACGGAAAAGCCCGCGGCGGAGACGTTGCGCCGCTTCGCCCGGCGGTTGCAACGAGAGGAAACGCGCCCCCCTGCCTCCGGCCGCAAATTGGAGGTGGATCCCGACGAATATTATCGCGATCCGGCCGCCCAGTTCGCTCGGCTCTACCAGGTCTACCGGGAGGGCGGGCATTAGGCGTCAAGGGGGCGGCGCGTCTACCCTACCGCTTGCGCCTCCATCCCTGCGCGCAGGCTGCTGACGAACTCCCTCGCGGCCTGCACCGGGTCCGCTGCCTCGTGCACCCGCTTGACGAGCGCGCTTCCCACCACCACGCCGTCGGCCAGGCGCCCCACCGCCGCCGCCTGCTCCGGCGTGGAGATGCCGAACCCGACCGCCAGATAGGGCCTTCTCGCGCCGTCCTGCTGTTGGGTGGCCGCGCGCACGCGCGCGAGGAAATCGGCCAGGCCGACGGGGAGTTGGGCGCGCGCGCCGGTGATGCCGGTTACGGAGACGCAATAGACGAAGCCGGTCGTGCGGCTCAGCACCAGCCGGATGCGCTCCGGCGTGCTGGTCGGCGCGAGGAGGTAGACGAGCGCCAACCCTTGCGCCGCGCAGAAGCCTTCCAGCGCGCCTCCTTCCTCCGGTGGTAGGTCGGGCACGATGAGGCCGTCGGCCCCCGCCGCGGCCGCCTCCCGGCAGAAGCGCTCAAGGCCGTAGGCCAGCAGGGGATTGTAGTAGCCCATGAAGACCAAGGGCATGGCAACGCCTTGGGCCCGCAGCGTGCGCGCCGTCTGTAGGCAGCCTGCCACGGTCATCCCTTGCTGGAGCGCGCGCTGTGTAGCCATCTGGATCACCGGCCCGTCGGCCAGCGGATCGGAGAAGGGGATGCCCAGTTCCATCAGGTCCGCCCCTGCCTCCTCCACGGCCTGGACGAGGGCCGGCGTGGCCGCCGGCGAGGGATGCCCGATGGCCAGGTAAGGAGCCAAAGCCGCGCGCCCCTCTCGGCGGGCGCGAGCGAAAGCGTCTCGGATGCGTTGGATGCCCGTCATGATCCCATGCTCCGGCTTACCGTCTCCAGGTCCTTGTCGCCGCGCCCCGACAGGTTCACCAGGATGACGCCGTCGGGGCCCAACTCCTTGGCCAGCCTGACCGCGTGGATGACCGCGTGGGCCGATTCCAAGGCCGGAATGATCCCTTCCAGGCGGCAAAGGAGGCGGAACCCCTCCAGCGCCTCCTCGTCGGTGGCGTAGGTGTATTCAGCCCGACCCAGGTCGCGCAGGTAGGCATGTTCTGGGCCGACGCTGGCGTAATCCAGCCCCGCGGAGATGGAATGGGTCGCGGCGATCTGCCCGTCGGCGTCCTGAAGGACGTAGGAATAGGTGCCGTGCAACACGCCGACCCGCCCCAACGCCGGATCGGCGAAGCGCGCCGCATGTTGACCGCTCTCTATGCCGCGCCCGCCTGCCTCCACCCCGATCAGGCGCACGGGATCGCGGAGGAAGGCGTGAAAGAGGCCGATGGCGTTGGAGCCGCCGCCCACGCAGGCGACGCAGGCATCGGGGAGGCGTCCTACCTGCGCGAGCATCTGCGCCCGCGCCTCGCGCCCGATGACGGCCTGGAAATCCCGCACCAGGACGGGATAGGGGTGCGGCCCCAGCGCGGAGCCGAGGAGGTAATAGGTGGTGCTCACGTTGGTCACCCAATCGCGCAGGGCCTCGTTGATGGCATCCTTCAGGGTGCGGCTCCCCGCGTCCACCGGCCGCACCTCCGCGCCCAAAAGCCTCATGCGGAAGACGTTGGGAGCCTGGCGGGCCATGTCTTCGGTGCCCATGTAGATCTGGCACTCCAGGCCCAAGAGCGCGGCCGCGGTCGCTGTGGCGACGCCGTGCTGCCCCGCGCCCGTCTCGGCGATGAGGCGACGCTTCCCCATGCGCTGGGCCAGGAGCGCCTGCCCCAACGCGTTGTTGATCTTGTGCGCGCCGGAATGGGCCAGGTCCTCCCGCTTGAGGAAGATGCGCGCGCCGCCTGCGTGCTCCGTCAGGCGCGCGGCATAACTGATCGGCGTCGGGCGGCCCACATAAGTGCGCAGCAGGTCGTCCAGCCGCGCTTGGAAGACGGGATCGGCGCGGGCGCTCAGGTAGGCCGCTGCCAACTCGTCCAGCGCGGGCACCAACGTCTCCGGCACGAAGCGCCCGCCGTAAGGGCCGAAACGCCCCCTCTCGTCAGGCCAGTCCCAAGCCTCTAGCATATGGTCTCCGTTTGGCTTCTTGGATGAAGCGCCGCATTTTATCGTGATCCTTGATCCCCGGCGCGGACTCCACGCCGCTCGCCACGTCCACCCCCCAGGGCCGCACCTGAAGGATGGCCTCGGCCACGTTCTCCGGCGTCAGGCCGCCGGCGAGGAGGAGACGGTAGCGAGCAGCCAAACCCGCCGCCAAGGCCCAATCGCCTTTCTGTCCCGTGCCGCCGTAGCATCCGGCCCGGTAAGCGTCCACCAGAAGGAGGGGCGCGTCGGCAGCCATCGGCCCCAGCGGCGCGTAGAGGGCAGCCTCGGCCTCCGCCTCTGCAGCCAAGCGCGGACGGAGCGCCTTGAACGCGCGCGGCGACAGAGCCTCCACGAAGGCCGGCGGCTCGTCGCCGTGCAGTTGGATGTAGTCCAGCCGGCAGATCGCGGCGACGCGCCGCACCGTCGCCAGATCCGCGTTGACGAAGACGCCGACCGTGCGGGCCTCAGCCGGGAGCGCGGCGATGATCTCCGCCGCGCGCGCCGGCGCGACGGCGCGCGGGCTTAACGGGTAAAAGTTGAAGCCCAGGAGGTCGGCGCCCGCGTCCAGCGCGGCCAACGCATCCTCCAGACGGGTCAAGCCGCACACCTTCACCCGCGCGACGGCCTGGCTCACAGCCGCACCCCCAAGGCAAGCAAGATGGCCGTGATCAGCGGCGCCAAAGCCAACGCGGGGAGGAAGTTGGCCACCCGCACCCGCTTCAGGTCTAACAGCAACAGGCCGATGCCGAGCATCAACACGCCCCCCGCCGCCGTCATCTCCAACACGGCAGGCGCATCACGGGTGCCCCCGCCCAGGCCGCTGCTGAAGCCCATGGCCGCCAGGCTCAAGCCCCCTTGGTAAAGGAGGATGGTCAGGATGGAGAGAAAGACGCCGGGGCCCAAGGTCGCGGCGAAAGCGATGGAGGCGAAGCCGTCCAACACGGATTTGACCGCCAGCAGGGTGTAGTCGCCGGTGAGGCCGTCCTGGATAGAGCCGATGATGGTGAGGGGCCCTACGCAGAAGACCAGGCTGGCGGTTACGAAGGCGCGGGTGAGGGAGCGCCCGTTCCCCTCCGGCTGGACCGCGCCGCTGAAGCGCCCTTCCAGCCAGCGGCCCAAGGCCTCCAGGCGATCTTCAATCCGCCACCATTCGCCCAGGATGCCGCCCAGGAGGATGCTGAACATCAGGATCAGGACGTTGCGGGTCTGCAAGGCAGCCTGCAACCCCACGATCGCGGTCACGAGGCCCAGCCCGTTCATGACCGTCTGCCGAGTTCGCTCCGGCAGGCGGTTGCCGGCGATCAGGCCGACGGTGCTGCCGACGAGGACGGCGACGATGTTGAGAAGGGTGCCCAGCATGACAACCTCTGTGATGATGAAGTGGTTCCTACGGTTGAACCCCAGCGAAGGGCGAGCGTTTCGTGGCCTAACCCAACAGTTCTCGCACCTTCGCGACCACGTCTTTCGCCCGCACGAGCGCCTCACCCACCAGGACGGCATCCACCCCCATGTCGGCGAGGCGCCGCACATCCTCCGCGCGGTGGATGCCGCTCTCGCTGACCAGGATCACGTCGGGCGGGATGAGGGGACGAAGGCGCGCCGTCGTTTCTAGATCCACCGAGAAATCGCGCAGGTTGCGATTGTTGACGCCGACGATCTTCGCACCGGCGGCCAGGGCGCGCGCCACCTCGGCCTCATCGTGCACCTCCACCAGCGCGGCCATCCCCCAGCGCGCCGCCTCGGCCAGGAGATCCCTCAGGTCCGCATCCCCTAACGCCGCGACGATGAGGAGGATCGCATCCGCGCCTGCGGCCCGCGCCTCCACGATCTGATAAGGGTCCAGGATGAAGTCCTTGCGCAACACCGGCAGGCGCACAGCCTGCCGCACCGCCGCCAGGTGATCCAGATGTCCCTGAAAGAAGCGCTTGTCGGTGAGGACGGAGATGGCCGCCGCGCCACCTATCTCGTAAGCCGTCGCCAGGCGCACGGGATCAAAGTCGTGGCTCAGGAGGCCCTTGGACGGGCTGGCGCGCTTCACCTCGGCGATGAGGCGCGGGGGGCCGCCGACGGCGCGCCGTAGCGCGGAGGCGAGGTCTCGCGGCCGGGGCGCAAGGGCCGCGCGGGCCCGCAACCCGGCCATCGGCACCTCCCGCTTTTGCCGGGGGACCTCCTGTCGCTTCCAGGCCAGGATCCGCTCCAGGTACATACGCGCTCAATTCGCCGCGAAACGGTTGCTGAAGGCGATCAGCGCGTCCAATTTCGCCAGCGCGCGGCCGGAATCAATGGACGCGCGCGCGGCCTCCAAGCCCGCGGCCAGGTCGCCGGACTCGGCGCTCAGCGCGGCCGCGGCGTTCAGCAGGACGACGTCGCGCTTGGGGCCGCGCTCCTCGCCGCTCAAGATGCGCCGGGTCAAGGCCGCGTTCTCCTCCGGCGTGCCGCCCATCAGATCGCTCAGGCGGGCGCGGGGAAGGCCCAGGTCCAGCGGGTCCAGCAGGAAGGTGCGCACCTGGCCTTTGTGCAGATGCGTAACCCGATTGACGCCGGTGGTGGAGAGTTCGTCTATGCCATCCGCGCCGTGGACGATGTAGGCAGCCGCCGTGCCCATCTGGGCCAAGGCGTGGGCCAACGGCTCGGTCAACGAGGCATCGTAGACGCCGATCAGTTGGGCGCGCGCGCCCGCCGGGTTGGTCAGCGGCCCCAGCAGGTTGAAGATGGTGCGCATCCCCAGTTCGCGCCGGGGGCCGATGGCGTGCTTCATGGCGGGGTGAAAGACGGGCGCGAAGAGGAAGCCGATGCCCACCTCATCTATGCAGGCGGCCACCTGCTCCGCGTTCAGGTTCAGGTTGACGCCGAGCGCCTGCAACAGGTCAGCGCTGCCGCAGCGGCTGGAGACGGAGCGGTTGCCGTGTTTGGCGACAGGGGTGCCGTGCCCCGCGACCACGAAGGCGGCGGTCGTGGAGATGTTGAAGGTGCCGGAGCGGTCGCCGCCGGTGCCTGCGGTATCCACCAGCCCGTCACAACGGGGGCGCACCGGCGTGGCCGAACGACGCATGGCCCGCGCGCAGCCGGTTACCTCGGCCACCGTCTCACCCTTCATGCGCAGCGCGGTGAGGAAACCGCCGATCTGGGCAGGCGTCGCCTCCCCGCGCATGATCTCGGTCATCGCGGCCTCGGCCTCCGCTTCGGTCAGGTCTTGCCGCTCCACCAGTTTTGCGATCGCTTCCTTAATCATCTGCGACCCTCCTTATGCGATGCAGGCGATCGGGGGCTAGGGCAGACGCCTCCCCCGCCAGGAAGTTCCTCAGGAGTTGCTTGCCGTGCTGCGTCAGAATAGACTCCGGGTGAAACTGCACGCCGACCGTCGGGTAACGACGGTGACGCAGGGCCATGATCTCCCCCTCCGAGGTGAAGGCCAGCATCTCCAATTCCGGCGGCAGCGGCTCTTGCACGATGAGGGAATGGTAGCGGGTCGCCTCAAAGGGGCTGGGGATGCCGTTGAAGATGCCCTGGCCGGTATGGTAGATGAGGGAGGTCTTGCCGTGCATCAGGCGCGGGGCGCGCCCGACCTTCCCACCGAAAACGTGCCCGATGCACTGATGGCCCAGACAAACCCCCAAGATCGGCGTGAGGGGCGCGAAGCGACGGATGACCTCGTTGCTGATGCCGCCGTCCTCCGGCGTGCCCGGCCCCGGCGAGATGACAATGTGGCTGGGATGCAAAGCCTCCAACTCCGCCAGGGTAACCTGGTCGTTGCGAAAGACCGTTACCTCCGCGCCCAACTCGCCCAGATATTGCACCAGGTTGTAGGTGAACGAATCGTAGTTATCTATGACCACGACGCCCATTTCTCTCCCCCTTTCTTGCTCGCCGTCGCGCGCGGCGCTCCTCAGCCGCTCGCGGCCTTCTCCAGTCTCTTGCGGCGCTCCTCAGCCTTGCGGCTGATGCGGTTCCAGACGCCCGTCAGGCCCATCGCCTTTTTGACCATCATCAGCGTCTCCTGGGCCACCTGGCGGGTGCGCAGCGTCCCCTCGTAGATGACCTCATCCACAAGGCCGCTCTGAGCTTCTATGGCCGCGCGGCGCTCACGGATCGGGTCTAGGAAGTTGTTGAGGGCGCGGGCCAGTTTCTCTTTCACCTCCACATCGCCCACCCGCCCTTTGCGGTAGCGTTCCTTCAGATCTTCCACCTCGGCCTTGTTGGGGTTGAAGACATCGTGGTAGATGAAGACGGGGTTGCCTCGCACCTGGCCGGGGATGTCGGCGCGGATGCGATTGGGGTCGGTGTACATGCTGAAAACCTTCTTCTCTACCGTCTTCGCGTCGTCGGAGAGGAAGATGGCGTTGCCCAGGCTCTTGCTCATCTTGGCCTGGCCGTCGGTGCCGACGAGGGTGGGAACCTGGCCGACCATGGCCTCAGGGATGGGGAAGACCTCGCCGTAGAGGTTGTTGAAGCGGCGCGCGATCTCGCGCGTGATCTCCACATGGGCCACGTTGTCCTTGCCGACGGGGACAAGGTGGGCGCGCGGGGGGAGGATGTCGGCGGCCTGGAGGACGGGATAGCCCAGAAGCCCGAAAGGCATCTCCTCTATGTGGGCCGCGCGCGCCATGTCCTTGAGGCTCGGCAGGCGGCTGAGGCGCGGCACCGTCACCAACATCTCAAAGAAGAGGTTGAGTTCGTAGGTCTCGTGCACCGCC
Source organism: Anaerolineae bacterium (assembly GCA_034434975.1). Lineage (GTDB taxonomy): Bacteria > Chloroflexota > Anaerolineae > JADYZS01 > JADYZS01 > JADYZS01. Next base: position 368 of record DAOTYP010000182.1, on the reverse strand, counting down.
GACTGGAGATAGAAGGTGCTGCGCCGCGGATCAATGCCGCAGGCCAGGTAATCCAGGACCATCTCCCGCGCGTTGGTCGCGATCTCCTCAATGGCCTCCTTCTGCGGCTTGGTGGTCAGCATGTGGAGGTCGGCGATCAGGAAGAAACACTCGTATTCGTCTTGCAGGCGCACGCGATTGGCGATGCTGCCCACGTAGTGGCCCAGGTGGAGTTTCCCCGTGGGCCGGTCGCCGGTGAGGATCCGTTTTCTGTCCGTCATGTTCCCTCCTTGGCCCAGAGTCTATCCGTTTTCCAATCCCTTCTCCGCCTGCTCCACCGCCACGGCCAGGGCACGGGCCTTGTTCAACGTCTCCTCGTACTCGCGCGT
>DAOTYP010000181.1:0-6044 GCA_034434975.1 Anaerolineae bacterium | reverse complement strand
TCGCCCGGCCACCCTCCTGCGGGAACTGATGCACATGGGCCAGGTCATCCAGAGCCACGGGATGCACTTCTTTGAACTCGCGGGGCCCGACCTCCTCCTCGGCTTTGACGCCGACCCGGCCGTGAGAAACGTGGTCGGCCTGATCCAGGCCAACCCCGCGCTGGCGCTCAAGGCGGTTAGGCTGCGCAAGTTCGGGCAGGAGATCATCAAGACGCTGGGCGGCCGCAAGGTGCACCCCAACTTCGCCATTCCCGGCGGCGTCAACAAAGCCCTGCAACCGGCGGAGCGAGACGCCATCCTGGCCGGCGTGGACGAGGCCATAGACACCATCCGCCTGGGCCTCTCCATCATGAAGGACTGGGCCGAGAAGCATCAGGAAGACATCCAGCGGTTCGCGGTCTTCCCCACCGGCTACTTCGGCCTGATCACCCCAGAAGGGAGCCTGGAGCTCTACGACGGCGAGTGCCGGCTCATTGACTCCCGAGGCCAGCGTCTGGAGCAGTTCGCCGGTCGCCGCTACCTGGACTACATCGCCGAGCATGTGGAGGACTGGAGCTACCTGAAGTTCCCCTACTATAAGAAGATGGGGTGGCCCAACGGCGTCTATCGGGTAGGGCCGCTCGGTCGGCTGAACGTCGCCGAGAAGGTGGACACGCCCCTGGCCAGCGAAGAGTTCAGGCTCTTCAAGAACCTCAACGGCGGCAAGCCCGTGGAGAACACCCTGTACTACCACTACGCGCGCCTGATAGAGACCCTCTTCGCGGCGGAGCGGGTCAAAGTCCTGTTGGACGATCCCGATATCCTCAGCACCGACATCCTGAACACGCGCAAAGAGTTCAAAGGAGAGGGCGTCGGCGTGATAGAGGCCCCGCGCGGCACCCTGTTCCACCACTATTGGGCCGACGAGAACGGCCAGTTGCAGCGCGTCAACCTGATCGTGGCCACAGGGCACAACAACTGGGCCATGAGCCATGCGGTGGACAGCGTCGCCAAGACCTACTTCCAGCCGGGCAACCTGAACGAGGGCTTCTTGAATCGGGTAGAGGCCGCCGTGAGGGCGTATGATCCCTGCCTCTCCTGCTCCACCCACGCGCTAGGCCAGATGCCGCTCGTGGTGGAGGTCGTTGACCAGGCCGGCGCGGTGGTCGCCAGCCTGCGGCGCGACGGACGCTAGGCTAGATCGCCACCGCCGAAGAGCGATGCCGGTTCGCGGGAACCGCATCGCTCTTTTCATCGCTGCCGACGCATCATAGAGCGGCCATGAGCAAGGTCTTGATCATTGGGTACGGCAACCCCGATCGGGAAGATGACGGCGTCGCCTGGCACGTCTTGCAGGGGATGGCCCACCGCCTAGGCCGAGAGGTGCGAGCGGAGGCGGAAGGGGCCGCGACCAGCCCAGGGGAAGAGGGCCCGACCCTCCTCTTCCTGCCGCAACTGACGCCCGAACTGGCGGAGGAGATCGCCCACTACGACCGCGTCTGCTTCGTGGATGCCCACACCGGCGCCTACGAGGAGGACATCCGTCTTCAAGACATTCAACCCGCTTTTCAGGCCTCCCCCTTCACCCATCACCTCAGGCCTGAAACCTGCCTCCTCCTTGCCGCCACGCTGTACGGACGGGCGCCGCAAGCGGCGGTTCTCTCGGTGCGCGGCTACCGCTTCGGGTTCTCGCCCAGCCTGTCGCCCCGAACGGCTGCGCTGGCCGAGGAGGCGATAGAGAGGCTCGTGGCCTGGGTGCAGGGCTAAGCCAACACCGCCGCGCGGGAGAGGCCCTTGCATTTTCACGTCTAGACGTATATAATTTGCCCCATGCTGCGTGAGCGCGTATCGGATGACATCTACGTCTTCACCAGCGGCCTGTATGCCCAGGTAACCGCTGGGGTCATCAGGACTCGCGAAGGCGTCGTGGTGGTGGACACGCTCCCCTTCCCGCGAGAATCGCGCCAATTGGCCGCCTTCGCCCAACGTTTGCATCCGCGCGGCGTGCGCTACGTGATCCTGACCCACTCCCACGCGGACCACGTCTACGGCAGTTACCTGTTCACGGGGGCCGAGTTGATCGCCCACCAGCGATGCCGAGAGATGATCCAACGCTACGGCGAAGCAGCGTTGGCCGAGGCCAAGGCCCAGACGGCGGAACTGGCCGAGGTGCGATTGCGGCTGCCTACGCTCCTGTTTGAAGGGGAATTGACCTTGCGCTTAGGCGGAAAGACGCTGCACCTGGCGCAATCACCGGGCCACAGCCCCGACGTGATCACGGTGCACGTCAAAGAAGAGAAGGTCCTTTTCGCCAGCGACACCGTCATGCCCGTACCCTACCTGGTAGGGGGGAACTTGGCCGAGATGCGCCATTCCCTCCGCGCCCTCAGGAACTTGCCTTTAGAAAACATCGTGCAGGGGCACGGCCCCGTCTTGTTGCGAGGTGAGATCGCGGAGACCCTTGATTCCAGCATCCTCTACCTGGACAAGATTGAGCAACTGGTGCAAGAGCACGTCGCGGCGGGGAAGCCGCGTTCCTCGCTGGCCCAGGTGGACATTGAAACGTGCGGCAAATCGCGGGTTTTGCTAGGGGGGCTGGTGCAAAGGCTGCATCAGGCCAACCTCCTTTACCTATATGATGCGATGGTGGCGGAAAAGGCCGCCCAAGCCGCTTGAGGCCCCGCCGACCAGGCCACTATGACGCGCACGCTCACCCTCGTTTTTGACGGAGGCAGCCGGGGCAACCCCGGAGAGGGCTACGGCAGTTATCTCCTGGATTTCGGCGGCGGCAACGGCCTCCGCTCCGGACGGTCTTCTCGCCTTGCGCCTTCACAGGTTGTGCGCTTGCGGCTGGGCGACCGCATGACCAACAACGAAGCCGAATACGACACCCTCATCGCCGCCCTGGAAGCCCTTCTGGCCGAGTTGCAGCGGGCGGGCGAGAAGCCCCAAAGTTTCGCGTTGGAGGTGCGGGGCGACAGCCAGTTGGTGATGCGTCAGCTCACAGGGGAATGGCGCACGCATGAGCCACGGCTGGCGCAGCGACGCGACAAAGCGCGCCGTCTCCTCAGCCGCTTCGCTCGCTACCAACTGGTGCACCAACCACGCGCGGCGTCGTTGGCCCTGCTAGGCCATTGACGGCCCGGCAGGCGACTCATTTCTTTATGGAACGAGGTGGACATGATGCGTCGGGTGATCCTATGGTTGGCGATCGTCGGCCTTGGGCTGATGGTCGCCTCAAGCGACGGCGCGGCGGCCCCGTCGGCCCCTCCCGGCCCCGACAAAAAGCCGGTGGTGCGGGCGGTGCTGTTCTGGATGGACTCTTGCCCCCATTGCCACTACGTCATTGACGACGTGCTGCCGCCGTTGCAGCAGAAGTACGGCGACCAATTAGAGATCCTGATGGTTGAGGTTACCGACGAGCAGAAATGGCACCTGCTGGAGCAGACGGCCGCCGCCCTCGGCGTTCCCGGGCCATACGGCGTGCCGTTCCTCGTCATCGGCGATCGCGTTCTGATAGGCTCGGTGGAGATCCCGGCCCAGTTGCCGGGGTTGATAGAGAAACACCTGGCTGCCGGCGGCGTGGATTACCCCCGCCTGGAGGTTCTGGCCGGCATCTTGCCGACGCCCGCCCCTGCCTCCGCCTATGAGGGCACCTCCCCGGCCGCGCAGCCCAGGTTCAGCGGCCTGACGCTGGCCACCGTCGTCCTCCTGGGGATGATCGCCGCTCTGATCTACACGATCGTGACCGTGGCGCGCGGCTTTCAAGGCGCCCTGGCCTATCGGCTCCCGGCACGGCTGGAACTGGCCACCCCGCTCCTATCCTTAGTCGGGCTGGGCGTAGCGCTTTACCTCTCCTATGTGGAACTACAAGCCGCCCCTGCCGTCTGCGGACCGGTGGGTGATTGCAACGCCGTACAAAGCAGCCCCTACGCCCGGCTGTTCGGCGTGCTGCCGGTGGGGGTGTTGGGCGCGGGGGGATACCTGGCGATCTTCGTCGCGTGGCTGTGGGGCCGTTTCCGCTCCGATCCATTGGCCGCCCACGCGCCGCTCGCCTTGTTCGGCATGGCGCTTTTTGGGACCCTCTTCTCAGCGTACCTGACCTACATAGAGGTCTTCGTGCTCCGCGCCGTGTGCATCTGGTGCCTGATCTCCGCCGTCCTCATGACCCTGCTGCTCCTTCTGGGCCTCGGGCCCGCGCTGGAGGCGGTGAGGGAAGGGGAAGAGATAGCGGCCAGCGAAGGTAGCGCAACGCCATGAAACGCAAGGTTCTGTTCCTGTGCACCGGCAACTCTTGCCGCTCGCAGATGGCCGAGGCCATCGTCAACGCCCGCTTAGGCGATGAATGGGAGGCGTTCAGCGCGGGAACCAAGCCCGCCGGCTTCGTCCACCCCAAAGCCCTTTTCGTCCTGCGCGAGATCGGGATTGAGCATCGGGGACGCTCTAAGTCCGCAGAGGAGTTCCGGCAGGTTCCCTTTGACCTGGTGGTCACGGTGTGCGATGACGCGGCGGAGGATTGCCCGGTCTGGCTTGGGTCCGGGCGGCGCGTTCACCTCGGTTTCCCTGACCCTGCCAAAGCCGTGGGCACGGAAGAGGAGGTGTTGGCCGTCTTCCGTCGGGTGCGCGACGACATCGCCCGCCAGGTCCCCGCCCTCCTCAAGGCACAGGCCCCTGGCAAGCCCTGATCGTTCAACCGATCAGCAGGCTGCGCAGCGTGCCGACGCTCTGCGGCGAGGTCACGGCGATCACCTCATCGCCCGGCTCCAGGACCGTTCCGCCGTAGGGGATGATGCTCTTGCCGGCGCGCAGCACCAGGGGGAGAAGGACATCTTGGGGGATCCCCAGATCTTTCAAGGGTTTCCCCAACGCCGGTGAGCCTTCCGTGATCTTGATCTCCAGAAACTCAACGCCCGCCCCACGCAGCGAGAGAAGGTGCACCAGCGCATAGCCCGGACGTTGCTGTTCAATCTGGGCCAGGATGGCGTCGGTGCTGGAGACGGTGGCGTCAATCCCCAGCCGCTTGAAGATGCCCTCGTTCTTGGGGTTGTTGATGCGCGCCACGGTGCGAGGGACGTTGAAGTAGCGCTTCGCGATCTGACAGGCGACCAGGTTCACCTCGTCGCCGCCCGTCACCGCGACCACTACATCGGCGCGCGCCATCCCCGCTTCCCTCAGGACGCGAGGGTCGCAGCCGTCGCCCTGGAGCACGATGCTGCCCAATTCCTCCGCGATGGTGGCGCACTTCTTCGCGTCCTTCTCAATCACCAGGACCTCGTTATCCGTGTAGAGCAGGCTCTTGGCCAGGTAGTATCCTACCTTGCCGCCGCCGATGATGATGATGTACATGAACCGTGCCCCCGCGTCAACAGCGCCTTGTACATGAACTCCACCGCTAGGGCCGTGGACGAGATCGTCTCCAGCCCCAGGCTTTGGTATATCTCCTGCCGTTGCGGATCAAACACCCGCGCGATCACCCTGGGGACGCCGAAGATCTCCTTGGCCACCTGCGCCGCCATGATGTTCATGTTGTCATCCGGCGCCGCCGCCACGAAAGCGTCGGCTTGCTCAATGCCGGCCCGCCGGAGGACATCCTCATCAATCCCCAGGCCGACCACCTGCACGCCCGGAAAGTCAGGGCTCAAGCGACGGAACGCCTCGCGGTCCTGCTCTATCACGGTCACCTGATGGCCTTCCGCGGCCAGTTTCTCCGCGAGGCCCGAACCGACTCGACCGCAGCCCAGAATTACCACTCTCATGCTGACCCTCACTTCCTTCCGTCCGCCATTTGCACGCGGCACAACCAGACCCGGCACGGCGCGTTCTTCAGCACGTAGGTCGCCGTGCTACCCAGATAGAACTCGCCGAGGCGGGTGCGATAGGGAAGCCCCATGATGATCAGGTCCACGTTGCGTTCGTTGGCCTCGTCCACGATGGCGGGCCCGGCCAGGCGAGATTGCAAGATCTCGGTCTCAATCTCTTCTTCTAATTCCTCGGCGATGGCCTCCGCCCGTTGCAGGGAACGCTCGCCCTCCTCCATCGCCTCGGGCACCTCGGCGTCCAGCGGC
>DAOTYP010000180.1:0-5493 GCA_034434975.1 Anaerolineae bacterium | reverse complement strand
CCCACGACGGATGAGGCGTCGCAGGCGTGGGGTAGTGTAGCACAGCCTCGCCTGTCCGTCAAGGGTGGCGAGGCTGTTTCGTTTTAACATTACGTGAGCAATTGATTCATCATATCGCCAAACCACAAGGGGTTGGGGATTGGTTCAGATAAGAGCACAAGGTATTGTGGTAGTGCTCAAGTGGACAGAGCGCCTGACTTCGAATCAGTAGGTTGAGAGTTCGAGTCTCTCCGGGGGCATGTAGGGGTTCAACGCGATGTTGACCACTGTATCTTATGACTTCAGGGCCCGACGAATCAGTTGCTCACAAGATGTGCCAGGCGGGTCCAGGCAAACTGCGAGATCAACGGTCGCCTGAACCCACTCGTTTTTTTAACGCACCGCCGAATTTGCTCAGGCCTAGATATGTGTTATAATTTTTGGTTGTTGTGGAATCCAGCGAGCACCAGGTGAATCATGAGCAACATCTTAATGCAGTCCGTGGAAGCGGTGGAGCCCAATCCCAACATTCCGGAACTGAGGCCAGGGGACACGGTTCGGGTGCACCATCGCATCATAGAAGGCAACCGCGAGCGCGTTCAGGTCTTTGAGGGCGTCGTCATGCGTAAGAAGGGCGGGGGACGCAGCGCCAGCATCACCGTCCGGCGCATCGCCGCGCACGGGGTCGGCGTGGAACGCACTTTCCTCTTGCAATCGCCTCGGCTGGAGAAAATTGAAGTGGTCCGCCGGGCCAGAGTGCGACGCGCACAACTCTACTTCTTGCGGGAGCGACAAGGTAAATCTGCACGCCTCAAAGAACAGAAGAGGTACTAGTCCAAAGCCCCAGCCACCGAACCCAACGATGCACCTTGCGGGGCTTACGAGCGCAGGCACAGGGCATTCCCCTGTGCCTCTTGCCATCTGCGGGGTGAAAGCCGTGTATCGGGCCGAGCCGAACTGGTCGGCAGAGGAAGCCTTGTGGAGGCGCGGCTTCACGTACATAGCCGGGGTGGACGAGGCGGGCCGCGGCGCTTGGGCCGGGCCCGTGATCGCCAGCGCGGTCATCCTCCCCCCCACCCCTCAACTTCCTGCTTCCCTCCAAGGGTTGCGCGACTCCAAACAACTGCCCCCCCAACAGCGCGAGAGATTATACGCCAGCCTACGCACTTGGGCCCTCGGCATCGGCATAGGACGAGCGGAATCCCATGAGATAGACGCCCTCGGCATCGCCGCGGCGACGCGGCTGGCGATGCAACGCGCCGTCGCCCAACTCCAGCCTCCGGCAGACGGCCTCCTGCTTGATTATGTCCACCTGCCCGACGTTCATCTCCCGCAATGGGCCATCGTGCACGGCGACGCCCTGAGTTACAGCATCGCCGCCGCCTCGGTCGTCGCTAAGGTAACCCGCGACGGCCTCATGCGCGCTCTAGATGGCCGCCTACCGGGCTACGGCTTCGCGCAACACAAGGGGTACGGCACGCCCGCCCACCGCGCGGCCTTGCTGCGCCTCGGCCTCAGCGAGCAACACCGACGCACCTTCGCGCCGGTGGCCGAACTCCTCCGCCTGGGACGGATGCAGCCCGTCGCGCCGACCCAGGAGGCCTGGCTGTGACCCCCTCGCGCCGCAAGGTCGGGAAGAAAGGGGAAGAGTGGGTTGCCCGCTACCTGACCTTGCAGGGCTGCACGATCCTGGCGCGCAACTGGCGCTGCACACAAGGTGAACTGGACATCGTGGCCCGCAGTGCAGACACGCTCGTGCTGGTGGAGGTGCGCACGCGCCGCAGCGAGGCGCTGGGCCCCCCCGAAGAATCGGTTACGCCGGCCAAGCAGGCGCGGCTGCGCGCGCTGGCCGAGGCCGCGGTGCAGGCTTGGGGTTGGCAAGGGCCTTGGCGCATAGATGTCGCCGCGGTAGACCTGACGGGCGACCAGATGCACATCCGTTGGCTGAAGGACGCGGTGGAAGGATGAGCCGAACGAACCCTCTTGCCCCCCACGGCCCTGCGACGGGTAAAGCGACGCAGGCGCTCCTGCTCCTCATCTGCCTCGCCGCGGCCTGGTTCCGCTGGAACCACCTGGCCGCCAAAAGCCTCTGGCTGGACGAGATCACCCAGGTTACCCTGGCGCGCCTCGGCGTCCCTTACTTCTTCGGCCAGTTGACGTTTTACTCCGGCGTCCCTTTGGATTACCTCCTGCAGGTTGCCTTCCTGGGCCTCGGCCTGAGCGAGTATGCCTTGCGCTTCCATGCGGCCCTTCTCGGCATCCTGACCGTGCCCCTTCTCTACCTGACCGCCTATGCCCTGACCCGCCACGCTCCCACCAGCCTGACAGCCGCCGCCCTGCTCGCGCCCTTCCCCCTTCACATCCAATACTCTCAAGAGGCGAGGCCTTATGCCCTTTTTTGCCTGGCGGAGTTATGCGCGTTCTACCTAGCCTGGCGCTGGCTGGCAGAAGGCCGCCCTCGCGCCTGGTGGGGTTATACCTTGGCGACCCTCGCGGCCTTCAACACCCACTACTTCGCGCTCGTGTTCGTGCTCCCCGTGGCCTTCCTCGTAGCCTGGTGCGCGGCGAGGTCGCGAAGGGAACCTCGCCTCGTGCGCGCGCTCCTGACGCGCTTCGTCGCGACGGTCCTTCTGGCCCTCCTCTCCTGGGCCATGATGCCCTGGCTCCGCTCCGCCTGGATGCTGAGCCGGCAGGCCTTAGGGTTGGCCGTGGCGCCCGACTGGCCTACCTCGCCCCTCGCCAGCCTCTCCGCAGCCATCGGCGGCGTGCAGGCCCAGTTGTTGCTGGCCGGCAAGTTCGGATGGATCATGGGCGGTTTGCTGCTCCTGGGCTTGGCGCGCCTGGCCTACGTCCGTCCAACGGCCGCCGCCTTCCCCATCGCCTGGCTCCTGCTGCCGACCGGCGTCGCAGCCTGGTTCCTCATGCGCCGCGGATTTCCGGTGGAACCCCGCTACCTCTTGCCTATCCTCCCCATCTACCTCCTGCTGATCGCGGAAGGGACGACGACCTTGGCAAGGATAGCGGGCAGGCTCCTTCCTCGCCTACGCCGCGCGGAGCCCGTGCTGGTCTCCGCTCTGGTCGCCTTCTTGCTCATCTTCATCGGCGCGCGCACACGGGCCTATTACGCCTGGCCGAAGGAATCGTGGCGAGAGGCGGTCGGCCTCCTCGCCCGCTACGCTCAGCCCGCAGACGCCATCCTGGTGCCCCACATGGAGGAGACGCTCGGCCTGTACGCGCCCGCCCTGCGCCATACCCTCTGGGAGCCCAAGAGCCTGGCCGAGGTGCAACGGGTCGCGCAAGAACGTGGGCGGCTATGGCTTGTCTGGAGCCCCTACCACGAGATGGGCGAAGAGAACGCGCAGGCCGTCTTGTCATGGCTATACACGGCGGGCGCCGCCGAGTTCACGGGGAAGAACGGCATCCGCGTCTTCCTCTGGCAGGCCGGTCGCTCGGCCTCCGAGATGCGCGAGATCGCCGCACGCTTGCAGGCGCCTCCCCCTCTGAACCTGACGCCGCGCTGAAGCGATGAGCCATCCCCCTCTGATCGTGATCGTCGGGCCGACGGCCGTCGGCAAAAGCGCCACCGCCCTTTACCTGGCGGAACGCCTAGAAGGTGAGATCGTCTCGGCGGATTCGCGTCAGGTCTATCGCGGGATGGACATCGGCACCGCGAAGCCGACGCCCCAAGAGCGCGCCCGCGTCCCTCACCATCTGTTGGACCTTTTGGAGCCCGACCAGACGCTCACCGTAGCCGAATACCAGGCTCTCGCCTACGCCGCCATCGCCGACATCCACCGCCGAGGGCGTCTCCCTTTTCTCGTCGGCGGCAGCGGCCTCTACGTGCGCGCGGTGACGGAAGGCCTCCTGATCCCGCGCGTGCCCCCTCACCCCGCCTTGCGCGCCCAGTTGGAGGCCGAGGCCCAGCGAGACGGCGCGGCGGCCCTGCATGCTAGGCTGCAGCATCTTGACCCCGTGGCCTCAGCGCGCATAGACCCCCGCAACGTCCGCCGCGTCATTCGCGCCCTGGAGGTGTGCCTCGCCACAGGGAAGCCTGCTTCCGAGGCCCAGCAACGTCGCCCACCCCCCTACCGCATCTTGAAACTCGGCCTGACAAGGCCGCGCCCCATCCTCTACCAAAGGATTGACCGCCGCATAGATGAGATGTTGGCCGCCGGCCTGGTGGAAGAGGTGCGCAGCCTCGTTGAGAGGGGATACAGCCTGAACCTCCCTGCACTGACGGGCGTCGGCTACCGTCAGATCGGAAGGTACCTAGCGGGGCGATGTACGTTGGACGCAGCGATAGCCGAGATGCGCCGCGCCACACGTCGCTTCGTCCGCCAGCAAGCCAACTGGTTTCGCGCCGACGACCCCAGCATCCGCTGGTACGACCTGGAGAGGACGCCGTTGCCAGCGATTGAGGAGGCCGTCAGGCGCTGGCTGGTCGACGACGCGCCGCGCGCGAACGTCAGGCCATCGGCGTAATCCCGCGCGCGCGCAGGCGACGCAAATCATGGAGCACCGCGAACCCGCGCGGATCAAAAATGGGGCGCCCCAAGAAGGGCTGGTACTGCCGATAGGTCCTGTTGCCCTGGGCCAGGGCCGCTTCAAAGGTGTAGCCGGCGCGCGTCCAGGTAGCCTCTAAGAACTCGTACTGGCCGGAATCCGCCCAGGTCTCCCACCCCACCAGGGCGTGGCCAGGGATGATCAACAGGGCCGGATGCAGCCCTACCCGCTCCATCAGGCTGGCATACAGGACGACGAGGTCAATGCAGTTGGCCTGGCGATGAGCCAAAACGAAGGCCGGCAGGTGCACGGTCTGATGCACCTCGTTTTCGCGCAGGCCGAAGGCTATGGGCGCATGGATGTACTCCAGGCCGCGCGCCTGCACGGCCAAGAAGATCGCCCGTACCTGCCAACGCACCTCCTCAGCCGGATCGCCAGGCCTCCCCCAATAGCCGAACTCCACCCCCGGCGGCAGATGATCTTTCGCCTCGCGGGCCAGGTCGGCCACAGCGGGATCATGGGGCTGCACCCACGCCGCAATGTGGTGCGAGAGATCATGGGCCGTGTGCTCATCTACGATGATGGCCCAGGTCATCACCTCTCGCGCCAGGAACTGCACGTCCTCGTCCTGCATCCAAAGGAGCGACTCTTGGCCGTTGGCGATGTAACTGGCCCGCAGGTGCAAGACCCCTCGCGTCAACACGTTGAGGCGACGAATCTCGTCCAGCCGCAAGACGGGGAGTTGGACCACCGTTCCGCGCGCGCCCGGCGCCAGGTAAAGGGTATCGCTGCGGCTGAAGGAGTACTGCTCAATCTGCGAGGTGACGACGACGGCGCAGGGCGTGCTCATCCGGTTCACCATCGTAAACGCGACGAGGGGCAACTCCTCGCGCGAGTAGAGGTGCATGACCGCGGTCGGGATCGTGCGGTTGAGGAGTCGGTAGGTCACCCGAGGCGTGGTCGGCTCAGAAGACGCGGGCGCGGCGATGGGCCGCGGCGTCGCGTGGAGGG
>DAOTYP010000179.1:0-6522 GCA_034434975.1 Anaerolineae bacterium | reverse complement strand
TTAAGGATCGGCTCCTTGGGGGCCCTTGTCAGGACCTCAACGCCGTGATCTGCTACCAGCACCACGTCTTCTATGCGCACTCCACCCCAGCCTGGGATGTAGATTCCAGGTTCTACGGTGACCACGCTGTTGGGCACCAACACATCTTCTGAGATGCGCCCTGCGCTGGGCTTCTCGTGGATGGCGAGGCCGACGCCGTGTCCTAAGCCATGGCCGAAATAAGGGCCATAGCCCGCGTCGTCTATCACCTTCTGCGCCAAGGCGTGAGCATCTTTGCCGATCATGCCGGCGCGGATGGCCCTTTCTGCTTCCTCCTGAGCCCGCAGCACGACGTTGTAAACTTGGCGAAAGGTATCGTCCGGCTCACGGCCCACCCAGACGGTGCGTGTCAGGTCGGCACAGTATCCCCTCACCCTCGCGCCCATGTCTATCAAGAGGGGCTCCCCTTCCCGAATCACACCTTCGCCCGATTTATAGTGGGGCATCGCGCTGTGAGGGCCGGCCTGCACCAAAGGCTCAAAGGAGACACCCTCCGCGCCGTTAGTACGCATGTACGCTTCCAGAAGCCATGCCAATTCGCGCTCGGTCATGCCGGGTCGCACCTGTTCCAGGCCGTAGGCTAGGGCGCGATCGGTGAGCGCTATGGCTTCCCGCAAGGTAGCGATCTCACCTTCGTCTTTGGACGCGCGCATCTGCTCCACCAGTTCATAGGTGGCAAACCAGCGCGTCCCTGGCGTGGCAGCCCGCCACTTCTGCAGTTGTGCGACCGTCACAGCGGCGGCCTCAAAGCCCAGGCGTTTGGCCCCGACCGTCTTGACCATCTCCGGCAGCACGTCGGTGAACTGGGCGGCGACCTTCACCAGCACGAAGTCCGGGCACTCTTTCTCTATCTGCTCATAGTAGCGGAAATCGCTCGCGATGAGGGCCTGATCGCGCGAGATCAAAAGCCAGGCGCTAGACCCCGTGAAGCCGCTCAGGTAACGCCGATTCTCGCCTTGCGCGATCAGGATAGCGTCTAGCCGCCTCTCGGCGAGGATGGCCCTTAGCCTCTCCAGGCGCGGGGCAAAGGGGCTATCAGGCATGGCTCTCCTCCATCATGGCAGGCTCGGAAGCCTCCAGTTTGTCCAGGTCGTATTCCCTTTCGCATTGAGTGCATTGGGCGACGGGCTGTTTACCTTGCACCGTCAGCAAGCCGCCGCAGTGAGGGCAAGGCATCGCCAGGGGACGATTCCAGGTGCTGAAGTTGCAAGCGGGATAGTTGGCGCAACCGTAGAAGATGCGATTACGCCGTGTCTTGCGCTCCAGGAGGTCGCCGCCGCAACGAGGGCAGTGGGCTCCCGTCTTGGCGGCAAAGGATTTCGTGTTGCGACAGGCGGGATAGTTGGAGCAGGCGATGAATTTGCCGTAGCGTCCGAATTTCACCACCATCGGGCTGCCGCACTTCTCGCACAGGTCGCCGGTCGGCTCATCGCCGTGGTTGACGTGGGCCATCGTCTTTTCAGCGCGGGCCAGGGCCTGGGCAAAGGGCTCGTAGAACTCTCGTACCACTTGTACCCAATCCCGCTCGCCGCTGGCGATCTCGTCCAATTTCGCTTCCATCTGCGCGGTGAAACCCACGTCCACCTGCTCTGGGAAGTGCTGCACAACCAGATCGTTTACGATGAAGCCGATCTGCGTAGGGTGCAGTCGCCGATCAATCCGCTCCACGTAGCCTCGCGTCAGGATCGTGCTGATGATAGGGGCGTAGGTGCTAGGACGGCCGATGCCGTACTCTTCCAAGGCTTTCACCAGCGTCGCTTCGGTGTAGCGAGGAGGCGGCTGGGTGAAGTGCTGTTCCGGCAACAGCCGGATGAGGTCCAAAGGCTCACCGTCGGTGAGCGATGGGGGCATTTTGTTGCTCTCTTCTTCTCCCTGGGCAGCGTCCTCGTCGCGCGCCTCTTCGTACACGGTCAGGAAGCCAGGGAAGCGCACGGTAGAGCCCGACGCGCGGAAAAGGTAGGTCGGCTCGGTGGAAGCGGCGGCATGCTGTCCATCCCGCCCGGCAGGTTCGGCCCCGATGTCCACCGAGACCGTATCAAAGATGGCGGGGGACATCTGGCTGGCGATGAACCGCTTCCAGATGAGTTCATACAGCCTCGCCTGGTCTCGCTCCAGGTATTTCTGCACGCTAGCGGGTGTGCGGAAGACCGAGGTGGGCCGGATCGCTTCATGGGCTTCCTGGGCGCCTTTCGTGCGTGTCTTGTAAACCGGTGGGGTGGGCGGCAAGAAGTTAGGGCCGTACTCCTTACCGATGAACGCGCGGGCCTCGGCCTGGGCCACCTCGGCGACGTTGGTGGAATCGGTGCGCATGTAGGTGATGAGGCCGACGTTCCCTTCTTCGCCAAGGGGTACGCCCTCGTAGAGGGCCTGCGCGACGGCCATCGTGCGCTTGGCGGTGAAGCCAAGGCGGCGGGAGGCTTCCTGTTGCATGGTGCTGGTCGTGAAAGGCGGCGAGGGGTTGCGTCGCCGCTCACCGCGTTTCACCTTGATGACCGTGTAGGCTCCGTGCTCCAGGTCGGTCACGGCCTTCATGGCCTCGTCCCGGTTCTTCAGGTCCACTTCCTGGCCGCGGATGCGCACGAGGCGGGCGGTAAAGGTCTCGCGCGGCTTCGCAGGTTGAGAACCGAGCCTGAGGCGTTTCGCCAACTCCGCTTCTATGGACCAGTATTCCACCGGCACGAAGGATTGGATTTCTCGTTCTCGTTCAACGATGAGGCGCAGCGCCACCGACTGCACGCGCCCGGCACTGGTGTGGCCGCGTACCCGCTCCCACAACAAGGGGCTGATCTTGTAGCCTACGAGGCGATCCAGGATGCGACGCGCCTGTTGTGCGTGGACCAATTGCATGTTCAACTCGCGTGGATGGGCGAAAGCCTCGTCTATGGCAGGCTTAGTGATCTCATGGAAGACCACGCGCCGGGCCTGCTGCGGCGAGATGTGAGCCGCTTCCATGAGATGCCACGCGATGGCTTCGCCTTCGCGGTCCGGGTCGGTGGCCAGATAAACCTCGGCCGCGTTCTTCACCTCGGCCTGAAGGCTTTTGACGACCTCCCTCTTCTCATTGGGCACGCGATATTTGGGCGCGAAATCATGTTCTACATCTACCGAGAGCTCGGAGCGCAGAAGATCTCGCACATGGCCCACGGAGGCGCGCACCGTGTAGTCTTTGCCCAGGAAACGCCCTACTGTGCGAGCCTTGGCCGGCGATTCTACGATAACCATCTTGCCTATCGCGCCCGGGTAGGGGCCGGCAAGGTCGCGTTGCGCCTTGCGTTCCCCCGTTGCCGATCTATGCTTTTTTCGTTGCGTGTCGGCCGCCTGGGGGTGAGGGGCAGGATCAGGCGGTATGAGCCCCTCGTGAGCCAGCGTTCGTCCCAGGCGGGTGAGCTTGGTGCCGCAGGTAGCGCAAATCCCCTGCGTCGCCGGCTTGCCGCCGGCCGTGAAGACCGGCTGTGCGTCTTGAAGGGGACGTTTGGTTTTGCACTTCACGCAATAGGCCTCTAAGACCTCAGACATCTTCGGACTCCCTGACATGTTAGCGTGATCGTTCATGCAATATGATCCTTTTGCCTTTTGCTCCGTCTACCATGTTTACAACAGTTCCTCGCGCCCTTGCTGTTTGAGCGTGTCCACGATCTTCTTCACATCTTGGGCGCGCTCCTTAGGGCAGATCAGCAGCGCATCGCCCGTATCTACGACGACGAAATCGTGAAGGCCGATGGTGGCGATCACGCGATCGGCCCGATGGGAATAGACGATGGTGCCGGAGGTATCCAAGGCGACGTGGTTACCTTGCAGGATCACGTTGCCGGCTGCGTCGCTCGGCAAGCAGTCCGACAAGGAAGACCAGGTGCCCACATCGCTCCACCCCGCGTCCAAGGGCACGACCGCAACCCGATTTGCCCGCTCCATGACCCCGTAGTCTATGGTGATGTTGGGCACGCTCGGCCAGACGCGCGCGATCACCTCCGTCGCCTGCTCACCATCTAAGGCCGCCTCTATCTCGGCCAAGGCGCGGGCCAGGTCCGGCAGGAGGCGCTCAATCTCCGCCAACATGTCGCGCACACGGCAGACGAAGATGCCGCCGTTCCAATAGAACCGACCAGAGGCGACGAAACGTTCGGCGGTAGGGCGGTCAGGCTTCTCTACGAAACGCACGACCCGGTAGGCGATGCCGCCATCCGCGCGGGGGAGGAGACGTCCTCGTTCAATGTAGCCGTATCCCGTTTCAGGGCCGCGGGGCTGGATGCCCAAAGTGACCAGGTAGCCTGCGCGGGCATGGGCGGCGGCCGCGCTCAGGGCCCGTTGGTATGCCTCGGTATCAGCCACGATGTGGTCGGCAGGAAGGGCCATCATGATGGCTTCCGGGTCTTTGTGCCGAATGTGGGTCGCCGCTAAAGCGATGGCTGGCGCGGTTCCTCGTGCCGAGGGTTCTCCCAGGAAGTTCTCCGGCGGCATGTCCGGCAGTTGCTCCTGAATCAACGCGCGATAGGATTCGCCAGCAACCACATACCACCGTTCCGGCGGCACCAAGGGGCGCACCCGTTCGCAGGTGTCTTGCAGCATCGTGATGCCTGGGCGCACCAGGTCTAGCAGTTGCTTGGGCGTCGCTTGCCGGCTGCGGGGCCACAGACGCGTCCCGATCCCTCCGGCCAGGATGACAGCGTACATGGAGCACGACCTCCCAGATCACACCGTCGTATGCGGCGGCGACGCCTTCTATGCAACCCGACGCGCGTGAGCGGCCACGTAGTTCATGCCGCCTACCTCGCGGACCAAGCCCTTCAATTCCATGATGCTCAACGCGCTGCTGACCGCCGCGATGGGGAGCCCCACCGCGCGGCTGACCTCATCCACATGGCGCGGTTCCGCCGACAATTGCTCCAGAAGCCTTGCCTCTATCGGGTCGCTGGTGATGAGTTCCGTTGCCTGCTGGGCTTCCTCCTCTTCCGTAGCGGTTGCTTCGGCGATGCGCAGCTCGTCTAGGATATCGGTCGCGTTGAGCACGGCCTTAGCCCCTTCCTGTAGAAGGCGGTTCGTGCCGTCGCTGCTCCTTTGGAAGATGCTGCCGGGGACGGCAAAGAGTTCGCGCCCCTGTTCCCGGGCGTAATCGGCGGTGATGAGCGCGCCTGAGCCTAAGCCCGCCTCCGTGACGAGGACGCCCCAAGCCAGCCCGCTGATGATCCGATTGCGAGGTGGAAAGTTGGCCGCTTCCGGGGGCGTGCCGAGGGCGTACTCGGAAACGAGCGCCCCTTGATGGCAGATGCGCTCGGCCAGATGCACATGCTCCGGGGGATAGATGATGTCCAATCCGCAGCCTAGGACGGCGATGGTGCGCCCCCCTGCCTCCAGCGCCGCCTGATGGGCTTCGCTGTCAATGCCGCGCGCCAGGCCACTGATGATGGTGACGCCGTGACGCGCCAGTTCGCTCACGATCTCTCGGGTCGCTTGGCGTCCGTAAGGGGTCGCGCGCCGCGTGCCCACCACCGCCAGAGCCAAGTCGTCTTGCGCGGAGAGATCACCCTTTACATAAAGGACAGGCGGCGCATCCGGGATGCGGCTGAGCCGATGGGGGTAATCAGGGGCATCTATCGTGATCACCCGCACTCCGGCTCGTTCTAATCTGGCCACTTCCATCCCCAAATCTAACTTTTGACGGGCGTTGAGGAGGTTCTCCAGGGAGCGACGGTCCAGGCCGGCGGCGCGCAGGGCCTCCGGTGCCGCGCGCCAGGCGACGCTGAGTTCACCGAAATAGGTGCGCAGGGCCCTCAGGCGCACCGGACCGATACCGCGCACCTTGTTGAAGCCGATCCAGAAGGGGAGTTCGCTTTCGCTCATGCCGCTACCTACACGGTAGGCACAGAGCATCATGCCCAGTATGGATACTTCTAAGGAAGTGATGCCAGTCTGGGCTAGGATACTCTAAGCGCCTGGATTTGTCAAGAAAAACGGAACCTTTCCCGTCCCCTGGCAGCAAGCGGCCGCGAATGGGGGGCCGACGCTGGGCGTCGCTCTTCCTGGGGGCGGGCGATCCTTGCGATGATGAGGTCGGTAGGGGTGGGGCAAGCCGGCTTCTAGGTGCGCTCGTTCGGGTCAAAAAGCCGCGCGTGCTCGGCCAAAGCATAGCGATCCGTCATGCCCGCGATGTAGTCGCAGATGACGCGACGCAGGCCCTCAGGCTCATCTTTCTCTTTGGCGCGCGTTT
Source organism: Anaerolineae bacterium (assembly GCA_034434975.1). Lineage (GTDB taxonomy): Bacteria > Chloroflexota > Anaerolineae > JADYZS01 > JADYZS01 > JADYZS01. Next base: position 278 of record DAOTYP010000179.1, on the reverse strand, counting down.
CAGGGGGGAGCATCAGGGGCTGCTTCATGTATGCCTGAAATAGGTCGGTCAGTGTGCGGCTGGCCTTGCTGGCCATGCGCATAACCCGATAGTGGCGGTAGAATTTGTTAAGGAGAAACTCTTTGAGTTCTCGGTTTTTCTCCTCCTGCTCAGGGGAGAAGCCTGCGATGTTGCGACCGAGGTCTCGCAGGGCATCCACCGAATCAATGCCGAGTTCGCGTAGGCGGGCATCGGTCGCGCGGATCGCGTCGCTGACCTCCTTGCCGATGAGCCGTCGG